>CBFGOM010000080.1:0-27330 GCA_965650385.1 uncultured Oscillatoriaceae bacterium
CATCAATCGATTAAGCCCCCCAGTCATTAATATCACTCGGCTTGAGAGAATCTTGGAAGAGGTCTCTTGATTCCTGGGGTTTCCCCCTTAATAAAGAGAAGAGGACGGGAGGGAGAGGTATCCGAAATTTTGCAATCGGTCTATTTTCATCAATTTGCTGAGTCAGTCAATTTTCTAAATTTTCATTGTGCGTCTCTTCCCACCCTTATAATAATTTACCCTGGGATTAACTAGAAAATTTAATTTAAATTGTGTACCCTCTAAAGACATAAATATTCACCTATCCAAAGGAGTATTTTTAGCAATAAGTTATCGCTTATAAGATTTCAATTTTCTCCGTTGCTTTGCTGGATTTTGCTGAATTTCTCCGGTGGTTAGCAGGAGTTTTACCAGAAAAATAAGTGAATATTATTGCAAAATTAAGCAGAGCAGACTAAAACGTGATCTTCCTTTAAGAACGTGACGATCTGCCTAAAGAAGGATGAAGATAAAACTTCTCTCTTTTAAAGTAAAGAATAGTTGACAACAACTTTAAATCCTGAATTACGAGGAGAACATCCGAATGACCGTTCAATTACAAGATACTAAACGCATGGCGATCGCCCAAAAATTGGCTGATATGAAAGCCGTGCAAAATTTACTCATTTCTAATGAACAAAAATTTATCAGCGCTACCACTGACCCAGATATCCGCGATCGCTTGCAAAGTATGCTAGAGGACGATCGCAAAAACCTCGGCATCATTGAAACCACCATCATTCAATATGGCAATCCTGCTGAACCCAATAGCACCACTGAGCAAACCCTCAAACAGGCTCAGAAAATGATGGAAGATTCCAAGATGTCCCTGTATGAGAAAATCTCTCAGCACGAATTGCTCAAACACGCTCAGGTCATGAAAGGACTCCTGGTCCATAAAGCCGCACAAGTCGTCGGCGCTGACATTGAAGCCGCCATCACTCCCCTGAATACAGTGAACTTTGAAAACCGTTCTCACCAAGAACAACTCAAAGGGATTCTGGAAGTCCTCGGCACTCGTGAACTAACCGGACAAGACCCAGATCAAGGCGTCTGGAGTCGTGTTCAAGATGCAATGGCAGCCTTGAGTGGTGTTTTTGGTAGCGCCGCCAGCCGCGCCAAAGATGATATGAACATTCTGGAAATCATCTATGAAGATCACCGCAAGGTAGATACCCTCTTCATGGAAATTGAAAAAACCAACGACGCCAAGAAACGCGAAGAATTCTTCGCTCAAATCTATAAAGATCTTACCGCTCACTCGGAAGCTGAAGAAGAAGTCGTCTATCCCGCTATCCGTGCTCAATTCCCCAACGTGCAACATCTGTATAACGAGCAGGCGGAGATGAAACAACTCCTCGAATCCATCAAATCGAGCAACGGTAGTGATGCCAGCTTTATGCCTCGGATCAAACAGTTGAAAGAGATGGTCCAGCATCATGCTAAGGAAGAAGAGAACGATATGTTCAGTAAATTCCGCCAAACC
Organism: uncultured Oscillatoriaceae bacterium; assembly: GCA_965650385.1. Lineage (GTDB taxonomy): Bacteria > Cyanobacteriota > Cyanobacteriia > Cyanobacteriales > Laspinemataceae > Laspinema. Next base: position 1,505 of record CBFGOM010000080.1, read on the forward strand.
ATGAATGAGGCCCAACTTCAACAGCTTTCTAAGCAGTTTAAAGAAGCCAAAAGCCGCATTCAGCAATCCATGGCATCTTAAGATCAAGACTCCGTTCAGGGAGTTGCTAACCTAACGTTGTAAATTAGCTAAAAGGGGGGCGTAATACCTCCCTTTTTTTTGACCGATTAAAAACCAAGTTTTAAATTATAGGAAATTAGTTTAGTGATTAAAAGATTATAAAAAACCATACTATTATTGTTGTTTTTTAGGTTCAAAACCGGGTTCTATCTGATAGAGTATCTGGGGTTCATAGGTCTATAAAACTAGCCCTGTCAAGTGTAGATTGTAGGGGCGCAATGCGCCCCTAGAAGAAATCACGATTTTTCATCATTAAATTTACCCCCTTGACAAGGCTAGTTTGTAAAAACTGTTTCCGCATCATATTATATAAAGCAAACCTCAATTATTTTAAATAATTGAGGTTTGAATATCCTATTAAAAACCTTGTTTTCAAGCCCGCTTAATCCTTTACCACCAAGCATTTTTATCTGAGCGTGAAGGACACCGAACCTAGGAATAATCTAGTCTAATTTACGGACTTTAGCGGACCCACTGAACCTAACAAAATGTCGGATATCACTGCTATTTTGAGGGACCGGCTCCCCACTTAACCCCCAACAACAGTACCGCCATTGGGATGCAGAATTTGGCCTGTCATATACGAAGAATCATCCGAGGCGAGGAATACATAAGAGGGGGCGACTTCCTCGGGTTCTCCGGCCCGTTTCATGGGTACTTGTTGACCGAATGAAGCAACTTTTTCTGGGGGGAAAGTGGCAGGAATGAGAGGAGTCCATATTGGACCGGGTGCAACCCCATTAACGCGAATTCCTTTGCTGACCACTTTTTGAGACAAGGCTCGGGTAAAGGCAACGATCGCCCCCTTTGTCGAAGAATAATCCAGTAACGTTTCATTTCCCTTATAGGCGGTTACCGACGTCGTATTAACGATCGCACTGCCTTCTTTTAGATGAGGCATAGCCGCCTGGGTCAAGTAAAACATGGAGAAAATATTGGTGCGGAACGTTTTTTCTAACTGTTCTTGGGTGATATCCTCAATATTATCTTGGGGATGCTGTTCCGCAGCATTATTAATCAGAATATCCAGATGACCAAAGGCATCAACAGTCTGCTTGACCACTTGTTCACAAAAGCTTTTTTCTCCAATATCTCCGGCGATCGGCAGACAGCGCCGCCCTTCCGCTTCTACCATCTCTTGAGTCTTTTTGGCATCTTCATGTTCGTTCAGATAAACGATCGCCACATCCGCTCCTTCTCGGGCAAACAAAACAGCCACAGCACGACCAATTCCGCTATCTCCTCCGGTAATCAGGGCAACTTTATTTTCTAATTTTCCACTGCCTTTATACTCAGCAGCCCGGGCTTTAGGACGAGGATTCATTTCCGATTCCCGCCCCGGTTGTTGGTTTTGATGTTGAGCAGGGCGTTGTTTTTCTTGCGTTGGCATACAATTTTCCGTAAACGTTTTAAACTACCCCTTATAAATAGAACTAATTCTTGGAAATCGCCCCCTGTCTTTTTGTAGATTTTGAATCTAATCCTATAGGCGTATTCCTCAAATTTTAGGCAGAATTACCGAAGAATTAAAAAGGAAAAATTAGCGCCAATTGACCCACCGTACCCAATCCAGTTATTAAAAGTCGATTGTTTCTTTCAGCCTGCGCCCCCTGGCTTCGTCCGCAAACGCCCCTCCCTTGAGGGTATAGGCTGTTATAGCCCTTTAAAAACCGGATCCCGTATCAACGGGGTGGACTCCCCGTGGAAAAACCAGGGGGGTCTAACTGGGTTCTCTTGTGCGGATGAGAACGAACTCTCCAAAGATGGGAAAATACCACAACCCCAGTTATGCCTTAACCCCTATCCAGGGACTGTAGTTACGGAAGGGAAATTCGTTTAAGATGGCTCACAACAGGCGATCGCCCTGGTGTTTAGTCCGCAAGTGCAACCCGATTCGGGCAAGGGGTATCCACAAAGGAGTTTTTTTAATGAATAACTTTTATGAACAGGATGTTTTATTACTCGAAGTCACGCGTGAGCGATCGATTCGTCGAACCGTGATGGTCCTGGAAACCAAGCGCAAACGCATCCGCGAGGACCTCTTGGAACTCATCCAGAATATGCCCTTGTTAGCCCTCCCTGTGGAGTTAACTCGGGACGCGCCGGAAGAATCGCAAGATATCCTACTAGAGGCATTATCTCGGATGGGGGATGAAGCCTTCGCCCGCTGGATTGCTGAAGCGATTCTCGATCGCCAGTCTTCCTCTGAGATTCCTGAATCTTAGCTTGCCAAAATCATCGGGAATCCGGCTGAACCGAAACCCTAGGCGATCGCCTCGAAACCCAAATCCCCAAGGGCCAGCCCTCAACTTATTCTGACTCCGGATTCTCCAGTTCCAGTTTGGGTAATTCCTGTAACTCCTGTAATTCCTGTAACTCCACGAGTTCCAAGGGTTGCACCTCAACTTCTTCGGGTTTACCCAGTTTCTCCAACTCCGGCAAAGCTAAGAGTTCAGGCTGTTTCTCCTCAATGACAACCGGCATTTGTAGAGGTTGGGCCGTCTCAATAAAACAACTCGCCAGGGGTAGAGCCCGCTCTAAATCATCCAGGGGTCTGGGAATCACCATCACCGAGGTCAACTCTCCAATCCGTTCCGCTTCAAACATCCCCGCTTCCACAGCCACCACTACATTCGCCACCGTCCCTCGGATAATCACCGTGCATAACCCGTCCCCAATCTTTTCATAGGCGGTTAAATCCACATCAGCCGATTTAAGCATCGCATCTGCCGCACCCACCAACGCAGGAAATCCACGGGTTTCTACCAGCCCGATCGCCTGATTGCTCGGACGCCCTTGATTCCCTTGGGCTAAATCCATCAACCGCGCCCCGATGGGGAGGATGGCTTCCAAATTTGGCAAGGGACGCGGGATAACCAGCTTAGAAACCACTTGACCAAACTTTTCGGCAGTTTCCGCACCCGCTTCCACAGCCAAGCGGACATCTGCTGTTTTGCCCCGGACCACTGCGGTGCAGTGACCGCCCCCTATTTTTTCAAATCCGACTAAAATGACTCCCGCAGATTTGAGCATCATATCCGCACAGCCGACGATCGCCGGGAAACTTTGAGTCGATACTAAACCCAAAGCTAAATCCCCAAGGTCGTGACTGCGCATTTTTTGCTCGCGCTTTACCAGTCCTACATCGCGTCTTTCCATCTAGCCTCTCCCTCAAACATGACCGAGGTCCCACATTAGCTGAGAGTGTCGGTTCTTAAATTTTTCACCTGATCTCAAACGTAACATTTCAAATGGAATAGGGACTAAATCTAATCCTCTGGGATAGGTTGGATGGGGTTCTGTTTATGGGGAAACAAAGTTTGCATCAAGCGATTGAGGTGCGCTTGTCCATAGACATAAGCAGGCGAGGCAGGGACCGCAGGCTGATCGGGGGGTGCTGCGGGTTCGGTGCCATTGCCATCACTGCTCGTGGGTTGGGACGGCTCCGGAATCGGAGGTTCTGGCTCAGATGCAGGGGCCGGTTCAGGCGGTTGGGGTGGAGCCGGTGGGACCGGATCTGGGGCGACTGGGTTAGGACTCGCCGGGGAGGCGGGACCGGGATCCGGGGCAGGAGGAGGGCTTTGCGCTTCGCTCCATTGACGACTTTCATCCCCGAGTAAGGAACCGGGGGGAATCACTTCATGGGATGCAATGGTGGGATGCAGTAAGGTTGTAGAGCTACCGATGCAAGCATGGGTACCAATTTTGCCGGTCCCGATCGCCAAGACTCCGGCCCCGAGGGTCGCCCCTTCTTCAATGATCAGATTACCTTGACAAGCTTGCAGAATGGAACCCCTGCCAATGCAGACACCAGCGGCGATCTCGATGCGAGTACCAGGAGATGCCTGGAGGATCACTCCCGAGGCGATCGCAGCACCTTCATCAATGGTGACATCGCCACTCATATAAATATTGGGATTCCGATTGGGTTGCAGTGGCGGCAAATACATGGGAAATGGAACCTTTAAGGATCGGACGATCTCGATTTTTCCCGCCGGTTATCTCCGGTTTGGGGAAAGATTGGGAAACAAGAGGTGGACAGCCCAAGGTGAGGGGGAGTCAAAACGCGATGCGATCGCCTCTCTCCTGGACTCGGAAGGCAGATTGCTACAGCCAGCCACGACTTTATACCCAATCTAGTTGGTAAAAGTCGGGTTTCTGTTTTAGCCTGTGCAGGCTGGCTAATTGCGCAAACACTCCATCCTGAATGGTAGGGGTTTTGCTGTTGACAACCGAATTGCGTATTCGCATCCACTTAACCCGCTGGGCTTTTGGACCACCTCCTGACGCTTCCCTGTAAACTAGGGTCGTTGAACGATCGTTTCCACCACGCGCCGTTTAGCTTTCGGGTCAACGCCAATGATACGGACATATTCACCGGCATATTGACGTATAAACCCTTCCACCGTCGCGAGGGCTTGGGAGGGATTTTGGGTCTCAATGGCACCACAGCTTTCCCAGGACCCGTTGTTAAAACGACGTTTATTCACGTGTTCCGCACCGAGGCGTAATCCTTGGTTGAGGATTTGACGCACCATATCCGCGACACCCTGATCGAGGTTACCCGAGCCACCAGAGGGGGCGCTATTATAGCTAGTGCTGTAGTTTTTCGCGGCAGAGGATGCCTTACCATTGCCATTGGTGGCGAGGGGTTCGTTAGGGCGTTGGATGATGGTTTCCACCACTCGGCGTTTAGCTTTGGGGTCAATTCCGATCAAGCGCACATATTCTCCCTGATGTTCAGCCAAACAGTTGGCTAATTCTGCCAGCACTTGAGAGACATTCTTGCTTTCAATGGGAGCGCAGCTTTTCCAAGATCCGGTGCGGAAGCGTCGCTCATCGACGTGTTCTGTGCCCAGACGCAATCCTTGAGTCAGGATGTGATTGACTTGATCGGCCAATTCCGAGGGCAATCCACCACCGTTCCCACTGGAACTGCTGTAGCTGCTGGGACTGTTACTGGGGCGATAGGAACTATTACCATTGCTGGTGGAGACTTGACCGTTTGGGCGTTGGACGATGGTTTCCAGGACCCGGCGTTTGGCTTTGGCGTCGATGCCAATTAAGCGGACGTATTCACCCCGATGTTCCGCTAAACATTGTTCTAGGGAGGAGATAACTTCTGAGAGGTTTTTGCTTTCAATGGGAGCGCAACTTTGCCAGGATCCGGTGCGGAAGCGTCGCTCATCCACGTGTTCGGTGCCGATCCGATATCCACCGGCTAGGAGATCTCGGACTTGGGAGATTGCTTCTTGAGTGATTGTCATAGTCTCTTGTTTAGTAGCGTTGCTATTAGAACTTACAGCACCCGGGGTTTCATTGCGGATCTGGAGAACGCAGGATTTGTCTTCCACACACTGATACCCACTGCGTAAGGCTTCATTGATGCCGAGGACATGGGTGGCGAATTTGGTATCCGTCTCTGTCACATTCGGCAAGCGATCGGCCTGTTGCTGGTTGGTAATGATCGCTCCAGACGGAATGTATTTGCCTGGGGGAATTTCTACATCTTGGATGAGGGCGTGCATCATCACGATACAGCCTTTGCCAACTCGGGCATTAAAGACGGTGGAACGAAAGCCGATAAAACAGCCATCCCCGACATAAGCGGGACCGTGAATTAAGGCCATGTGGGCGATCGAACAATTTTTGCCGATCCATACGGAATAGGGATTGTTGTCATCTCCGACCACACGTCCCTCATCGAGTCCATGAATGACGACGCCATCTTGGATGTTGCTGCTTTCACCGATGGAAAAGGGGGTACCTTCATCGGCCCGGATTGATGTTCCTGGTGCAACCAGAACATGAGCACCGATCCGGACATCCCCAATCATATTCGAGAAGGAATGAACGTAAGCGGTTTTGTGGATCTGCGGCTCGGCCATATTTCTTGACCAAGGCGTCGGCGGAGCCGCCTTACTGCGGACTACCATAACTGAATTACTCCTTCAAAGAATGCGACTAGAATCGGCGTCAGACATTCAGAATTTCAGAGTTCAGGGGACGTCGGGTGCAGAGGCTTACGGTTACGTCTATGCCCTTGTCCGCTGTGCGATCGCACAAGTTTAGTGAATCCTCTGAACAATTCTGACTTCTGACGCCTGACTCCATACCGAATGCGATCGCTGGCGTTGGCTGGTTTTGTCTAGTCTGACTAACAAAACTGACTAACGAAAGCGATCGGTTTCTTTCTTGCTGTAAAGAATGCGATTTTCAACACTCACTGTGTCTACGATCGCGATCACTGCTGCATCCACGGGTCGCTCGTCATGACGGATCACCTGCCGCGCTGCGCTCCCGAGGGTGACAAGTACCCATTCCCCTACTCCAGCCCCTACACTATCCGCAGCGACTTCGTATTTAGGGATGAGTTGTCCTTCCTCATCTATCAATTGCAACAGGAGTAATTTAACCCCTTGCAGATTCGGATCCTTTTGTGTGCTGACGACGGTCCCGCGAACTTGGGCAAGTTGCATGATTTACACTCAATTTATCGGCTTAAACGAATGCCTGTGGTGCTTTCCCGGAATTGCTCCACGGCTTCGGTGTAGCGAATCGGTAGGACATACTCTAGGTTTTCATGAGGACGGGCAATGATGTGGGTAGACAAAACTTGTCCCCCGTTCACTCGTCTGACATTTTCCACGGCTGCACCGACGGAGGCTTGTACTTCCGAAACATCTCCGCGCACGATGACGGTGACGCGACCGCTACCAATTTTCTCATATCCGACCAAGGTGACCCGTGCCGCTTTGACCATTGCGTCTGCTGCTTCTACGACTGCGGGAAACCCCAGGGTTTCTACCATTCCAACTGCAATTGACATGAATTTTACTCCCTACCTTCAATGTTGATGTTTGCTTGTGGCGTCAATGACGCTGTGTTTCGTTACCCAGTCAGAACGGTCCTGAAGGGTGTTAATAGGTTCGGAACTGCTCAACGGCTTCGGTGTACCGGATCGGCAGCACGTATTCTAGGTTCTCATGGGGACGGGCAATAATGTGGGTGGAGACGACTTCTCCGCCATTAACACGCTTGACCGATTCGACCCCGGCTGAGACGGAGGCTTGCACTTCCGATACGTCTCCGCGCACGATCACGGTCACGCGAGCGCTCCCGATTTTTTCATACCCAACAAGGGTGACGCGGGCGGCTTTTACCATTGCATCAGCCGCTTCTACCACGGCTGGGAAGCCCCGGGTTTCAATCATTCCCACTGCTATAGGCATTTCTTCTGTCTCCTGAATGGATGAGTCGGTTTAATTCAATCTAAGCTGCGATCGTTAAGCGATCGGTATTCCCGAACGTTTTCAGTTATCGTAAAGCTATGCTCTCCCTTTATCAAGAATAGGTGAATCTTGTATCCCTTGACAATATAAATAATAATCATATTCATAAATAAAAGTAATTAGAAAAACTAATCTTGCAAAGAAAATTAATATTTTATTAATAAAATTAATGCTCAAATGGAAAAGGAGTTCGAGCAACTGGGGCCATAAGTGCTGAAGTGGGTGCGATCGCATCAGGGATCAGTCCCACTTGTGGGGTCAAACCGCCGACTGCGATCCCGGCACTGAATCGAATCAACGGATTGACCAGGGCCGATCCCAGCCCGGTTGTCATGGCCCTCACGCCGGTCAAAATGGCTCCGTTGCGATCAAAAGCACCCTCGACTTGCCTTCACGGTCGATCGCCCAGAGTTCCGCAGGAATTGTCCCCAAATCTTCCAAGATGAGCCGGGGGAACCGTGGCAACGCAACGGTGCGATCGCCCCTTGAACCCCCTTGAGCGGCGAGCAGGCGGTAAATTTTACGATGGTCAACAGCCCACTCCTGCTATCTCGTCTGCCGGTTGAGGCCGACAGGGAACCGGTCAACCTACCTCGAAAACCTTACCGATCCACCCCTTATAGATCTGCCTTAACAACCCCTTTTTCTGATGAACAAACCTGCGAAAAAAAGACAGTTGCTCATTAATTTAATCGCTTGATATCAAGGAATATGTCATGAATCAGTTGCTCGTCCAAACGAGTTGGTGGGTTCCTTTATATAGCTTACTCGGTGCAATTCTAACCCTACCCTGGTCCTCGGGAATCGTCCGACGTACGGGACCGAGACCCGGTGCTTACATCAACTTAATCGCAACCATTGCGGCATTTATTCATGGGGGATTCTTATTTAGAACTACCTGGGGTTATAGCCCGGAATTCATCGTCATTAATTGGCTCAGTACCGGAGATTTAGATCTCTCTTTTGTCCTAGAAATCTCCCAAATGAGTACCGGCGCAATGGAAGCCGTCACGGGATTGAGTCTGCTTGCCCAAGTCTATGCCCTAGGCTACATGGAAAAAGACTGGTCTTTAGCCCGGTTTTTTGGCCTGATGGGGTTTTTTGAAGCAGCCATGAGTGGTCTAGTGATTAGTAACTCCTTATTTTTGAGTTACGCCTTACTAGAAATGCTGACCCTTTCTACCTACCTGATTGTCGGCTTCTGGTACGCCCAACCTTTAGTCGTCACCGCTGCACGAGATGCTTTCTTAACTAAACGGGTTGGGGATATTTTGTTACTCATGGGAGTGGTCAGTGTCGGCACCTTAGCGGGTAGTTTCGACTTTGCCGATATCGAAGTGTGGGCTGAAAGGGCTGAACTTTCCCCCATGGTGGCGAACTTCCTGGGATTGACTTTAATCGCGGGTCCCATTGGCAAATGTGCACAATTTCCTTTGCACTTGTGGTTGGATGAGGCGATGGAAGGTCCGAATCCAGCCTCTTTACTGCGGAATTCTCTGGTCGTGAGTTGTGGCGCTTATGTGCTGATTCGACTCTCACCGGTGGTGTCCCTCTCCCCCCTGGCGGAAACGACCTTAATTGTGGTGGGGACGATGACAGCGATCGGAGCCTCTTTAGTGGCGATCGCCCAAATTGATATTAAACGCACCCTCTCCCACTCCACCAGCGCTGTCTTAGGATTAGTCTTTATCGCCGTCGGGATGCAGCACGTTGATGTGGCCCTGTTACTGCTCCTCACCCATGCGATCGCCAAGGCCCTACTCTTTATCAGCATTGGTTCCATTATCCTTACCACCAGCAACCAAAACATCACCGAAATGGGTGGATTGTGGTCCAAAATGCCCGCAACTACCCTCGCCTTTGTCGTCGGTAGCGCCGGGACGATCGCCCTCATCCCCCTGGGGAACTTTTGGGCAATGGAACGCTGGGTCAATGGATTTTGGAGCGTTCCCTGGTGGTTGTTGCTCCTCTTAATCGTCTTCAATGGCTTAACCGCCCTCAACTTAACCCGCGTCTTCTGTCTCGTCTTCCTCGGTGCACCCCAACCCAAAACCCGTCGTGCACCGGAAGTCCCTTGGCCGATGGCGGTCCCGATGGTCAGCTTAACCATCGTTACCCTACTCACACCCCTGATGCTCCAACATTGGCAACTCTTGCTCAGTTGGGCCGGACCTTGGGCCAGAAACGGTCCCGATCCAGCCGTCTTCGACTTGCCCTTAGTGGTCATCTCGGGTATTGTCGGCTGTATTGTCGGGGGAGTGCTTTATCTCAACCCCAACCGCACCGAACCGGTTCAACTCCCTTGGAAACCGTTACAAGACCTATTTGCCTATGACTTTTACATCGATAAGCTGTACCGAGTCACTGTGGTATTAGCCGTGCAACAGTTTTCCAGATTCACGGCTTGGATCGATCGCTACTTTGTTGATGGATTTGTCAATTTGGTGGGTTTAGCAACGGTATTCAGTGGTCAAGGCTTAAAATATACCGTTCCTGGGAGGTCTCAACTCTATGTTTTGACCATTCTCATTGGTGTTGCGCTGTTGGGTCTGTTGATGAGTTCATTGTTATAAACCTGGGGGGATACTCTGTACGACTGACCCAATTTTTGGGGGATGAAACCCCCGCGATCGCAAGGCGAGGGAGTACAGGAATTACCTTGACTTGGGGATGAATCATCCGCAATCCGGTTGTAACCTGGCTATAAAGACCCGCACCCTCAAAGGTGGGGGTTTTTACAGACTTAATTTCAGTTAAAAAGACCCTATAGAAGTGAGTGATGCTGAGTGCTTTAATCTGGGTGCCGACGATCGGTGCCGCTCTTATTGGATTTTTCCCTAACCAGATGAACGGAAAGCGATCGCGTCAGATTGCCTTGGCGATCACTGCTGCCGCATTCATCTGGTCTCTGATTCTCGTGAGTCAATTTGACCCTAACGCAGGTGGGTTACAGTTTGAAGAAAATCTGCCTTGGCTCGAATATCTTGGGTTGAGCTACCGACTCGGATTAGATGGGTTGTCTTTACCCTTAATCCTCTTAAATGGATTGCTGACCCTCATTGCCCTCTACAGTACCAGCGAGGCAATTAGCCGTCCGCGATTTTACTACGCGTTAATCTTGCTGCTGAATGGCGGTGTGGCCGGTGCGTTCCTCGCCCAAGACTTACTGCTGTTTTTCCTGTTCTATGAAGTTGAACTCATTCCCCTTTATCTATTAATTGCGATTTGGGGGGGAGCAAGGCGGGGTTATGCAGCTACCAAGTTTTTACTCTATACCGCCATTTCTGGGATCTTAATCCTGGCCTCATTTTTAGGCTTAGTTTGGCTCACCCATGCGGATAGCTTTGCCTATCAAGCCTTTGCCGGTGCGTCACTGCCGTTAAAATCCCAACTGCTCCTATTAGCTCCTTTATTAATCGGATTTGCCATCAAAACTCCGATTGTCCCCTTCCATACCTGGTTACCCGATGCTCACGTGGAAGCCTCGACGCCGATTTCGGTGATGTTAGCCGGGGTGTTGTTGAAGTTAGGAACCTACGGGTTATTGCGGTTTGGGGTCGGCTTATTTCCCGATGCTTGGGCTTATTGGGCCCCTTGGTTAGCCACGGTGGCGGTGGTGAGCGTTCTGTATGGAGCGTTTAGCGCCATTTCCCAAACTGACATGAAAAAAATGGTAGCCTTTAGTTCCGTGGCCCACATGGGATATATTCTGCTCGCTTGTGCGGCTAATACTCCGGTGAGCCTCGTGGGTGCGGTGTTCCAAATGGTCAGTCACGGATTGATTTCGGCGTTACTGTTTCTGTTGGTTGGGGTGGTTTATAAGAAAGCGGGGACTCGGGACTTGCGGGTGTTGCATGGGTTGTTGAATCCAGAACGCGGGTTACCGATGATTGGTTCTTTGATGGTGTTAGCGGTGATGGCGAGTGCGGGGATTCCCGGCATGGCGGGATTTATTGCGGAGTTTATTATCTTTCGCGGCAGTTTACCCGTGTTTCCGGTGCAAACTCTGCTGAGTATGATTGGGACGGGTTTAACGGCGGTTTATTTCTTGTTGCTGATTAACCGGGCCTTTTTTGGGCGGTTGTCGGAACAGGTGGTGAATTTACCTCCGGTGCAGTGGTCCGATCGCATTCCGGCGATCGTCTTAGCGGTGTTTGTTGTGATTTTAGGCTTGCTTCCCAGTGGCTTGGTTGCTTATAGTGAAACCGCAGCCACAGCCTTGAGTCTGGGACGACCTGCACTGAGTACAGCCCTTCATCAGGAGGCGATCGCGGTTTCCGATGAATCCGATATTCCTACCCTCTTCTCCGTCAATCCCTGAACTTTAAACCGACGGCTTAGGGTTGAAACCCCTGCCGTCGGTTTTAAATTCACCTCCCCCTACGGTTTTCCCCCAGTGGGTGTGCCATGATGGAGAAACGCCCCCATTAAAATTCTGCCCTATTAAATAATTTCCTTTTGCTATTGATTCAGGAGATTCCAGAAAATGACTTTATCAAAAATAAAAGCTTCTACCCATCCTTTAATTGAATATATCGAACGCCTAGAATCCGGGGGAGATTTGCTCCCGGATTCCCCCGAAAATTTGATAGAAGTGGTGGGTATTCTCAAAAGCTACGGCGTCGTTTTAGATGCCTATTCGCGAAATTTAATTTATATTGCTGACCATCAATTTCTCGTCTTGTTTCCCTTTTTTAAATACTTTAATGGAGAATTTTCCTTTGCTAAATTATGGAAACATTGGTTTCATGACAGAATCAACTTTGAATATGCTGAATATTGCATGAAGGCCATGTTTTGGCATGGCGGCGGTGGGTTAGATCAGTATGTGGATAGTCGGGAATTCCAGAAACTGACTGAAGCAGCAACTCAGGCTAAGTTTAAGTTTAATCCGCTGATCATGGGCTTAAACCAACTGTTTCCAGATTTTCTGCTGGAACAAGTCCGTCAGCTTGCTTATTACAGTGCCTTGGGACAGTTTTGGCGGATCATGAGCGATATGTTCATCTCCCTAAGCGATCGCTATGATGCCGGAGAAATCACTTCAATTTCTCAAGTGGTCAATCATATCCTCAATGGTTTAGTCGCCGATGCCACAACCCCCATTACTTATTCTGTAAAAATAGGGGATAAGGTGTACGATATTCTCCCGAAAGAAGCGGGCCTCACTTTTCTGGCTGATACAGCCGTTCCTTATGTCGAGGCGGTCTTTTTCCGAGGCACTCCGTTTCCGGGTACTATTTCTTATAATGCTCAAGCGCATCAAATTCCGGAGTTTCAACAACAGTTTAGCTACGGGGCGCTTTATGCTGACCCCTTACCCACAGGTGCAGCGGGAATTCCTCCCACCTTGTTGATGCAAGATATGAGGCACTATCTACCGGACTACTTACATGAAGTATATCGCAATAGTTGCCGGGGAGAAGATGATTTGCGGGTACAAATTTGTCAAAGTTTCCAAAAATCCATGTTTTGCGTCACCACCGCAGCGATTAAGGGTCTAGCACCTCATCCCTTAGATACAAAAGAACCGGAACAACAGCAAGCAAACCGCGCTTATCTCGAAAATTGGCTTGATCGCTTTGTTACCTCTCGGTTAAGTGAGGTCAATAAGCCCACGGAAAGAAGTTGTCAGTTATTTGTCGCTCCTATAGATAAGTAGCCGTACTCCTCTGGATTTTTCCCGAGAAGGTTATTACCTCACTCTGTTCTTATTGTCGCTCTTACAATGTTAGATTAAGTAGCAAAAACTGGTTTTCTCTCCTCAAGGTGTTGCTCGAAGTAACATGATCCGCAAAAACCCCGGTTTCTAACCCTGGCAACAGGTTAGAAACCGGGTTTTTGCTCTCATACGGAATTCGGTTGTGACAGGGCTATAAAAACTAGCCCTGAATTGGTGTATTTGTAGGGGCCTGCGCATTGCCCCCCTACAAGAAATAACGATTGTTCGTCATTCGCAATTCGCAAGTCAAAGCGAAACCAGACTTTGAACAACTGGATTTCGGATCAAAGGGTTGATTCAAACAACAAGATCCGTAAGAAACCCGGTTATGTTCTCTAGGCTGTACCCCGCAATTGGGGTTGAAGTCTGGGAAGAGGGGACGGGAATTCCCTCGGGGACGGATTAAAGGCGCTTTGTCACGAAAACTACATTGAAAATTTTTCGCCATCTCCCCTCCAGTTGTTAAATAAATATCAAGATTAACCCCGTCTTCTAAAAGTTAGGGCATTATTGTAATTGAGGAATAAAGGTTACCTGAGTTGTGGGTAGGCAGGAGAAATAAACTGCGATCGCCCAGGTCAGGTGCGAAGCGTGTCGTAGTGAACAGAACTGCACGCTTGAGAGCGTTTATCGTTTTTCCAAAGCAAAAAAAAACCGGGATTCGTGGAGTAAAAAGGTAGGATTTAGCACAAAAAATCCGAGAAAAACAATCCCGAAGTAGCAAAAGACAGCAGAGGTATCCCGTGCAAGTAACCAGTGTAGAAGTCAAGCGCGTATCTGGCGCTTTTGCCCTAATTGATAGTTTGAAACGTCACGGTGTCAAGCATATTTTTGGATATCCAGGTGGCGCGAACCTGCCGATTTACGATGAACTGTATAAGGCGGAAGCGGCTGGAGAAATACAGCATATTTTGGTCCGACATGAACAAGGTGCTGCTCATGCGGCGGATGGGTATGCCCGGGCTACGGGTAAGGTGGGGGTCTGTTTAGCGACCTCTGGACCGGGTGCAACGAATCTCGTGACGGGGATCGCAACCGCGTATTTAGATTCGGTGCCAATGGTGGCAATTACGGGGCAAGTGCCTCGGGCGGCGATCGGCAGCGATGCATTTCAAGAGATTGATATTTTCGGGATCGCTTTACCGATTGTTAAACACTCTTATGTGGTGCGCGATCCCAAAGATATGGCACAAATTATTGCTGAGGCGTTTTATCTGGCGAGTACGGGAAGACCCGGCCCAGTTTTGATTGATGTTCCGAAAGATGTGGGTTCTCAGGAGTTTGACTATACTCCAGTCCAACCGGGGAATGTCAGTTTGCCCGGGTACCGTCCGACGGTGAAAGGCAATAACCGACAAATCGATCGCGCCTTAAGTTTGATTCGGGAGGCAGAACGTCCTTTACTCTATGTCGGCGGCGGGGCGATCGCCTCTGGTGCTCATGGGGAAATCGTGGAACTCGCCGAACATTTCCATCTGCCTGTAAGTACCACGTTGATGGGGAAAGGGTCATTTGATGAGCATCATCCCCTGTCTCTCGGAATGTTAGGGATGCATGGCACCGCTTATGCGAACTTTGCCGTGAGCAATTGTGATTTATTGATTGCTGTCGGGGCCCGGTTTGACGATCGCGTAACGGGGAAATTGGAGGATTTTGCCCGGGATGCAAAGGTGATTCACATTGATATCGATCCCGCAGAGGTTGGCAAAAACCGCAAACCCGATGTGCCTATTGTCGGGGATGTGCGACAGGTGCTGATTGATTTATTGCACCGAAATCGAGAATTAGGCAATGGGGTTGAGGAAAAACAAACGAAACCTTGGCGCGATCGCCTGGAACAGTGGCGTCACGAATATCCCTTAGAAATTCCGCGTCCCACCGAGGGTTTATCTCCCCAAGAAGTGATTGCTGAAATTGGACGTCATGCACCGACGGCCTATTATACGACTGATGTGGGACAGCATCAAATGTGGTCGGCGCAATTTTTGAAAAATGGGCCACGTCGGTGGATCTCCAGTGGCGGTTTAGGCACAATGGGATATGGATTACCCGCAGCGGTGGGGGTTAAAAAAGCCTTACCGGATGAAGAGGTGATTTGTATTAGTGGCGATGGCAGTTTCCAGATGAATATGCAGGAACTCGGCACGATCGCCCAGTATGGCATCAAGGTGAAAATTGCCATTCTGAATAATGGCTGGTTAGGCATGGTCCGTCAGTGGCAACATTTGTTCTATGGCGATCGCTATGAAGCGACGAATTTGGAGAAAGGAACGCCGGATTTTGCCAAATTAGCCGAAATCTATGGCATCAAGAGTTTATCCGTGCGATCGCGCGAAGAACTCCCTGGGGCGATCGCGCAACTCCTTGCCCATGATGGGGCCATGCTTCTCAATATCCGGGTCACCCGTAACGAAGACTGCTATCCAATGGTCGTACCCGGTACCGGCAACCATCGGATGCTGGGGTTGCACCCTCATTTACATGAGTCTGCCCCAGAAAATGGACTGACTTGTTCCGGCTGTGGTCATCTTAACCCCCTCAGCCACAAGTGCTGTAGTGAATGTGGTACTTCCTTATAAGGGAACTCCAAAAAATAAAACCCCCAAAACGTTCAACGTCATCCCTTTAGGAGTTTCTTTAAAGATGACTCCTAAAAATGACTCCGTTCATGAGTCATATCAAATCCGATTGTTCAAAGTCGGTTTTCTCTCTGACGCCGCGCCCACGGGCTTCGTCCCTCTAGCCCCAGGCTTTCCGTCCAGAACGCTCATAGAACAGCCTGCGGGGTTTTATAGACTGAATTTGTGTATTTGGGCGCAATGCTTGCGCCCTATCCTACCCTCCGGATTGGGTATCACAACCGGATTTCATATAAAATAGGCGGTTGAGGTTTCCCGCAAAATCAATATACCCGCCTTAAAAACTCGACTCGGTTAGTTAGCTCCAAGGCTTGACAAGAATTTTTTTTTGTGGTATAGAAAAAAAGAAATCAATTCTGATCGGACCGTCTCAAGTTTGTCTAATTTTCATACCCGCGCATCAGGCAACCCAACAAATTTATAGATCCCTGTGATTTTTTTTGATATATTTGAGAAACACGGGGTTTAAAACCATCTTTTGTCAACCTAGAGAGGCCACTTAACCTAACTCTAGGGGGTTTTACAGCAGTTTGTCACAGGAAATGCAAGCAAGATGCTTGCACAGATGAAGGTCTTAGGGGTGAAGCTATTCTCTCATTCATTGAAACTGACTCTAGGATTTTTAATCGGTTGGAGAAATACTCCGTAAAACTTAATCCGAGATAGGGCGGGAGTAAATTCAGGGATTAGATGAAATTCGGGTGATTCTTAAAAAATAGGGGAATCACTTATTTGCATAATAAAATCCGGGACGACAACAATGAAAGAACCACTAGGCAACCCTTTGGATTCACAAGAAATTAACCCATGTTTTTCTCAAAAAAAATACTCCATTACAATTTTACTGATCGACGATCGCCCCTTGGTTGGGGAGGTTTTAAAACGAAAAATTGGGTCTGAGAAAGACTTTGAGTTGTTTTACTGTAGCAATCCTGTCCAGGCGATTCCAATGGCCCTGGAATGTTCGCCTACCGTAATTTTACTGGATTTAGTCATGCCCGAGATTGATGGATTAATGCTACTCCGTTTTTTGCGGGCTAATCCTAAAACGCGTGAACTTCCTGTTTTAGTGCTCTCTACGGAAGAACAAGTCAGCCTCAAGGCAGAAGCATTTGCAGCCGGTGCCAGTGACTACTTAATTAAATTTCCAGACCCCATCGAGTTGATTGCGCGGATTCGGTATCACTCTAAGGCTTATATTAATTTTTTAAAGCAGCAAGAAGCCTATCGGGAGCTACAATTGATGCATGAAAGCTTAGAACAGCGAGTTGAGGAACGCACGAAAGAACTCCGGGAAACGGTAGAAAACCTCCAAAATACTCAAGCTCAACTGATTCATGCGGAAAAAATGTCGGCCCTGGGTCAATTGGTAGCTGGAATTGCCCATGAAATCAATAATCCCCTCCAATTTATTGCCGGTAATATTACTCATGCGAGCCAATATACCCAAGATTTATTAACCCTCGTCAAACTCTACGAAGGGTCAACCCCGGACCCCAGTCCAGAGGTTAAAGCCTTTAGTCAGGAAATAGATTGGGAATTTATTTGTGAGGATTTACCCAATTTGATGTCATCCCTTCAAGTGGGGGTCGATCGCATCCAAGAAATTTCTAATGATATGAGGAACTTCTCTCGGATGGACCAGGGGAAAAGAATCCAAGTGGATATTCATAAAGGAATTGATAGTAGCTTAGTGATTTTACATCATCGAATAAAAGCGAATAATATTAAGGTCATTAAGGATTATGGGAATGTCCCAGAAATAGAATGCTGTATTGGACAACTGAATCAAGTCTTTATTAATCTTCTGGGGAATGCGATCGATGCCTTAGAAGTGGTGAATTGCGCTGCATCAGAAAACCCCGAGCCCTTTGGGCGATCGCTAGAGGGGACTCTAGCCCCGCGTGTACCCACAATTTGTATTCACACTGAGGTCCAGAATAATTGTCTGGTCATTCAGATCACCGATAATGGTCAAGGGATTCCCACAGAGATCCAGGACCGACTCTTTGAACCCTTTTTCACCACCAAACCAGCGGGGAAAGGGACGGGACTCGGATTATCTATTAGCTATCAAATTATTGTCGAGAAGCATAAAGGACTGTTTACCTGTAGTTCAATTTTAGGGAAGGGCACCGAGTTTAAAATTATTCTCCCCTTGTGTCAAGATGAGATGGCCGACGGGAAAGAGCAGGAAAAAGGGGAATCAGAGTCTGCGACGATTTCTTTGCAACGGGAGAACCGAGACTCCCCAACTCTGGCATTGCAACATTGGGCGACGGCTTAAATGCAAAACCGGAGGGGTTTTTGGGGTTTTTGGGGAACGGGAAATCATTAAGTCAGTTCCGTTTCAATAAATACATCCACTGCATCCAGGAGTTCGCGAACCGAGTCTAGGAGTTCGGTAGATCCGTCCAGACTTTGTTGGCAGGCCATTTCTTCCAGTTCCTTGGCGCGATCGGAGAGGATGGGAACTCCCATATTGGCGGCAGAACCTTTGAGTCGGTGGGCGAAATGTTTCACCTGAGAATAGTCTTGGGCGGCGATCGCCCGTTCTAACGGCTGTAAATCTTGGGAGGCGGTTTCTAGGAACATTTGCAAGAGTTGCCGTTTGACGGCGATTTTACCCCGGGATATTTTTTCCAGGCGTTGGCGATCGATCGGGAGATTCAAATCTGGGGAGTTTAATTCAGAATGATGACCATTTTCCATAGCGGAATAGATTCGATTCCTTGGGACGAGAGACCCTGATTGTACCCATTGTGAGTCTGTCGTTCCAACGCCATAACTAACCGGATTCAGGGGAATTTTTTGTGCCCAGTGCTGAACAATTCGGGCTAAATCCTCTTCATCCACAGGTTTGCTCAAATAGTCATCCATACCGGAAGCTAAACATTTCTCGCGATCGGCTTTCATCGCATGGGCGGTTAAGGCAATAACAACCGTGCGACTTTGATTCCCCTCTCGGCGTCGTAATTCTTGGGTTGCTGTATAACCATCCATCAACGGCATTTGGCAATCCATCAAGACAATATCGTAAGTTTTAGCTTCCAGACACTTGAGTGCTTCGAGACCATTCGCCACACAGTCAGCCTGGTAGCCGAGGGTTTCTAGCTGGGAAAGTATCACAGTTTGATTGATTAAGTGATCTTCTACAACCAAAATTTTTAAGTCTTTTTTAGGATTATATAGGGAGCGATCGCTGACTTTTTCCAGGGAATTCCACTGGATTCCTTCTAAAGATTCCTGAGCAGGTTCCCGACGACGATGGGCTGTTTGAAACGGCAGACTAAACCAAAACGTTGAACCCTGATTCAGTTCACTGATTACCCCAATTTCCCCCTGCATAATCGAGACTAACTGTTCACAAATCGCCAGTCCTAAGCCAGTTCCGCCATACTGACGGCTGGTGGAAGGATCGACTTGGGAGAAGGATTGAAACAGGTTAGCTTGGGCTTCCGGGGGAATTCCGATTCCCGTATCGGTGACTTGAAAATAAACCCGCGTTTTGCGGTTCGTTTTCCCCTCTAGTTTAGCGTTTAAGGAAATAAAACCCGAGGGGGTAAATTTAATCGCATTACTGACTAAATTGAGTAAAATTTGCCTCAACCGGCTGGGGTCACCGCGCACGAACCGGGGGAGGCTTTCCTCACAATGCAATTTTAAGAGGAGACCTTGATCTTCGGCTTGGGGTTTAAATAAATTGACCACCTCTTGCAAGCATTCATGTAAGTCAAAATCTAAGGTTTCTAAGTGCATTTCTCCGGCTTCCAGTTTGGAAAAATCTAGGATATCATTAATAATGCCGAGTAAATGTTTAGCAGAAATCCGAATCGTTTCTGCATATTCTTGTTGTTTGGGAGTGAGATCGGTATGCAGCATCAATCCTGCCATACCGAGGACGCCATGCATCGGCGTGCGAATTTCATGGCTCATATTGGCGAGAAATTGTGATTTAGCTTGGGCGGCTTCTAGGGCAGCTTCACGGGTTTGGATCAATTCATCCACGCGATCGGCCACGATAATGACCCCCCCGATCGCCTTCCCTTCTTCTGTGCCAGTGGGGGGATTGACGTACCAAGGCTGAACCGCCCACCGGAAGTATAACACCGAACCATCGGCCCGCTCCCACTTATCTTCCGTGCGAGACATAAACTGTCCTTGCAATCCCTGTTGGTGAAGTTCTTTCCAGTCCTCTTTGATATCAGGAAAGATATCATAGTAACTGCAACCCAAAAGACTTTGGGAGACCAAATTATGATCCGTGAGCCATTGGTTACTGTAGGCAAGAAACCGCATTTCCGTATCAAACATCGCCATTGCGATCGGTGCATTTTCAATGAATTGCCGGAGTTGCTGATATTCTTTTTGTTGAGCGAGTTCTGCTTGTTTGCGCTCGGTAATATCAATGCCAATTCCCCATCCAGCCCAACTGGCGATCGGGAAGCGTGAGCTGATATTAGACCAAGCCACTGTCTTGATCAGACCGTCTTTGCACGTGATTTGCCATTCCCGGGCCCGTCCATGACTGCGTGCCTTATTCACCTCTTCAATAATGGCATCGCGCAGAGTATCCACTGACGGCACAAGCTCGACCATCGGCGAGGTCGAGGGTAGAGTCAAGGCGGTCGATCTCCCTCCGTCTGAAGACTGATCTAAGAACAGGTGTTTAGCCTGGGGATTCCCAATAATTTCTTCCGCTGAATAGCCGGTAACTCTTTCACACTCACGGTTCCAGACGATAATATTGCCCTCAGCATTAAAGGCGGTCAACATCACCGGCATATTTTCTAAAACTCCCCGCAGGCGCAGTTCACTTTCCTGCAATGCCTGATACGCTTCATCCCGTTGTAAACGGCTAATATAAGCTTGAGAATGGTAGCGAATTCGCGCCAGAAGTTCGATGGGGTCGGGCAGTTTCACTAAATAGTCATTGGCACCCGCAGCAAATGCTTCCGCTTTGAGCTTGGCTTCTTCTTTCACCGACAGTACAATCATGGGAATGTCCCGAGTAGCGGCATTGGCACGAAAAAACCGCAGCAATAATAGTCCATCCACATCCGGCATGACTAAATCTTGCAAAATCACTGTAGGGGAAATTTCGGTAGCTTGTCGAACGCCATCAAGAGGGTCCTGGCAGTAGTGAAAAATAATATCTTTTTCATCTACCAGCATCCGACTGACTGCCTCCCCAATGATCGGTTGATCGTCAATGAGCAAGACGGTAATCGGGTGTTGTGTCCAGGTCATGTTGGTACTGGTGGCTTTGGCATTCTGCCTGGTCATAGTCTTGTAGCTCAAAGACTGAATGGGTAGAGAGCGGAGGCAGGTTCAGGAGACTGCTTTGCCCAAACTGAACGAATTAGCAGGAAATGGGTTCAGACGGTTGTGGCATTTTAAGGATGATTTCTCCGTTGAATTGAGGGAACGTGAATCGGCGAATCATTGGGATTAGAAATCGCCAGTCCGCAATCAATCGATGCGATCGCCCCTCAAGAGGTCGGCATCGGCTTCTCCACCTATTATCCTCAATTGTAGGGGTCTCAGCTACCTTGAAGGAGGCTGATACTTTAGCATTCCGGGGACAGCAGTGAGGGAGTTTAGTCGTGGTGAATCTGCAAACAGCATACTTTAAGGGTAGCAGGATTGGCTCGTGGTGGCGTGACTTTCAATTCGCAAGTTGCCTCTTTAAATTTGGGGCGTTAGGGATCGGTTGCCTGGGGTTTGGGCGATCGCCATGCTTGTCGTTGGGGAATCTAGGCGATCGGCACAGACACAAATCAAGGTTTATAATTCGGTTGCTCTGCTGGCTTTAATTCAGCGGTTGACTCAAGGTTTAGTTAATCAGAGGGAGGAGTATGGAAACTGCTTTAATTACAGGTGCATCTTCTGGAATTGGTGCAGCATTTGCCCGAGAACTGGCTCGTCGTCATTACCATTTGATTCTCGTGGCGCGATCGCAAGATTTACTCAATACCCTCGCCCAGGAACTCCGAAACCAGTATCCTATTCAGGTTGAAGTCATTGTCCAAGACTTGGGACAACCCCAGGCTGCTACTGAGGTTTATCAAATCATTAAAGAGCGAGGTTTAACGGTTGATTTACTCATTAATAATGCCGGATGTGGAGACTACGGACCCTTTGCCAGTCGCGAGCGCTCTCGTCAGTTAGAGATGATTCACCTCAATATTGCAGCCCTTGTGGAATTGACCCATTGTGTTTTACCGGAAATGCAACAGCGGCGATCGGGCAGCATCATTAATGTGGCTTCTATTGCCGGATTTCAACCCATTCCCTATATGTCTATTTATGCCGCTTCTAAAGCATTTGTCCTCAGTTTTAGCGAATCCCTCTGGGCCGAAAATCTCGATTTTAACCTGCGCATTCAAGCCCTTTGTCCTGGTCCTACCTACAGCAATTTTTTTCAAAAAGCTGGGTTTCCTGACCCTCTACAAAATACCGATAATCGCGTCACCCTTGTTCCCCCCGAACAAGTCGTTCAAGACTCTCTAAATGGCCTTGAAAAAAATCAGCCGGTTGTCGTAACTGGAACCTTTAAAGCTCACATTATTGTTAATTTACCCCGCTTTTTCCCCCGGGATGTCTGGGTTAATTTCATGGGGAAAATGTTTAAAGGAGGGGAGTGAGGGGAGATGGGGGAGATTGGGAGGATGGGGGAGATGTTGGGGTAAAAATTTCAGGTGTTTTTGGAGTAACGAGTAACGACTGATACGCAATCCGGTTGGAAAATGTCTGTTTTTGCTTGGACTTGCGAATAACGAACAATTGTTATTTCTTTTAGGGGCGCAAGCATTGCGCCCCTAAAAATACACCAATTCAGGGCTAGTTTTTGTAGACCTTTTACAACCGAATTCCGTATGAAATCCTTCTTTTTGCTTTACCCTCTCATTCCCTCGTTGAGCCATCCTCCATAATCATTACTGTACCTTGTGCGCCATCAATCCGAACCCATTGACCATCGTGAAGACGAGAGGTTGCATCTGTAACATCCATAACCGCAGGAATTCCATACTCACGAGCTACGATCGCCCCGTGGGAAAGTTGTCCTCCCACCTCCGAAATTAACCCCCCAGCCCGGGCTAATACAGCGGACCAACCTGCATCGGTGTAGGAAACAACGAGAATCGTTTCCTTATCAATTGGGCTGATTTCTTGTAAATTGCGAAGCACTTTAACTCGCCCTTCCACAACCCCTGCACTTGCACCAATTCCCCGCAATCCTTGAGTCTTCTCAACGACAGCGCGGGTTACTGTAGAAGGCAGGGCCGGTGTATTTCCATACACTACAGCGGGAACAGACTTAAGTTTTTTATCCTGTGCAAAAGCCTCTTGCCGTTGAGCAATTAATTCACGGATACGATGTCTTAATTCCAAATTGGAACCCTCAATTAATTGCCGAATTTCACCAAATTCCAAAAAGAAAATATCTCCTTTTTGTGCAATAATTTCACTTTCTATAAACTGCTGCTCTAAGCCTAAAAAACTCCACCGCAAATGCGCCAATAACTTGTTATAACTCACCGCAACCCGACCCTTTAAATCAAGACGACTTTGCACAATTTGCGCTTTGATACCTTGGGATTTGGGTTTGTTGGTCAGAGGAACGGGTTGAAATAACTGCTGAGTAAACAGTTGGCGCACGGGTCGGGGGTCTTCTTTCCAAGTGGGAACGGCAATATCTGTGGCAACATCACTCAAATAGCCGTAGCGGTTGAGAAATTCATCGAATTGGTCAAAAATTGTTTGTCCTTCAGGCATTTCCGCAAGGACGGCAAAGAGTTGAGAACAATCTCCCGTTTTATCTCCCGGGAGACTAATTTCATCTAAGTCCGGCAGGACCAAGAGGGCAGCATTAGCAATTTCTTGAAGGGCCTGGATTGCAGAAATTTCAGGAGTTTTCCCATAATCCAGTTCGCGATCGCCGACTTTGAGCATTCCCTTTCTTAAGGCAAAACTCAGAGGAGACAAAATGTTGTAATAAGTGAGGGTCTCTAATAACTCCAAAATCTCATCAATTCGATGCAGCAGGGATTGAGGGGTTAAGGACGAACGACCCGATCCCGAGCCCGTATCCTCAGAAACGGAAAGGGCCTCTTGAGCCTCAAATGCTGCTAAGGCAGGGACTAAACGCCCTTGTTCTAAGTCATCAAAATTAAATCCTAGTCGGATTTCTCGCCGCAGCAAGCGCAATAATCCGGGCAGGGAAATCAGGGTAGAGGTCAAGGGCGGTTTGCTGAAGGGCGCACCTCGGGTCAGAAATTCCAAACTTTCTGGGGGTAACCCCATGCGCTGAAAGATTTCCCCCAGTAAGGAGGCGTTGAAGTAGGCATGAGAAAAATGCAGGGTAGCAGTTTGCAGAAAGTCCAGATGACGGGCGCGTTTGCCTAAAACCAGGCTAAACAGTTTCCCCCAAACGCCACAGGTGAGGGGACGATTCAAGGACCAGGTGAGCGGGCGAATGGCCCCAGGGATGACTTCGGCAGCGATTTTACGGGTCCATAAGGGGAGTAGGGTGGTGATGGGACGGGCCTGTAATAGCCAAAGTGATTCCCCATCATAAGTCCATTCGATGTCTTGGGGAATGCCGTGGTAGTGGTTTTCCAGATGGCGGACGAGATAGGCGACTTGTTGCAGCAATCGTCGGGGAACATCGCCGGTGCCTTCGAGGGGGAGTTGTTGGTCCTCGGGAAGTTTCCAGGTACTGGTAACATCAACATCGGCAGCGGAGATCAAGACTTGGTAACGTTCTGGGGTGACTTGTCCGGAGACGACTCGGGAACAGTCTCCGGGAAGGGCTTCGATCGCCACAAAGTCCCCTTGTCCCGCGATGGGGTCCCGACTAAAGGCGACACCAGAAAAGACGCCGGGAATTTGGGGTTGAATCAACACCGCCATTGCGTCTCGGGACCGTTGACGAAGATTGCCCGATCGCTGTCGGGGACTGGAATCCTGACGATATTGAGCGGCATTGGGGCGATCATAGGAGATTAAGCAACGGGTAATCGCTTCCCCCAACTGGGGTCGAGAGGTGACGTTGGCAATGGAGAGATATTGACCCGCTGCGGAGGCAGTTTCCGTATCTTCCCCAATGGCGGAGGACCGGACAATCAGGGGAGAGTCTTCGGAGGGGTTAAGATGCGTAATTAAGGGGGCGGGGTCATCTCCTGGAGGGAGGACCCATCCCAGGGGAACGGGATAGCCGGATTGTTTGAGGGCCGCCAAGGTGGCCGCTTTTGCGCCGACTTTGGCCGCCTCTAAGGGTTTGTCCAAAGAAACTAGGGCGCGATCGCCTCGGAAGAAGCGAAACATCTTCTGAGATTGTTCATGACTGTTGGTGGCAGGCAAATCTAAATCGTCAGGCATTTTTTGGTAAATCCAGTAGAGTATTACCCCCAGGGCGATCGCGGCTGCGATGCGTTCGACTTGCTGGGAGTGCAAGGCAGCCGTAATCAGCGGCAGGAGTACCAACACTAAGGTTCGACCCTGCTGACGCTCTCGCACCAGAGTAAAACTAATCCCCCCAATCAAAAAAATCAACCCCGAGGCGATCGGATCATGGACAACAAACCCCCAAACCACATTGGTGGTCCCGGCCCCTCTTCCTTTCCAATACCGACCCATGACGAGAGCAATCAAGGCAATTAATTCCCATTCTGGATGCTGGGGAAAAAACTGCCTTGCCAGCAATACGGCGAAAATTCCTTTTGACGCCTCCGATATCACCGCCAGGATACCGGCAACTCGTCCACCATGATAAAACGCCGCCGAGACCCCGATATTGCCGGTTCCCACCTGCTGCAAATTTTGACCGGTGAGGGCGCGCGTGATCCAATCAATCAAGGGTAAGGCCCCTAGGATGGGACAGAGGATGAAAATCAGTAATGTTCCCCAAACTTGCGTCAGCGTCATGGAAAAACCAGCAATTGCGGCGGTGAGGGATGACTCTTTAACAAATATCTAAGTATGCCGCAAAAATCAAACTTCTGCTAAAAGGGGTCTTGATTGTTGGAGTAATGGGACCCTAGCTGATAG
>CBFGOM010000081.1:0-27292 GCA_965650385.1 uncultured Oscillatoriaceae bacterium
GCTTGTTGCTGGTGCTCCATTGACTCAAAATGGGCTGAATTTACTCACACAACCTCAGTTTTTTCATTGAAAATTCCCTCCAGGCTGTCGTTAGATTGTTCTCTCCCCTGCTCATTGAACTCCCGCCTCACCTCCAGTCTGTTTCTGCACCTGACCCGTTTAAGTTTTATTAATTTATCCAGATAAATTGACTCAATTGGATGTCAACTCCGGGTCAACTTCAATCAACTCCTCTCTAACGCAGACTGAAGGATACAATCGCGCACCTGAAAATAGTTTAAATTCAACTCCAACAGCACCACAGGAGAAAAAATTTCAAGCTTATGTTTTTATTTTACATAATTTCATCAACTTTTTGCCCCCAGTTTTGGCGAGAGGCTCAATTCATGTCCAGATTTTTTGTCAGGTTTCTTTTCCCCGATATTTTTTTGAATTTTTAACAATTTTTTCAGCTTTTAGGGACTGTAAACCGTAACCATTTATACCCTTTATCAAAACTTATAAAACCCTCACCCTCAGTGGGGAGGATGGGGGAGATGGGAGAGATGGGGAGGATGCTCAATCTCCTAACTGAAGTTGCTTCTTCTTATTCGGAGTAACGAGTGATACCAAATCCGGTTCTTAAACGTCGATTTTCTGTATCAGCCCGCGCCCGCTAGTTTTGTTAGTATAGCCCCAGGCTTTCCTTACGGAACGCTCATAGAACAGCCTGGGGGTTTTAATAGACCTAAAGCAACCAAATTCCGTATGAAGTCGTTGCTCTCCTATGCCAACATCCCCATCCTGATGGCGGTCCTCCCTAACATCCCCATCCTCCCCATCCAAGGGGAACAGTTATGTCAACCTTCTTCCGCGAAGGGGAGATCAAACAGGGGCGTGCAGATGCCATCTTGTTTTCTGCCCGTGAGTAGATAGACGAGCATTTCCCCCTTTCCTTTGATGAGGATAGGGCCTCGGCACTCAAAACAGTAACTAGACTGTAAAAGGGCGTAGGTTGTACTCGAAACCTGAATGCGTCCTGAAACCCCGTGAGATTCCATGCGCGAGGCAATATTGACCGTATCCCCCCAAAGATCGTAGATAAACTTGTGAGTTCCAATCACCCCAGCGATCGCCGGTCCAGAATGAATGCCAATGCGCATGGCAAAAGATTCATGACATTTGCGATTAAAATTTAGGATTTCTGTTTGCATATCGAGGGCCATTTCAGCGATCGCCTCAGCATGATTGCGCCGCTGCACTGGCAGACCCCCCACCACCATATAAGCATCTCCAATTGTCTTAATTTTCTCTAGGCCGTGTTTTTCTGCAAGTCGGTCAAATATCGTAAAGATTTCATTGAGTAATTGCACCAATTCCGTCGGAGAAACCCGGGCCGCTAACTTGGTAAAGCCTACAATATCGGCAAACAAGACCGTCACTTCCGGAAAGCTCTCCGCAATCGTTTGGGTATCCTCCTTGAGACGTTCTGCGATCGCCTTGGGCAAAACGTTCAGCAACAGGCGCTCAGATTTGGCTTGTTCCACCTCCAATTGCTTAAACGCTTGCTGTAACTGGGCCGCTTGTTCCGCACGAGCCAAGGCGAGGGCTTCAATTTCAGCCGTCCGCGAAACCGAAGTCAGCAGATAAGTGACCGGAATATGTGTCCACAAAAAGCCAATAATCAGTACCGCCCAAGAACGCCAGTGCCTTCGCGATGCCTGATACTCATCCGTCGGCCAGATATAGAATGCCCAAATCCGGCCATTCACTTTAATTTCTCGCCGGATCGCACGTTCGGTCCCGTTGGCGAGCATCACCGCCCGGACGCGATTGCGCTGATTTTCCAGGGGTTTGAGAGGGCATTCCGATGGCACATCCAGGGCAAAAGGTTCCGTGGCACTATTGGATGTGACCAGTTCTGTGGATTCAACTAAAGTGAGCAAGGGATAGGGTTGGCGGGAATCTGGGGAAGTCCCTGTTCCTGGGGTTTCATCGCACAGATATAAGTTAAACTGGTTGCCTCTAGCTCCTGCGAGTTGAAACAGATTATCTACTTCCACCCACCCCACGACAAAGCCCAGCAAGGGTTTCACCGCTTCGGAACTGGGCTGGGAGTCATTTTCGAGAGTAAAGCGAGTGGAGAGACCTTTCTCATAAACTGGGTGAATCGCTAAAAATCCCCGTCGCGATCGCTCACCCCCTTGCCACTCCACGCGCTCACTGACCATCAAATTTCCCATCTGTGCTGCTCGATTCAGGGCCGCTTGGTAGGTCGGATTGGCGGTGAGATCAAAACCGGAGATATTCGGGTTTTCCTGGAGGGGGGCAATATAGGAAATGGGAAAGTATTCGGCAACCCGATCGCGCAGGACAAAACGACCGGGGGCGATCGCTTGTGTAATCATAAAATTTCTGTCCCCTTCAATCGCCATGCGCTCCTCGTAACCCTCGCGATCGCCATCTTCCACCCGCTCAACCCAAGCAATGAAAGATACAGTAGAAGGGTTGGAGAGAGGACGTTCTACGAACTCCTCAAAGGAATTCAGATTCACCGTTGAGGAGGATTGAAAGAAATCCGAAATCGTGCGAATGACTTCCAAATCGGCGTCGATTTGCTGCTGCAATCGACCCGTTAGACCGTCAATGCTCCGATTTAATTCATAGTCCCGTCGCCGATTTTCCCACTCCCATACCACAGTGAATCCAATTACAGAGAGTCCAACCCCCATCCCAAAGATGATGGCAGCAGGAAAATAGCGACTCCAGGGGATTTTCGGCTTTGTTGGCATAGTTGCCTCTTGATGTTTGGCATCGATGTCTCATGTTCGACGCCCGAGAGCATCGATTTGATCAATCGTTATGAATCGTTTTACTGGGGAATGAGCATCCCCTCTTGTTCACCTGAAAATGTCTTGTTTTCTCTAAGTGCTGTCAGGGTTGCCCCACACCCTGAGTCGCGATCCCGAATGCGATCGCCTTTGAGAGTTAAGGAATAGATTGAGCATCTAGCATTTCTTAAGCAATGGAGATCCAGTTATCGGGTCAAAGTCCCCCTTAACAAGGGGGATTTAGGGGGAGCGTTCCCAACTGAGCCGATCGCAAACTGCGATATCCCTAATCTGGCGATCGGCCCCGTAGAACTCCCTTCATTCAGAACAATCCGCAGACTCAGTTTGGCGCCCAGGTTGATGCTTCCCTAATGTGACTAACTGTCTCCTAGTGCCAATCCCTGCGTTGTTGTTACCGGATCGGGCTCCCTAGCTTACCCCTACCTTCTGGTGATCCAAAGCGTTCCCTGACTCAGCAAGTACCCAGGCCCTTTCACGGCACTTTATACCGTAACACATTCTTTTAGATAGACAATTCCCACCCTTCGGAACCGTTATAACGAAGACCCAAATCCACAATTTTTACAACCAATAGGCCCGTTCTTCCCTTGTCTATTCCCCCCGCTTTCTCCATCCTTGCCCGCTCAACCGGGCTGCACAACCCGACTTTACAGAATCAAACCTCTTCATTTCTAGCCCAACTCTGCATAAAAAACCAGAGTGCTGGGTTCAGATGCCTCAGTCTCCATCCTAAATCGACAGATTTTATGTGAGTTCATAGGAAAAATCAGTTAGTCTGGTCTGCCCTAGCCTGCGATTTTATAGATTATATAACGGGAATAGGGTTTCGGGGAGCAGACCCCGAAGGGGAATCGCCCCGGTTTCCGTTGATGCCCAAAAATCCCGTTAGGGTCCCGAAAAGGACTGAGGATTCGGTTCATCGATACATCCCCCTTCTTCCTTCGGGGTAGGGACAAAATTAGGCAGGACCTGCGGCAGTAACAACTTCTCGGAAATCCAGCCAATATTACTGGGTCGGACCTTAACACGGGGTGGAGTTGCCGGTGCGGGGGGCTTCTCGCCACCCGGGGTAGAAGTCTCTTGAGCCGGAGAAATAGGCGCCGGTGTAGTCCCTGGGGATTCCGCAGGTTCAGGAATCGAGCAAACTTGGAGCTGAACCCAGGCATCGGCGTCGCTTGCTCCTGGTAGTTTACCCATCACCAACAGAACACTACCACCGGGGATCAACCCGAGTTCATTTCCAGGGATGGCCTCCCCTTGTTGCCGCAACAAGACCAAATCTCCATCCTGGGGTACTTGCTCCGTGAAAGAACGCCTCAGTTGCAGATACTGGCCCGGTTCAATGGTGGCCCGTTCTGTGGGATCCGGAATGGGGAGGGGGCTAGTCTCGGGTTCTGTGGGATTGGAGTTGTCGGGTCCCGAAACGGGTAAATCGGCAATCCAATTCTGTAATTCCGGCTGGGTGATCAGAACACCCGCTCCTGCTCCAAGACCCGCTAATAACAGGATTCCCAGTAAAATCGGCAACCGGGAACGTCGTGGAGCTTCAGGCGGGATTAACCTCGTGGGGACATCCTCGGGTTTGAGGGTGTCCAGATCTTTCTTGGGAAACCCTGTCGGGTGAGAGTCTTCTAGGGGGTCTGCTGGGGGGACGGATTGAAGTTGGGCCAGCAATAGACGGGAGTCGAGTGCAGCGGACCGAATGGGTTCTACCTTGCAGTAAACCAGTCCTACGGTGACGTTATCGTGACCATTATGAAAATTACCAATATCGATTAATTTGGTGACCGATCGCAATACGGGGAATTCCCCCGATAAAATCGGGAGGATTTCCGTTTCCCAATATTGCTCCACACGGTCATTGTCACTCAATCCATCGGAACAGAGGAGGAAGGCGCTATCTTCATCGAGGATAAAACGTTGGACTGTGGGATGCAGGACCGAGGATGCACCCATTCCTAGTGCCTGAATTAAAGACCCGGCTGCTCCTTGCTGTAAGGCATCCCGATAGAGGGAGTAACCTAAACGGACTTCCCGAGAGGCGACATCATCATCGAGGGTGACTTGTCGGCATCCGGTGGCGGTAATCCAATAGGCACGACTATCTCCAATATGATTGATATAAATTTCATGGCGATGGGTCAAGGCCATCACCAAGGTGGTTCCCATGCGCTGACGAGCTTGCCGCTGTTCTTCGTCATTGCGACTGGCGATGCGATCGTTCGCAATCCCTACGGCCCGTTCGATCTGATCAATGATGAGGTTAGGATGGCTTTGAGTGTTTTCGTAGACGAGGGATTCTAAGTGTTGTTGTAAGGTTTCGATCGCCAGATTAGAGGCGACATTTCCGCCTTCATGTCCCCCAATGCCATCACAGACGATCGCTAATCCGCTGGTATCTGAGGTGGCAGAACTCGTCCCACTGGGGGGATAACAGGCATCTTCATTCCGGCGGCGAGTCGGCCCGCGATCGGTCCCTGTGGCAATGTAATAGGTACGTTTGTAAAGCTCCCCACACAGACTTAAACCCCGGTCTAACAACTCAATCAGTTGCGATGGGGTTTGTACCTCTCGGGTTCTGAGCATCTGGCTGAGTTGCTCCAGATAGGGGGCGATCGCCGGATGAGCAGTCTTCGACCAACTCCACCACAACTGACCCAGTTCAGACAAGTCCGGCGTTGTGGGATCTCGGGGCAATTCCAGGATCCGCAGCAAGGATCCTTCCACCCGGAGCAATTCTGGATTCAAGAGACTCCTCGCAACTCCTTCTTTTTTAAAGGGATACCAGAGTTGAGCGATCTGCCACAACCAATTGAGCTGGCGCATCGGCGAGGCATCCGTCCAGCAGTCCGTTAGTAACGGCATGAGTTGGGCATGGACGCCCTCAGGCGCTTGACCTTTGCGGACCGCCACGGTGATCCCTTCGGGATAAATTGCCGTTTCCTCTAGTAACCAAATATCTTGATTTGGGTCGTTCCCTTTCGACGGCAACCGACCATAAACCTGGGGGACGTGCAATCGCAAAGGAAACAGTTTCAGATAGGGGATGATGGCCCCGGGAATCTCCACGGGCATCTCTGGCAAGACCCCGGGTTTGGTATCGACCAGTATTTTGTCCTCTTTAACCCAATAGCGATCGGCTAAGATATCCCCGGTTTGATAGCTTAGAGAATCCGTTCCACCCACTGCCCATAAGTAGCGTTTCGGCAGGGGAGTGCCGCATTTTTGACAAAATTTTTGGGTCTCCGGGTTGGGAGACTGACAAGTAAAGTTAGGACAGTAGATTATGGCCGATGGTTTGTTCATGGGGATTCCTCGCGCCTGGAAGCTGTTTTTAGTCAGCCGAATGTCGGCCAGATTATCTCCTTACTATGGGCGCAGCATTTGGGGATTATATTGATGACTCGATCCATGATAGTTGTATCCTATGTAGGTCACCCCTGGTTTAAGCTCGATCGCTCAACATAAGTGCCAATGTCCGATTTTAGCTTTTTTGTGACCGTTTAGGGCTGTTCTAATTCGCCTTTGAGTCAGGAGACTGTCCAAGGCTGATCCAGATTGGCTTTGGTTGTACTTTGGCTATAAAAAAACCCCTTTGTCAACCCCTCCATCTGGAATTCTCCAGTATCCATCCTGAGCATCCTGGGATAGCCTACCTGACTCCTTCCGGGTGATGCTGAATTTAACGGGGGCTTTACAGCCCTTTACAATTGATGTTGTATTGATTTTAACTACCCTGGCATACTAGCTATGATGCTCAAGTCAACGACCCGTCACATTCGGATTTTTACGGCAGAGGTGCAAGATAACGAATTTGCTCCAAGTCCAGACTTATTAACCCTTGATGTGGATCCGGACAATGAGTTTAACTGGTCGGAACCGACGTTACAGAAGGTTTATCGCAAGTTTGATGAATTGGTTGATTCTTACAGCGGGGAAGATTTAACCGAGTACAATTTACGCCGCATTGGTTCGGATCTGGAGTATTATTTGCGATCGCTCCTGCAAGAGGGAGAACTCTCTTATAACCTCAATAGCCGGGTCCAAAACTACAGCATGGGTTTACCCCAAATGGTCTACGAGGACCAATAATACCCAGTCTGGTTGTTCTCGGGTTTAACACGGAGGCCCACACTCGGTTATTCGGGTCACCCTCCCTAGAGAGTCGGGGCAGTTCATCAACTGCCCCGCCTACCGAGTCGGATTCCCGGTTAAAATGCCCTGATGTGTTGAGTCCCGTTCACTGCAAAGCCCCCAGTTAATCTGGTGACGGTGAGCTAATCATCCCCTGAACTTTTTCGAGGTCAAGTTGGAAATGGTCCGCGATCGCCTCCATCACCTCCTGTTCTTTCTCGGTGATTTCCCCATCAATTTGAGCAATTCGGTAACATTGGGCTAACAGCGGATAGGCAAAATCGCGATCCAGCAGATTCAGCAGTTCCGGCATAGGGACCGGATGCTCAATCTCAGCCTCGATCGCTTTCAGGGACTCGGTGGTAAAGTTTAATTGCCTGAGTTCCGGCAAAATCTCCGCCCAAGAGGTATCGGGACGGGAGGCCAAAATCTGATGAATCAAAATCCGGTCCATTACATCTTTTTGCGCGATCGCCCGTTCCAAATACTCCTGATTCTCTTCTTCTAACGCTTGAGTTGCCGCCTCCTGAGTCAGCGGATTCGTCTTCGCTTCATAAAAACGACAGGCAGCATACCCCAGTCCATACAACATCACCGCATTAGAACTCGCCCCGATCGCCATCCCCGCTACCGGCAGGTTCCGCAACACCCCTAATCCGCCTTTCAATGCGGCTGAACCCCCCAGGGACAACCCAAAAATGGCTAACACTTCCCCACGACGCGCCGGATCTTTTAAATCCATCCCATAAGCACCAGCAATCTGATACACCATTTCTGCTTGTAATGCAGTGGTTGCTACCACATCCACCCCTAATAAGGCGAGGGCCAGTCCTGGGATAATACTACTGACCAATCCAATCCCCCCGGCATATAGAGATTTCTCGACCATGATGCGATGGGCAATCTCATTCGGGCTTTCATGGGGATATTCTTGCTGCAACTTGCGAACTTGGGATTGCGCTTTTTCGATATCCACTTGCCCAACTAAATTAAGCAGCCATTGGGCTTTAAAGACTTCAGCGAATTTTTTAACTACCGGGTTCTCGCCAATAAAGGAGAGGGCTTTTCCCGTTTCCAGGGCAGTGCGATCAAACAACTTCATCGATTCTTTGGTCGCTGTTTCCGCAGTCTTAGCGGCATTTTGAGTGACGGATTTCCCGGCTTCCGAGGCCCACTGGCTGGCTTGTCCAGCGGCTTCTACGGCGGTTGCACCTAAAGAAGCCACATCAAAAGCCACTCCCCCGGTGTCTCCCTGGGCGATCGCCCCTACGAATTCGATGGTTTCTGCTACTTTATCCACCGCCACTTTACTCACTTCTAAAGCGGTTTTATTAATATTTTCTTGGACATCTCCCACAATTGCACCGACGTGTTGACAGGCTGAGTTGTTGGATTTGACTCCTTGTTCCTTGAGTTCAGTTTGCAGCGTATTGGGTTGGGTTTTCATTTTTTTATCTCCGGTTTTTATGACTCTTATTGAAGAGGGGTTGCTAATTTTTACCTGTCCTCATTGTATGAACCAATTCTAAATCTTCCCCGGGGTAAAGTCTTAACAGCTTCCGGGTCCTGCGGTTTCGGGAACCTTGAAATTAAAACCGCATCAGACCCACTGAGTCGGTCCTAGAGGGGTAACCGGAAAGAAGGTGAGCGATCGCCTGAATCACTCACCTTCTTTC
Source organism: uncultured Oscillatoriaceae bacterium (assembly GCA_965650385.1). Taxonomy (GTDB): domain Bacteria; phylum Cyanobacteriota; class Cyanobacteriia; order Cyanobacteriales; family Laspinemataceae; genus Laspinema. The sequence continues at coordinate 8,642 of CBFGOM010000081.1, forward strand.
GGCTTAAAAATTTAGAGAATTCCCACCAAGGTAGTGGGTTGGGCGGGTTCCGGTGTACTCAAGCCTATCCGTTCTTGGTACAAACGAGCCAAGCGCCGCTCTGCCTTAGCTAAGTCCCGTTCTATACTACTAAAAATCATGGTGGACACCGGGTCGGTAAACTGCACTTGCAATTGGAAACAGTCAATCACCCCAGTTTGAATGTCCCCCAAGGCTTGACGCAAAATGGTCATCTCATCTGCCGGGGGTAAAATGTTCCTTAAAGAAGCGAAGGCCCCCGCAGCCATAGCGGGCAAAAAGAGTTGTTCTCCCAGGGTTCGCAGGCGGCTTTCCAACAGTTCCAGGTGACTGACTTTTTCTTCTGAAATCTCCAAGAATACCGATCGCGTTGCGCTATCCGTGGTGATTTCTGCATAATGTTTAAACGCTTCTTGGCTATAGCGTTCTCCCGCCATTGCCTTGAGCAAGCCTTCAATAATTTCCTGACGAGTTGAGCCCCCCCAAGCTTCGGCAAGCTGCCACCATTCTGCTGAATTATCGTTGCGATCGGGCAGGGATTGGTCAGGAATGCTCAAATTCAGCCGAGAGAGAATGGCGGCGGTGAAAATAGCTAAGTCTCCTGGTTGCCTAGAGCAAATGAGGTTACCATCGGTGGTTACCGGCTCATCAATATAGGTTGCACCCGCATTTTCCATATCTTTGCGGATGGAGATAAAGCCGGTAGCACAAAGTCCCCTCAGTAAGTCAGCTTCGATTAAGACTTGGGGTCCGTGGCAGACAGCGGCGATTAATTTGCCCAAGGCAGCCGCTTCTTGAACAAAGGCGATCGTGTTGGGGTTAGTTCTCATTTTATCCGGTGCACCACCCCCCGGAATGACCACCGCATCAAAGCCTTGAGCGCGGGCTTCGGTGGTGGTCCCATCGGGTTTGATGGAAACTTTCCCTTGTTTACCCTGATAGGTTTGATTCATCCGGGACCCAAGTACAGAGACGTTCGCCCCGGCTTGTTGGAATGCTGTATAAGGAACTTTAAATTCTGAATCTTCAAATCCTTCTTCAATGAGGATAGCAATGTTGGGTGGGGATTGTGAGTTGTTGGTAGACATAATAAAGTTAGGTTATGATTGATTGAATTTGCAGTGTAAATCAAAAAGTGAGATAAACGCACTTTTTGGGTTTATCTTTATTGTTTATTATCTTGGTAAGATATACTTGACGAGTTAGGTGTATCTTACCCCATTCGGTTGTTAAAAGTAGGTTTTCTGAATCAGCACGCACAGGGGTGCTTTGTCCATGTAGCCTCACTCTGGCGGGTGTAGGGTGTTTATACCTTTGGGCAAAGTGTGAGCGCACAAGCAGACCGATCGCCAAAGGGTCCGAACCTCATCGGAGATAAAGACTAGAGTTTTCCTCCTGTCTTGGTCCGGATCTTGGCGATTTGTGAGTTTAGTACAGGTACATATTTCCGTTAGGCTCAATCCTCATGTTGCTGATGTCCGAGTCTAAGCTTTTCGCTTCATCCAGATAAATCCGAATCTCTCCCGGTGCTATAATTTCGGGTCGGGCCTGAATCAGTCCCCCATCGGGTCGCTCAAAGGTGACAGTTAAGGGAATTTGTAGATCCATCAGCATTGCTTCCTCACCTCCAACCAGAGTGCGATCGCGAGTCTCCCCGATCGCTTCGTAGGTAATGGAAGTATTTGTGCGATTGATGATTTCCACCGCTACAGGCGCATTTCCAGGTAGCACATAAGCTACGGGCATTTGCACGTTTTGGGGTAGAGGCATGGGTTCAGCCTGAGCCTGTAATTCGTTTGGTTCATTGGGAGTATCCTGAGCAATACTGGCGATCGGGAAAGCCACTGCTCCTAGCAAAAGACTACTCAACAGAGCCCCTAATAGTCCCGGATTCTTGCTCTTGAATAGGTTAGTAAACTTCATAAAAAACCTCCAAAATTGACAGATTAAAAAATACAATCTTTTAAACGGGTGCGATCGCCTGAAAATTTGAGTGTAGCGTTCCTGATAGCTTACCCTAGCTTGATATTGAGTCGAGAAGACACAATTTAACCCTGTCTTACCCTCGGGAATAAACTCGACAAAAAACCGGATCTCTCGACCTTTTTTTGTTGCTCCACTCGCACCAATTTCAGTTCAGAAACCCGGTCTTCTTCCCTAATACTGCAACAAACTCCTACAGGGTGAGCAGGTCATGCCCTGTTCTGCGCCCTCGGGAGCAATAGCTTCACTCCGTTGGTTTTGACCTGCTCCCCAACAGCAATTAACCGGCTAACATACTGCGAAGCATCCAAGCATTTTTCTCATGAATTTGCATCCGTTTGGTCAGCAAATCTAAGGTAGGCTGGTCATTGGCTTTCTCTAAAAGAGGCAGCATTTCCCGGGAGGTGCGGACCACAGTTTCTTGACCTTGAACTAACAAGCGAATCATGTCTTCTGCCTCGGGAATGCCTTCATTTTCTTGAATCGAAGTTAGGCTAGAAAACTTGGCATAAGTAGCAGGAGCAGGAAACCCCAAAGCCCGAATCCGCTCGGCAATTTCATCAACCGCTAAGGCTAATTCTTGATACTGCTCCTCAAACATGAGATGCAAGGTGCTAAATAGGGGACCCGTGACGTTCCAGTGAAAATTATGGGTTTTTAGATAAAGGGTGTAGCTATCAGCCAACACACGGGATAATCCTTGAGCAATTTGTTCTCGGGTGCTTTCGTCAATTCCGATATTAACGCTGATCGGATTTTGACTTTGGGCAGACATTCCAAGAGTAGCTGTCATTCTGATTCCTCTAATGATTAAATTGATTTACTGGGGGTTTGAAAAATTCAGAGTATAAAAGGGGGAAACGCGTCTTCCCCGATCGCGACTTACTTAGATGATGCCGGGACCTTTCCCACGGCGATCGCCTTCCATCGTCAGCTTTCCGTCCTCGTCATTGTTGTGGACTTCATCATATTCACGAGCACGTTCCGCTTTCAGAGCTTCTTCTTTTTCGCGCAAGTCACCCGGCTCATTCACATACATTTCAGGTTCGATCGCATAGTTATTGATTAAACCTTCTTGGTCTACGGTAAAGCCATCCCGGGTATGATCCGGATTTTCATGAGGTTCATCGGCACTAGAGGGAGCTTTCATAAACTTGTCACCCTCACGCTCTTTGCGCGCTGCCACTTCGGCAGGAATGATTCCTCGGTCATAATGTACCGGCTCTTCTACGGGTTGGGTGACCTTGTTGTTAACGGTTTCTTTGTTATCCATTTTTTGTTTATCCATGAGTCTTTACCTCGTTCTTTTATTGAGTCTCTTTCACCTTATCCGGTGAACCCCGCTGAATTAAACTATCTAGGGGAGTAAGTTTGCTCCTACTCCTCTTGATAGAGAGAGTGAGAAAATCCTTTCCCTGTAGGCGTTTAGAAGATTTCAGTTGCCACTCATCCCAGAGAAAGACCCCAGACTTAACCGCGTTCATGTTTGAAGAGTGCTTGTTTTAACTGGGATTCGGATGTTCCTCCCCTACAGCGATCGCATTTTTTGTGGGAACGATGCGCGATCCATATCGATTGGCATAAACCTGGGTAAACTCCGCCCCAAAAAATAAAATTTGGGCTGAAAAGTTAATCCACAGTAATAAAACCACTAAAGAACCTGCTGCACCATAAGTCGAACCAATCGTACTATTCCCTAAATACAAACCAATTAAAGTTTTACCCACCACAAAGAGCAAGGCCGTAACGATCGCCCCTAACCAAACGTCAGTCCAGGCAATTTTGACATCGGGCAAAACTTTATAAATCATGGCAAATAAAACAGTAATCACCCCAAAGGAAAGGAAGAAATCTAACACTTGCCACAACCCCATGAGCATATCGGGGACCAGATGACTAAAGTAGTTTCCAAAGGCTGCTAAAGCGGCACTCAAAACCAGGGAAACGAGCAATAAAAACCCGATGGTTAAAATCATGGCAAAGGATAAAAAGCGGTCTTGAATAATTCCTTTTATCCCCCGTCCCGGTTTGGGTTTCACATTCCAAATGGTATTGAGAGAGCTTTGAAGTTGGTTAAAAAGTCCTGTGGCACCAAATAGAAGTACACCCACACTGATCAGGGTCGCCCAAAGACCGGACCCAGTTTCCCGAGTATTTTCAATCATGGTTTCGATGACTTCTGCCCCTTCGGTGCCGATAGTTCCTTGCAGTTGCCGGACAATTTCCCCTTGGGCCGCATCTTGACCAAAGATGACTCCAGCTACAGCGATCGCAATAATTAAGATGGGCGCTAAAGAGAAAATAGTATAGTAGGCTAAAGCCGCAGCCAATCGTCCTGCATCATCTTTTTGCCATTCTGAAAACGCCATTTTTAACAGTCTAAACAGTTGCTTAAGTTTTACCATTTTTGTTCGTTGGGATTTTAATTTATAGCATTTATCAAGCAATTCAAATCCAGTTTTCCACTCAAAGTCCCCCTTATCAAGGGGGATTTATCGGGATCGTTCCCAGTTCAGGCGATCGCCAACTAGAGCAGGAGTTGCCCTTGGAAAAAGCCAATTCAAAAAGTGAGGTTCTCGCCCAAAAAATTCGCTCAAATCCGGCGAAGTTGAATCAAAGTGGGGTAGGGATTTATTAAAATAGGGCTTAGATAGCTCACTCGCTAACTAAACCCTTGTAATCAATCCCAACAATTTGCCCATTTACCGATAGGGGGAGTTGGGTTTGCGAGTCCGCAACCCCACCATCGGGGATTACTTGACTCTGCGCTTTCTCTCTCCCGGAATCGAGAAAAACTTACGAACTTTAGGGTCTGGCACTCGCTCTTAAACGCTTTTGGACTGTTCCGGACAATCAGTACGCTTCATTAGCTTGGGCCGAGAAAAGGGAGACTGAAGGTCCAGGATATATCCAGTACCCTCATTGGTTATGATACAAAATCCGGTTGGCAAAGACCTAACAATACTCTTGATCCTACGTTCGGCGCAGCCTGCGCCTAGTCCGTTTGTCCTGATGGCCCCGCCCTTGAGGGTGCAGCTTTTTATAGACCTTTAACAACCCGATTGTGTATCACTTTAACGGCATCAGTGATCGCCCTGCCTAACGATGGGCAGTTGAACCCCTGTATTCCAAGGATAAAAACTGTTTCAGTTTTGGACTGATCAATATCTCTACCTTACTCGATCCCCGGGGAGTTATACCTCTATCCGAAGGTAGATTGATTCGGGAACTGCCAGTTTTCAAAGACCCTGTGCGATCGCACAAAAACTCCCCGTTCCCCAACCTCAAATCCCTCCCCATCAAACCCTAACCCGTCCAACTTATCCCACTAATCCAGAGCGCAACGCCAACACTGCCGCTTGGGTGCGGTCATTCGCACAGAGCTTGTTTAAAATATTCCGAACGTGAGTTTTCACCGTACCCACAGTGATGTACAGCTTTTCGGAAATTTCGGCATTATTGTATCCTTGGACAATCAGTTCTAAAACTTCTAGTTCTCGTTCCGTTAAAGGATAAGCTTCGATAATTTGGCTATATTCCGGTTCGGGAGCCTTAATCGTTACTGTTTCTTTCTTTTGAGAACCTAAACTAGGCTGGGTATTGGTCGTGCGGGCCTGCTTGAGCACGATCCCGGCGATCGCCGGATCAATCCAAGAGTTACCTTCATAGGTGAGGCGAACCACCCCCAGCAATTCCTCAAAGCTAATATCCTTCATGCAGTAAGAATCTGCACCGGCAGCAAATGCAGCCAAAACCGCATCTTCATTATCTTGAAAGGTCAAGATCAAGATTTTGGTTTTCGGATTCTGTCCTTGAGCCGCTTGTGCTTGTTGCAGTCGCTGGGTCACCTCAATTCCATCAATATCCGGTAACCCAATGTCAACAATCCCAATATCTGGTTTTGTATCCATCAGCAATTTCAATCCTGATGTGCCGTTGGCGGCATCGCCGACAACCACGATTCCATCAGATTGTTGCAAAGCGGTTCGGATTCCTATCCGAGTCAGGTCATGGTCTTCAACTAAAGCAACACGAATTTCACTCATCTATTAAAAAGGGTCTGAACCCCGTCGTTTACAGCGAAAAGTTAGAGATTAGAGCGTTTTTTTCAGGGCGTCTGATCCCGGGAACCCTCCGAAACCCCTCAATGCCACTTCACACACCGCGACTCATAATAGCCGCAGAAGTCAGCCATTACTACAGTTATATAGCGTTTTTCAAGCCATTGAAGTCCTATTTTCCCGTCCCAGTCCCCCTTAATACGGGGGATTTAGGGGGAGCGTTCGGAATTCATTCGCTCAACAACCGCTATAGATCCCAGGGACAAGAAACCCAGTGTTTGAACCGTTCTTGGGCCTTTTCAGGACACCGATTTTATGAAAACTTGGGCTTCTAACCCATAGGGGACCAACGTCTTCGGGCCTATTCTTCAATGCTGTACTGAGTAAGGGTGTGATACGGAATGCGGTTGTAAACAGTCGTTCTCTGTATCAGCTTGCACCTTCTGGCGACCCTTTGGGAAGCTAGAGGGCGCATCTACGTTCCTGTCACCCCACCGTTAACGGGTTGGGGTTTTGAGAGACCTTTAAAACCCAGATTCCGTGTGATTGGCTTTCTTCAGCATTTAAGTCTAAATGATGACTAGAAGCCCCTTCCAGTCGGCAGGGGTGCTGACTTTTGATATCACTTTCCACAAGGGAGAAGAAAAGTTTAACAATCTTGGGCTACGTTTGTGATGACCTGAACGGCCAAAATCAATGGGATGCCCATAAAAAAGAGGTCTCTCAAACCAGTTTATCAAAGTGCTTCCCACTCTGGGGACCTTTTCCCTTAAGGGTTGTTTTTCCCTCGGATTCTTGCAAAGATTTTGCTGCTGTGGAAACTCTCGGGTTCTCCATCCACAGCAGCCCCAGGGGAAGCCTCAAGAAGGTTTCTGAGGGATGGCCGTTCCACTCCAGTAGCCACCTGGGAGTGAAGGGAAAAACGGAGTGATCCCTGAGCCGTGATCCCTAGGGTTTGTTGATGAGGTTCAGGGAATACCTCGGTGAGATTCAGATTGGATGAATTCGTTTCCCAGAGGGAATTCCACCTATTGATAGAGGTGGTTAATACCTGATCCAGATACATTGATATTATCTAACACTCAAGTGATTGAGTTCTTTTTGGTGTTAAGCATCGCTCTTAAATTATTTAAACCGCAATGGAGAAAGGATTCGAGAATTGACGTAATGGACGTTTCTAAACTTGATAATTTTATCAGCTTCCTCAAGGGTTATGGCGAATTAGACCCTTGCTTGAGGTGTTCGCAATAACGGCTCGATGTCTATCCCCAAAGCCGCCCGGTGAAGCCGATCGCCCGAAGGGATGCAAGGGTTGGTTGCACAGACCCCGGTCCTATCCCTCACTCGTTAAAGATTCCGATTTTTGATCCGGTGGCGATCATCGGGGGGTTCCATATCATCCGCCTAGGGTGGAAGCCTCTCCCCGGGCGATCGCCACCGCACCTTTTCTAGTCCCAAACTGTGGAATTCGCCGGTTCCCTCAGCACCAGTGGCGGTCCCACTTTCCGGGAGTCTGAGCTGGTCTGGCCCCCTCGGTGTGATGCGACTTCCAACCGACTGCGCCAGGTCAACACGCTAAAAATGCCTTTGGAGATAGGGTCTGGGTGAATTATAACGTTTTTATTAAGATTTTATCAAATCGGCCTATAGGATAGGTCAAACCTTTAAAGCAATTGGTACTCTAGGGATACGTTGAGATGACTTTATAAATGATATTTACCTGATTTTGCCCCGATTGTAGGCTCAGGAAAAACCTTTTATTTAAACTGTGATAAATTCCCTTGACTTTATCCTAAAAGCCTGACACTCAATACCCCAATTACGATGAAACTATCAAAAAATCGCTCCAATAGACCCACAAATTACTATCCAATTTTATGATAATCGGGATGGAGTCAACCCAGATGAATAACCCTACCAACCCTCAATTTAATAATCGAAGACTTCGCCACTCTCTAACCCCTTTCACCTCACCGCAGCAACCCTCGGTCAAAGATTTACCCACTGGGGAAGCCGCTTCAATGATTGATCTGGGGGGACAAATCCTGTGGAAAGCAGATGCGATCGGGACTGTGACTGAGTTCAACCCAACCTGGCAAACCTATACGGGGATGGACCCCAAGGTTTCTTTGGCTGGGGGATTTTTACAAGCCATCCACCCAGAAGATAGACCGATTTGGCATCTGGGATTATCCCCCCAAGAAACTCTAACTAAGCTGACTCAAAAACGCTTAGGGGTTTCAGTTTGTGAAATGGAATTGCGTTTATTAGGACGCGATGGCATCTATCGATGGATGCTGGTTCAAGCCCTTCCCCTAGCGGACAAACAAGGTGAAGTGGTGGGATGGCAGGGAACGTTTACAGATATAGATCGCCTGAAAAAAAACCAACTCCAACTCCAAAAAAAACAAGAATTTCTGGAAAATTTGATTGCTTCTTGCTCCGAGGCAATTATTGCTGGGGATACGACCGGAACGATCCAAATTTTTAATCAAGCGGCACAAGAACTCTACGGATTAATAGAACAAACCCCCCCGAAAAACACCTCACCATCGAATCCTCCCGCCGATGAGAACCGCTTGGAAACAGCGGACTCCTCTCTAAACGGGAGTGGGGTTGCTCTGGGGAATTCCCACAGCGACTCAGGAACTGGAGAACCCGGGGCCACTTCCTCAGAACCCTTGCCTCTATGGGAAGCTTTACAGACGGAAACCCCATCAGAAAAAGAAGTAGTGGTAACGCCTAAAACGGGAAAACCCCGGATCATGCTGGCGAATAGTAGTCCGATTTTTAACCCGGGGGGCATTAAATTAGGGGCAGTGACCCTGATGCGGGATATTACGAAACGGAAACAGCGAGAACAAGCTTGTTTTACCCTCTATGCAGAAACTCAGGAAGAAGTTCGGCTGCTGAATGCTCAATTGAGGGAAAGCGATCGCCCTGGGCCCCTGAGTCACCCCACGGATTCCCAGATAACGGCCCTAGAATCTTTCGAGGAGTCCGAAACTCAAAAACTTCCGAGGATAGAAAACGAGGAGGATTTCGCTAAACTTTTCCACACCCTGGAGTTAATGAGTCCCTATCATATTGCGGGTCTTGTTTGGGACCAGTCCGGGGAATTGCAAGGGGTGATGAATTGCCATCGCCTCCTTGCTGATTCCTTGTGGGAACGGTTGGAAAGCCTGCTGCTGAAAGCCTTACCGGATCAACAGAGGCGATCGCCTTCTCCGGAAGTGGTACTGTGGTCCATCGCGTTACCGGAAGGGGAAGGCTGTCAAGTCCCAGTCACGGAACTGAGTTCCCTGCTTGTCTTTCCGGTGATGGGAACGCGCAATCCTCAGAAGGGGGGACTGCTATTTATCGTCCCTGAAGGGCGATTGGCTTTGAATAGCTATGAGCTAGGGTTGCTAGAAGGGATCCTTCAGCAAGCATCAGAGACCCTAGAAAGCCTGAATCCGCTAGATTCAGAGTGCTGGGCCCGGGCAACCGATGACCCCGGAAATCCCCCCAGCGATCGCCTTGTATCCTCCACCTCAAACTCCACCACAAACCTAGTAACTGGGTCCAGACAGCCCGATCGCCATAGCTTCGACACCAGCGATCGTCGTTCCGTTGCCTTCCCCTCCCAGCAACCCACCCGAGAGAAACCGGGCGTGCTTCGGGAGTCGGTTTCCTCATGCTTATCTGGCCCTTGGAAAGAAACTCCGGTTTCAGAATTTCCGACGCGCAGGGGCAAATCCCCACTGCTGAGGGAGAGTGCCGCGATCGGGATGAATCCGAACGGTAAACCCAACCCAGGCGACGGTTCCGAGTGGAACTCCCTGGATTTTGGAGCCTCCCCCTCTTCCCAAAACTTCCCAGACCCCCAGGAGAACCCAGCCGAGGAGAATCGTCGGGTCCAAAAAAACTGTCCAGGGAGAATTAGGGAGGGCCTTCACGATAGTGTTTCCTACCGTACAGAAATGGAACGGGGGAGTTCCAGAGGACAACTCTCAGAACCTGGCCTCAGCAAGGGACCGGGTAATCCTCAAGCATCCTACAAAACCCCTGGGGATGAAGGGGTTCTCATTTATAATGCCGATGGGATTCTCACGACCTGCAATCCTAGTGCCGAAAGAATTTTAGGCTTAAGCATTCGGGAATTAATCGGACGCTCGTATCAAGATGCGGGTTATTCCAGCATCTTCCTGGATGGTTCGCCGGTGGAAGGCGAGTTCCATCCCGTTGCGATGACCTTTGCCACTGGAGAAGCGCAATGTAATACGATCGTGGGGATTCACAAACCCGATAGCACCCTCACTTGGGTCTCCCTGAACCTTCAGCCCTTATTTGATCAGGATTTTGACCAGGAAGAACCCTCTCCCAGTACGGTGATTGTCTACCTCCAGGAAATTGATAATTTTATAGAGGATCCCGATTATCCAAGGGAACTCAATGACCCGCAATATGAGTTCATAGTGGAACAGTCCCAGGATTTAATTGCTCGGCATAGTGCCGAGGGACTTTATCTGTATGCTTCTAGGGCCAGCCATTTCTTGTTGGGATATGAACCGGAGGAACTGGTGGGACAAAGTATTTATGGGTTCGTTCATCCCGAGGATGTGACGACAGTCAATCGAATCTTTGAGTGCTTAACTGGTGAATTCTGTAGCGATCGCGTAACCTATCGTCATCGGCGCAAAGATGGGGCCTATATTTGGTTGGAAACGACCCTAGGATCGGCCCATCAGCCCGGGTTAGGAAGGGAATCGGAGGCGATCGCTGTTTCCCGCGATATTACCCCGCGCAAGGAGAAGGAAGAAAAAGTTATCCAGCTCAATCATGACTTAGAGCGTTTAGTCCGCAAGCAAAGTCTGGAACTCGAAAACGCACGGCAACTCAAAGATGAATTGCTCCTGCGCGAACAATTAGCCCGCAAAGTGGCGGAGGCAGCCAAGACCCTCCTGAGTACGGAACGCCAGCGCATTGCTGAATCCCGTTCTTTTCTGGCGGAAGCTACCACCTTACTCACGGCCTCCCTGGATTACCAAACGACTCTGGAGAATTTGGCGCGACTGCTGGTGCCTCGGTTTGCCGATTGGTGCGCGATCAATGTCATGGAAACGGGTACTACACCCCTGGGGTCATCGCAAGGGGACTATCATTGTGTGACGGTGGCTTGTTTGGACCCCTCAACACAGGGGAGAGTTTGGGCGTTACAAAATCGCTACCCTGTGGGGAGCGATGGTCGGTATCGCTATTTGCAACAACTGAGCGAAATGCGCCGATCGCAGTCGCGCTCAGACTGGGGAGAACGGCAGAATGGGGCGGAGTTTTGTTGTGGCATTTCTGATGATGAACTCGCCGCTGTCGCTGAGGATCCAGAACATCTCGAACTATTGCGATCGCTCGATTGTCAGGCGTATCTCTGGATACCGATCTGGTTCGGCGATCGCACGTTTGGCTCCATTCTTCTCGTGCGCGGCAATCAACCCAATTCTCGTCGTCTGCGTTTAGAAGAGGAGGCAATCTATAGTCAAAGCGATTTGTCTTTGGTTGAAGATTTGGTGCGGCGGGGTGCCATGACCCTGGAAAAGGCCCTCCTCTACCGGGAAGCTCGGGAGACGGGAGAAAACCTGCGGAAGACGGTTTGCATTTTAGGGGAACGACAACGGCAGTTGCGAACCCTCCAACAGTTGGCAAATTTACTCAATCAGCGGATTGCGGATTTACCTCGGTTGTTACAACTGATGGTAGAAGCCGTCTGCGAAGCGATCCCCAAGGCCCAGTTTTGTCTCATCGTCCTTCACGATCGCCAACTGAACCGGCTGGAATTAATGGCAACCGCAGGCACAGGGACCCAAAATTTACCGATTGGCATCCCTTTAAAAACGAAGGATTCTTTGCTGTCTGAGGTGTTCGCTACGGGTCATTCTCTGCTGCGATGCCATTCTCTGGATGGACTCACTTCCGATTCTGAGACGGAAATTCTCCCTGGGGAATTACCCGCTTGTGTGTATGCAGTGCCGATTGAGTCGGCGCGCGCAGGGCGTTTAGGGGTACTTGCGGTGGGCAATTGGGAAGATTTAACCGCCTTTGAGGTGGAGGACCTCCGTCAAATGGTCACGGCGGTGGGCGAACAAGCCGCGATCGCGATTAATAATGCTCGCTCCATCGAAATTTTAGAGGAGCGCGATCAATTGTTACAAGCTCAAAATCATACCTTGGCTTGTCAAAATCAGGAACTAGAAGCCAAACGGCAGCAGATTGAACATCAGAACTGTCAACTGCGGGAGGCATCTCGCCTCAAATCGGAGTTTTTAGCCACCATGTCTCACGAACTGCGCACGCCGATGAATTCAATTCTGGGCTTTTCTCAAGTCCTGTTGCGTGGACGCCGCCACCCCTTGCCGCCTCAGCAAAAACAAATGGTGGAACGAATCCTGGATAATGGCAAGCATTTACTGGCTTTAATTGATGATATCCTCGATTTGTCTAAAATTGAAGCGGGTCATTCTGAACTGAAGCTAGAAGAGTTTGAAGTCGATTTATTAGTGAGTGCAACTTGTGAGGAATTGCGAATTTTTGCCCAACGGAAGAATTTAGCATTACAGTTTAGTTCCACGTTGGATAATCCCCGGGTTATCGGTGATCGCTTACGGTTACGCCAGGTGGTTACCAATTTGATTTCCAATGCTATTAAATTTACCACCTCGGGCGGGGTGGAAGTTTCTGTCTCCAGTCCCTCCCCTGATACGCTGGAAATCTTAGTTAAGGATACTGGTATCGGCATCCCTCCCGAACAGCTTAATCATATTTTTGAAGCCTTCCGCCAAGGCGATCAAACCACCACGCGCGAATATTCGGGCACTGGCTTAGGGTTAGCACTCTGTGACTCTTTAGTTCGCCTGATGCAAGGAACGATTTCGGTAGAAAGTCAGCTCAATGAAGGTTCGACTTTCTTGCTGCAAATTCCTCGCGCTATCTCTAAACTTGATTAACCCCATCTATCCCTTAAAATCTCTCTGAATATAGCTGGTATAAATCATCAGAACCAGACCATTGAGGAGTGGGGGTGCATCTTGCTCCAAGCTGATATAGCCTTTTTCAAGAGAGCAAGATCCAGTTCTCAGGTCAAAGTCCCCTTTTTGAAGGGGGATTGTTCATATCTCATTCGGCTGAAACCCGCTATATCTCTAGGGAAAACCCCATCAAAAGTATATAATATAGGCTGATTAATTTGAGGATTAAATCGGTTTATACCCGTTCTCTTCTTTCCTTGATTCAATAGTTTGATATACCCATAAAAATAAACAAACTAAAGGACGCACCCCAGTGCGTCCCTACAAAGTTTATGCAGATATAGTCGAGCATTCCAACTTATAAGCTGGGGGTTACACCCGTTTCAGCTTGGCTGGGAATAGAACCCACTACAGTATAGCCCATTCCGCCTGCAATTTCTCGTAAAATCGAAATTTGCTCCTCGAATGTTGCCTGTTCTATCTCAGACAGAATGCGATCGGTTTGTGGGGTGGATTTGTAATCCGATGGCATATCTACAATGCGATCGCCCATTCCCACTGCCCAGGCATACCAGACAACTAATTGATTATTCGCAGATAAAGCCCCGTAAGCATGGGAATAAACGGTATCTTTCCGCTCCACAATATCCCTCATAATCTGAAGCTGCTCATCATCAGAGAGGTCATAGTAGTCATCCATCAGCATCGGTGCAATATTTGGTTCTGCTGCCCCGGGCGCTGCGGGAGTAATAGAATCTCCCATTTTCTCGTAAATCCAATAGAGTACAGCCAATTTATCATCGGTACTCAATTTTTCAAAATCATTAACGATGTTTTGAGTATCTTGGGAACGAATTTGGCTTTTTCCGGTCAAATTAGCAGTCATAAAGAAGGTTTCTTTTTTCTATGAAGTTGGACTAAACCCAGTGTTACAAATCTTCAGGTTAAGTGTCAATCTATCTCTTGATAAACCCCTGTTTTATTAAATTGATATCTTTATATCTTCCGATAGACTTTTAGTTACTTTTTTAGACCATTAAACCGCTTCAAAACCTTTAAAAATTATTTCATCTATCCACAGAGAGAACCCTTATCAATAAATTTTACCTAAATTATTTCATTGGATAGAAAAACTAGCGGCGATCGCTCAGATTTCATGACGGACATGGCTGCGTCCCGGTGACAAGGGATTCCAAAACCCCGAAGTTGCCCCCCCACCCGCTGATTGCTTTAGCGGGAGAAAATTCCGAAGGGGCTGTGAGATGGGGACCCCATCGAACAAATAGGGGATTCTCCGCGATCGCCCCACCCTAGGAAGTTGAGACCCCGCTGATAGAAACTTAAGAATTTCCAGCAAGGCGTAGAGCTATAAGTAGCAACAGTTTACCCCCCTCCTACGCCACTACAAAGCGCTGAAAATTCAAGAGAACAACTAGAAAAATCTATGAGGCAAGCCCATACCCTCAGCAAAATCCGATAAAATCCGTCTAAAGAGCGAGACTATCAAAAGCGTTAGGGTGAGACAATTTCTTTACCACCCTAACTACTTCTGTGAGCCAAGTCCAATTTTTATAAATAAATGAGCGATCCCTCCTTGCTTCAAAACCCCAAAACAGACCGCATCCTAGTTGTCGATGACTCTCCTGATAATGTCTTGCTTGTCAAGACGATTTTGGAAGAAGAGGGATATGACATCTCTCAGGCGGATAGTGGCTATGCCGCTTTAGCGCAAATCGACCAATCGCCGCCTGACTTGGTATTGTTAGATATTATGATGCCGGGAATGGATGGCTATGAAGTCACCCGGCGAATTCGGGATAACAAAAAATTGCCCTTTATTCCCATTTTACTCATCACCGCCCATGATCAACCCAGTGTTGTGGAAGGATTAGATCTCGGGGCTGATGATTTTATCCGCAAACCTGTGGAACTTGACGAACTCTTAGCACGGGTGCGGAGTTTGTTGCGCCTCAAGCATAGTGTAGATGAGCGAGATGAAATCGCCCGTCAGCGCGAGGATTTTGTATCTAGGCTAACCCATGATTTGCGCACTCCATTAGTCGCAGCGGATCGAATGTTGACCTTGCTGAACCAAGAAGCCCTCGGACCGATCACCCCTCAGATGGAAGAAGTCTTCACCACGATGGTGCGCAGTAACCAAAATCTGTTGAAGATGGTGAATACATTGCTGGAGGTGTATCGCTACGAAGCCGATCGCAAAACCCTGAATTTCTCCTTGGTGGATATGCCCCAACTGATTCAGGAAATTATTGAAGAACTGGTGCCAATGGCCCAGGAAAAAGAAACCCAAATCAAGATTAAGTATGGGACAGCGGTCAATGGATCCGATAAAACCTCTGGGTTGGTCCGGGGCGATCGCCTAGAATTGCGTCGTCTGATGACTAATTTAGTGGGTAATGCGATTAAGTTTACTGACAATGGCATCATCGAGATTCACATCACGGAAGACGAGACTCGCAAAAATGCCGGGGGCCCCAACTGGATTGCGATCGCGGTGGCTGATAATGGTGCTGGGATTAGTGAAGCGGATCAAACGCTCTTGTTTGAGAGATTTCTGCCCGGTAAGCACAAGCGATCGGGAAGCGGTTTGGGTTTGCACCTGTGCAAACGAATTACCGAAGCTCATAATGGAACGATTGATGTGAAATCAGTCCTAGGCAAAGGTAGCGTTTTTAGCGTGCGCTTACCCGCTTGGAAAAATTGACTGAATTCAGGGATTATGGTCGCTTAAGCATTCTTAGCTTAGGGTGTCAAATTTCAGGGCAAATTTCAGGCTTATAAGTGCAGTTATCTAACATCCCTTACACACAGAAAACATTCAAGAATAAGAAAGCATGGGAAGGTGGCGATTGCTCGTAACGGTTAGCCCGAATGGCAATGGGGGAAATGTTCCGGCATCAACCCCGGGCATCCGGTTGGAATGGGGTATGGAAAATACCCGGGGTGGATAAAAGCTGCTATAACGGTTGCAGATGTATTTTGACTCCACCTGAACGATACCACTATGGAAAATTTTGCCTATCTTCAATTATTCCTCGTCTATGATGCCCCTCCCGCCCCCTTAGAACCTCTGGTTCCAGGGGTGAGAAAATTTTTTGCAGGATTTCAGGGCAAAAAATTCTCTAGTGCCGGGTTGATTCGCTGGTTTTCTGTGGCGGTGACTGTCGCCCTCCTGAGCATGGCAACCCAGGTTTTGGCCTACCAACGAGGGGATCAGAGTGAAGCGGTGCGATCGATCCAAGTCCGCTTACAACAGTTAGGCTATCTGAATACGGATCCAACAGGTTTTTATGGTGAGCTAACTGAGCAAGCGGTGAACAGTTTTCAGCGTGATAATAGCCTGCCGGTAACGGGGAGAGTTGATCCAGAGACATTAACGGCGATCGAGCGACTATTACGACCCGCACCCAGTTTTGGTCAAGTGACCCAGGTGGGAACAACCAATCAAGTGCTGGGTTTTGGAGACTCGGGTTTACAGGTGAGCGCCCTCCAGGACGAGTTACGACAGTTAGGGTATTTGAATCGTAGCGCTACAGGTCAGTTTGATTTTGAGACCCAACAAGCGGTTTTACGCTTCCAACAGGCATTTGCTCTCCAGCAGACAGGTCAGGTGGGACCGACGACTCGTGGAGTTTTAGACCGACAATTAGGGTTGATTTCGGCGGCTCCCTCGTGGCAACCCGTAACCCCGATCGCCACAGGAAATCTGAAGCTCGGCGATCGCGGTATTGCGGTGAAATCTCTTCAAGAACGGTTAATTACCGCAGGCTATGCGATCGGGACTGCCGATGGTACTTTCGGCCCCCGCACGGAAGAAGCCCTCAAACAGTTTCAATTAAGTTTTGGGTTACCTCCCACTGGGGTTGCTAGTACAGACACTCGTCAAGCGTTGGATCGCAAGTTTTATATAGTGGTAGTTCCTAAACGCAGTAATTTTTCCCTCAGCGCAGTCCGTGAAATTTTTCCCGATGCGTTTGAGGCTGAGAACCGATTGGGGAATTACATTCATGCTGGTTCCTATCTGCGCCGGGAGGTGGCTGAAACCCGTGTCAAACTTTTAAAACAACGCGGACTCATCGATACTCGCGTAGCTTATTTCTAGTTATTAGTCACAGGGGGTAGAACGGTTTAGTTCTGCCCCTAAACGGGTAGTAAGGCGCGCTGGCAGGTGGGACAAACGGCATGGATGGTCAGTTGACAATCAAGCAAATGGTATCCTTCTTTGGTGGTGGTTTTAATCCCAACTTTTAAGATGGAGTCGCTTTTAAATTCAATGGTTTTGTTACATCTCACACAAATTAAATGGTGATGATGATGAGGATAGGGTTGATTGATTTCGTAATGTTTATGTCCTTCTGCTAACTCTAATTCACGTAAAATTCCCATCCTCGCCATTAATTTGACCGTGCGATAGATGGTAGATAAACTGATTCCCTCTCCTTCCTCTTGCAACAGTTCGTAGAGGTCTTCAGCACTCAGATGTTCACCTTTCGGAAGGTTTTGAAACACTTGTAAAATCGTTTCTCGTTGCGGGGTTAAGCGCCAACCCCGTTCGTTTAATTCAGCTTTAAGCGAGGACGCTGTGTAGAAAGACATAGCAATCTTCTTCTCTTCTCAAGAAACCCTCTTTATTGAGAAGGATACACAATAAATTGAGAATTTGCAACAAAGCTTACTTATTGACAATTATTAGCACCTACTCACTCAGGCTCTCTCGAATCCCTCAAGGCTATAAGGGCTAACCCTTCTGGTATTATTGAAGTCAATAGGGGCGATGAGGAATCCTGGTTAATCACCCGGTTGGATTGTTGTGACACCGGGTATAAAATCCCCACTCTGCGGGCACTCTACGAATTTTTAGCGGTCAGAGTTTTAAGTTTTGTAACAATTTTTAAACCACGTTTCCCTAGGCGCAAAAATCGCCTTCCAGATTTGTGAAAGGCGATCGCAATCTTATGCAGTAGATAGTCCCCCTTGGGATAGCAGTCGCGGGGGATAAAGTTGTTTGAGTATCCACCAACCACCCTGACCGATGAGGCGATCGCGCTATTGCCTGATTGGAGTTGAACAACTCCCTTGAAGCGATGAGCGTTTCCCTCTAACTTAACAATTCCAGGTAATCTCGGACGCGGTTGCGTCGCTTCGGCTGCCGCAACTTTTGCAGGGCCTTGGACTCAATTTGACGGACTCGTTCCCGAGACAGGTCCAGAGCACGACCAATTTCTGCTAAGGAGTAGGGATGTCCATCCGTCAACCCAAACCGCATTCCAATCACATCCCGTTCTCGACTGGTTAAATCTGCCAGGAGGTGATGTAATTCCCGATGCAAGGCTTCTTGCATCAACTTTTCTTCCGGAGAGATATCATCGGTTTCGAGTAAATCTCCCAGTTCCGTATCTTTTTCCTTGCCCACCTTCGTTTCCAAAGAGACAGACCGAGGAACGCGCAATAACACTTCCCGGACTTGTGCCGGAGTCATTTCTAATTCCTGGGCCACATCTTCAATGCTGGCTGTTCGGCCTTTTTCTTGGGATAACTTCCGCTGGGCTTTTTTAATTTTATTGAGC
>CBFGOM010000082.1:0-27178 GCA_965650385.1 uncultured Oscillatoriaceae bacterium
CATCAATTTGGAGATGTCCCCATTCATTATCTCCAACGACGGTATCTCCTGTGTGGGTATCGAACTTGGCGTGCAAACAATCCAGGAGGGATTGAGTTTCTTTGAACTGTTCCACCTTGTCTGCTTGCCGCATCATACAGAACAGCAATCCCCGCATCAACTTCACCACACTATGTTCTAATTCATAAGTGCGTCCTTGGGAATCATCCATTTTACGATAGGCGAGGGCCAACCCCCAGACGGCGAGAATGCTATAAACATTGTCGCGCACCCAGGCATCAGTATAGTCGCCATGAGCATTGATAGCCGTAGAAGCCGGTAACAGTCCCGTAATCGGATTTTGGCGCACGAGAATGAGGGACTGGATTTGGTGATAGTAATACTCTAATCGGGTTTGACGTTCGGTTGAGGTCAGGGTCATGAGGTCGTTTGGGGTTGAAGAAACAGTAAAATTGAACTCAGTGGGACGGGCATCCCCACAGGCGCAAGGGGCTTTTACCCCACCTAGAGAATATCCGTGTGCTGTGATACCAATTTTTATAAATAACAGCGCACCTTATTATCCGTAATTTTTATAAAACTGAGGTTAATGGTAATAAAATTAAAATATAATTAAAATCCAATTTAGTCAAGAATAGGCTGAGGCGTTAGCAAGCTGGAAGTAAGGGTCTAAAAATAAAAGGGTTATGTTACAGGTGTTGCAAAAATTTTCTGTATTGGGACTGCCGGTTCATATTACAACTCACTATCGAGACTGGTTACAGTCACGTTTGCAGCAACGTCAGGGTACTCATGTGGTGACGCTGAATGCAGAAATGGCGATGCAAGCGCTAGAAACTCCGGACCTCGCTGCGGTGATTCATCAGGCAGATTTGGTGATTCCTGATGGTGCGGGAGTGGTGTTTTACTTTCTGGTCCGGGGTCGAAAAATCAAGCGCTGTCCTGGCATTGAACTAGCGGAGTCCTTGGTGCAGTTAGCAGGGGATTTGGGGGAGGACTGTTCTACCTTTTTCTTTGGGGGGAAACCGGGAATTGCTGAGATAGCGGCGAAGCGATGGCAAGCGGAGTTACCCGGATTGGCGATCGCCGGGACCCAAGATGGATATTTATCTCCCGAGGATGAACCTGCATTCAAAGCAAAACTTGAACAACTGCAACCCCGATTGATTTTAGTCGGTTTAGGCGTTCCCCGGCAAGAGTTTTGGATTCGAGAAAATCGTCATTTATGTCCCGAGGCAATTTGGGTAGGAGTGGGCGGTAGTTTTGATATTTGGTCGGGTCAAAAAGAGCGCGCACCCGTCTGGTTACAACGCCTCCAGATGGAATGGGCGTACCGTCTCTATCAAGAACCTTGGCGCTGGCGACGGATGTTAGCTTTACCCCAGTTTGCCTGGATTTCCCTAAAAACCGCCCTCCGGCAGTAGGAATGAAAGATGTTTTCCCGGGTTCAAGGTCCCAATTACACTCAAAACCTTGAACCCCATCCACCCCATCTCCCCAAACTACGCCGACACCTGACGCTGTGCTTGTTGTTCTTGAATGCGATCAAGGGTGCCGGTGGGGATGGAGGCGATGAGCGATCGCGTGTAGTCTTTTTGAGGGTTGCTGTAGATACTTTCGGCGGGACCAACTTCTTCTACTTTGCCTTTATTCATGACCAGAATGCGATCGCTCATAAACTTGACCACACTCAAATCATGGGAGATGAAAATATAGGTGAGTTTAAACTCGTCCTGTAATTCTTTTAACAAGTTCAACACCTGCGCTTGCACCGATACATCTAAGGCCGAAACCGATTCATCGCAAATAATAAACTTAGGATTTAGTGCTAAGGCTCTAGCAATACAAATCCGTTGTCTTTGACCTCCAGAAAACTCATGGGGATAGCGATTCATCAATTCCGCATTTAATCCCACTCGTTCTAATAAATAGGCCGATCGCTCTCTGCGCTGGCGTGAACTTTCTCCCACTCTATGTATTTTCAATGGTTCCATAACTAAGTTCCCAATGCTCATCCGGGGATTGAGGGAACTAAAGGGATTTTGAAAGACAATTTGCATTTCTCGGCGCACTTGTCGCAACTTTTTCCCTTCCAATTTGCCCACATCTTGCCCTTCAAATAAAACTTTTCCGGCAGTGGGTTCAATTAATCTTAATAAAGTGCGAGCGAGGGTCGTTTTACCACAACCGGATTCTCCTACCAATCCCAAAGTCTCTCCGGGATATACTTCAAAAGAAACCCCATTAACTGCCATTACATAGCGTTGAGTTTCTCCAAAGATACCGCGTACGGGAAAAGCAACTTCTAGGTTACGAACTTCTAATAAAGGGGACTTTTGCTGTAAGTTAGTTAACCGGCGTTGGATGTCTGCCTCACTGACTTCTTGGATATTGGTTACCCCGTCGAGGGAGTCTTGAGTTTCACGGTGTTTTTCCCGAATTTCGCGATCGCCACTGGCATTGGTGACCACTTCCATAAAATCGGAAACCGTCGGCAGATAAATTAACCGGCGATCGGGACGGGGACGACAGGCTAATAAACCTTTTGTATAAGGATGTTGGGGATTAGAAAAAATTTGCAGAACCGAACCCTGTTCAACAATTTTTCCTTGATACATCACCGCCACGCGATCGGCGATTTCGGCAATTACCCCAAGGTCATGGGTAATAAACATCATGGACATTCCCCGGCGATCGCGCAAATCCCGCATTAATTCCAAGATTCTCGCCTGGACTGTCACATCCAGGGCTGTGGTTGGTTCATCCGCAATCAGCAAAGTAGGGTCACAGGAAATCGCCATTGCAATCATGACTCGCTGAATTTGACCCCCAGACAATTCATGAGGATAGCGCTTCAAAATCGCCAATTTTTGCTGATTCACCTGTTGCATGATTTCCCGTTCCGTTGCCGTTTGGGGAAGCTGCATCTGTTCACGCAATTCAGCATCACTGGGTAGCAACTTCACCTCTTGTAAAGCAGCGATCGCCCGTCTTCTCGCCTCAGATTCGGATACCTGATGATGCAATAAAATCGCTTCAGTGATCTGAAATCCGATATTATAAACCGGGTTCAGAGAACTCATGGGTTCCTGAAAAATCATCGAAATTTTGCCCCCACGATACTGCTGTTTTGCCTGGGGTGGCAAGGTCAATAAATTGATGGGGTCTTCGTCCTGAGTTCCTCGAAACCAAATTTCGCCCCCGGAAATCCGTCCCGGAGTCGGTACTAATCCCATCACCGCCAGGGAGGTGACGGATTTCCCAGAACCCGACTCCCCAACGATCCCCACGGTTTGGCCGCGTTGGACCTTAAAAGAAATTTGGTCAACCGCTTTAACGGGTCTTCCTTCGGTGAAAAATTGGACTTGCAGATTGCGAACATCAAGAACGGTGTCTGTCATGGAGAATTAGGGGAAAAAGGTAGGAAGATTGTAACAGGGTCAGTTTGTAGATGTTGTAATTTTAAGAGTAGTTTTAGGGGAAAACTGGCTGATCATCGTTTCAATACTAGCCTAAGTTGCTGGGTAGTCCGAGTCGAGTAGGATGCGCTAGGGGATGTTTCTTCCAGAACGTTGAGTCTCTGTAGGGTCATTAGGCAAGGATTAGAGTTAGGAGATTGAATCACAAAAAGACGCGATCTCTCGCGTCTTTCTCAATTCCGGGAAACACTGTTTCCGGGGTTATTTAGGTGATGGATATTAGGAGCATTCACCAAACCCGGTTTCTGGACAAAAAATCCAGATGGAGGTCATTCAGTAGCCGGGGAGAAACTGGGGGGTATTTCTCGGCGTTGAATGGAACCCTGACTTGGTAGGCGATCGCTTCTTGTGGTTACTCAGCGGTCTCGTGTTGAGGGTTTTGATGGTTGGGGGCTTCTTCTCCACCGCCCATCATGCCACCATTCATTTTGGCGCGACAATGTTCCTGCATTTCTTGCATTTCTTGCATTTGCCCCCTCATTTCCTCCATTTGCTCCCTCATTTCCTCATGTTGTTGCTGCATCTGTTCGAGAGTCATGGGGGGAACGGGTCCTGTGGGTCTTTGTGCGAATAAAGGATTGACACTGACGACTAAAAGGGTCAAACCTGCGGCGGCGGTTCCTAGGACAGTTTTGGTGAATAAACTTGCATTCATTTCGACTTCTCCAGGGCTGAAATTTTTCCTGTTAAATATAGGATAAACTCTCCCCCTAAGCGGAGAGTCTAGGGAGTTTTACAATTCTTTACAATGAGGTAGATAATGATGCGGGGGCGATCGCCTCCCGGGTGTTCTCAGGTTCCCAAGCAAAACTCGACACCATAACCGAGAAATCAGGTTTCTGGGTCACTATGTCGAGTTTAGGGGAAAAATCAATGAACAGCGATTAACTAATGGCTGCTGCCTCTTGGAGTTCAGGGTCTTGGAAGAGGGGAGTGCTTAGGTAACGTTCACCAAAACTCGGCTGAATCATGACAATCAGTTTCCCTTTATTTTCTGGGCGTTGCGCGAGGCGAATCGCGGCACATAAGGCTGCACCCGCAGAAATACCGGAGAGGAGACCTTCTTCTCGGGCCAAACGACGACTGTAAGCCATTGATTCATCATCGCTGACCATAATCACTTCATCAATAAGTTCGACGTTTAACACATCGGGAATAAATCCGGCCCCAATGCCTTGAATCTTGTGGGGACCAGCAGATCCGCCGGAGAGGATAGGACTGGTGGTGGGTTCAACAGCGATCGCCTTAAAACTAGGTTTGCGGGCCTTGAGGGCTTCTGCCACACCGGTTAAAGTCCCCCCAGTTCCGACCCCAGCAACCAAAAAATCTACCGCTCCATCCGTATCTTCCCAAATTTCTTCTGCCGTTGTCTCCCGATGAATCTGGGGGTTAGCAGGGTTGCTAAACTGTTGCAACATATAGGCATCCGGGGTACTGTCCACAATTTCTTGAGCGCGAGAGATCGCCCCTTTCATACCCATATTACCTGGAGTCAATTCTACCTTAGCCCCATAAGCACCTAACATCAATCGGCGCTCTTGACTCATGGTTTCGGGCATCGTTAGAATCAGTTGATAGCCCTTGGCAGCAGCGGCCATTGCGAGGGCAATTCCAGTATTTCCGGAAGTTGGTTCAACTAATATGGTTTTTCCTGGAATAATTCTCCCTTCCTCTTCAGCAACATTAATCATATTGACGCCGATGCGATCCTTAACGGAAGAGGCGGGGTTCATTCCTTCTAATTTCACCACAATTCTAGCCACGCAACCTTCGGCTTGGGGAATGCGGTTTAAATCGACTAAAGGAGTCCGACCGACGAGTTCTGTAATATTTCGAGCTATTTTCATGACTTCACTGAATGATATAGGTTTAGTAGGGTGATTGACTGTTGAGAACGGTATAGCGCCCGGTTTCACTCACCGATTGCTGAGGGCTTCCCTGGGGGACTTTTTGGGGTTAACCCGACTCCAGTAAACGCTTGAGAATGGGGGATGGTCAAGGTTGGTGTAATAAAACTTTACTCATCAAACGTCTCAGTATGTGAGAAGTGACTACCAAGTTTTGATAAATGAATCAATCCAAACCCTGTTTCTCTAAAGTGCATAGGAGTCGTCGTCAACCCGTAAAAATGACAATAGATTATTATAGCGCAATTCGGAATGATTTTACTTGGCGATTGGGGCGATCGCCATCCATCAAGTCGCTTAATAGAAAGTAGATTAACAATTACTGAACAAGACATTCAAGCTATTATTTTTACAGGCAGCAGCGTCTCTATATTTTGGATTAGGTTTACTTACTTATGATCTGATTTTTTAAAATCACAATAAATCTTTAAAGAAAATTCAATTTTGAATCAATCTTAAATAAGATGCATCTACACACCCCAGGAATGTCGATTTAATTCCGTTATATAATAATGGTACTCAATCCCATTACAGAACCGAACATTTTACGATAGATCCCCAAAAGGCAGTTCCCCGATCGCATAAGGATAATGATATAATACGGCTTTACCTCGATACCAGTGCTTACAATCGTCCCTTTGATGACCAATCTCAAGTTAAGATCTTCCTGGAAACCCAGACGGTTCTACTGATTTTATAACTGATTCAAAATCATCAAGTGGAATTAGTGAGTTCCAACGTTTTAGAATATGAGAATAGTCGAAACTCTGATTCGGAAAGGGCAAAATCTGTTGATTTTTACCTGAGTCTTGCCACTTTCCGGCAAATCGCCACCGAGTCGATTCGACAACGTGCCCAAGCCTTAGAAACAAGTGGAATCAAAGCGATTGATGCCTTGCACGTTGCCTGTGCTGAAGTGACCCAGAGCGATTATTTGATAACCTGCGATCAGCGATTAATTAATCGCTGTAAAACCCTTACCCTGCGAGTCATTAATCCCGCTGATTTTATTTTGGAGATGGATAATGAAAATCAATAGACCCAGCGAAAAACAGGTGATTAACCAAGCCTTAGAAATTTTAGTAAGTCATCTGGATCCCTCTACTTTCGCTCGCTTTGTAGCCCTTTGTCAACTGGGAAAAGGGGACTATGTAAAAACAAAAGAGCAACTTTTTAAGGGCGAAACCGTTGATAGTCTTTATGAAAAAATTCAGGCTTTTGAGACTGCTAAAAATGAACCTACTCCCTGATATTTTGGGTTGCCTTTACCGGGTTAAAGTAGGGGTAATTCATCAAACCACCCCTACTCAACTCCTGAAAGAGTTATCCTCGGTTCAGGCAGTGTTACACCCTATGACTGGGTATTTAACCCGGTCTAACTATCTCTATGCTTAGGCTTCATCTAAGGCAGCAACTCCGGGGAGTTCTTTGCCTTCAAGTAATTCTAAGCTGGCACCGCCGCCGGTAGAAATGTGGCTCATTTTATCAGCTAATCCGACTTTCTCAACGGCTGCCACGGAGTCGCCACCGCCGATAATCGTGGTGGTACCTTTGGGGGTCAGTTCGGATAAAGTATGGGCGATCGCCTCGGTTCCTTTGGCGAATTTGTCGATTTCAAACACACCCATCGGTCCATTCCAAATCACCGTCTTGCAATCAGCCAGGGCTTCTTGGAAGGTTTTCACGGAATCGGGTCCGATATCCAGTCCCATCCAACCATCAGGGATGTTTTCCACGCTGACAATTTGCGTATTGGCATCCGCACCAAATTTGTCCGCAATCACCACATCGGTCGGCAATAACATCGCTACGCCGCGTTCTTTTGCCTTCGCTTCCAATGACTTGGCTAACTCTAGCTTGTCATCTTCCACCAAGGAATTCCCCACGCTGATTCCGCGCGCTTTTAAGAAGGTGAAAATCATCCCGCCACCGAGGAGGAGTTTGTCACACTTCTCTAACAAGGTTTCAATAACGCCAATTTTGCTAGAAACCTTAGAACCGCCAATAATTGCCGCCAAAGGACGTTGAGGTTCTTCGATCGCCCCTTTCAGATATTGCAGTTCTTTCTCCATCAAAGACCCGGCAACGGAAGGACTCAGGTAATGAGTCACCCCTTCCGTGGAAGCATGGGCGCGGTGGGCCGTACCAAAGGCATCATTCACATATAAATCGGCCACAGAAGCCAGCTTTTTGGCAAATTCTGGGTCGTTTTTCTCTTCTTCAGCATAGAACCGGACATTCTCCAGTAAGGCAACCTGGCCGTTTTCCATGCCTCCGACCTTGTTTGCCACCTCATCGCCGATACAGTCATCACATTTGATGACGTCTTGACCCAGTAATTCCGAGAGGCGCTTGGCAACCGGGGTGAGGCGCATTTTTTCATTCACCTGACCCTTGGGACGTCCGAAGTGGCTAGAGAGAATCACCTTGGCCCCTTTGCCCGTTAAATCTTGAATCGTCGGCAATGCGGCCCGAATCCGGGTATCATCGGTGATGTTACCAGCATCGTCGAGGGGTACATTAAAGTCGGCACGGACTAACACCCGTTTACCGGATAGGTCTGAGGCTGACAAATTTGCTACAGTTTTCTTGGGCATGAAGATCCCTCCTAATTGCGTTTTTTGGTCTGTTTTCTAGAAAATCGGCTTATAGCGCGTGGGATTTAACTCCTGCGCCGAGGCATACCCCAAAACTGACCTCATTGATGGGGTCAAGATAGATGAGTCTCTCTCTGTCTGGAAGGTTTGCCGTAAACATTTTATCGTTGAGTGCGTCCTAAACACGGCTGCTATGTTTAAAACTGTTCTTTTTCCGATCGATGAAAGTCGCGAATCCCGTGAAGCGGCGGATACGGTGGCCCAAATGGTCAAAACCTTCAACTCGCGCTTAATTTTGCTCTCTGTGAATGAGGTTCCGGTGGAAGGAGAGGAACCCCCACCTCCTGAACGGGTGATGACCCCAGAGGCGATCGCAGAATTACTCAAAAATGCTCAATCGATGTTTTCTAAGCTAGGCATCGAAGCAGAAACCATCGAACGCGAAGGAAAACCCGCCTTTATCATTTGCGATGTCGCGGATGAAGTCAATGCCGATCTCGTGATTATGGGTTGTCGCGGGATCGGTTTGACGGAAGAGGGTCTCGCCGATAGCGTCACCAATCGCGTGATTAATTTGGCCCCTTGTCCGGTGTTGATTGTCCCGTAGGAGATGGGGGAGATAGGGGAGATAGGGAAGGAAAATTTCTCCAATCCTCCCCATCTCCCCCATCCTCCCTATTCTCCCCATCTCCCATCCTGCATTTACCAAGTATTGAACAATGACAACTCCTGACATTCAATGGTATCCCGGCCATATTTCTAAGGCGGAAAAACAACTGGCGGAACAATTGAAACTGGTGGATGTGGTGTTGGAGGTCCGGGATGCGCGGATTCCTTTGTCTACCCACCATCCCCAAGTGCCGCAGTGGGTGGGGAGTAAAAGCCGTATTTTGATTATTAATCGGGTGGATACGATTTTGCCCCCTCTGCGCGATCGCTGGCATTTATGGTTTCAACGGCAGGGAGAAACGCCTTATTTTACCAATGCTCAAGATGGGACGGGGGTGAAGGCGATTTTTAAGGCGGCGAAGGAGGCGGGGATTGCCCTCAATCAACGTCGTCTCGATCGCGGGATGCGCCCTCGCGCTGTTCGGGCGGTGGTGATCGGGTTTCCCAATGTGGGCAAATCCGCGTTAATTAATCGATTATTGGGTCGTCGGGTGGTGGAAAGCGCCCGACGTGCAGGGGTGACGCGCCAACTGCGTTGGGTGCGGATTTCTGATGAACTGGAACTGTTGGATGCGCCGGGGGTAATTCCCAGTCGGTTAGAGGACCAAGATGCTGCCTTAAAGTTAGCTATTTGTGACGATATTGGCGAGGCTGCTTATGACAATCAACGGGTGGCGTCGGCATTTGTAGACATGGTGAAAGAGATTGAGGAAATTGGGACCGGACTGGTGCCTAGGGAGGCGTTGCGATCGCGCTATAAAATTGACCCTCTCCCCATTACGGGAGAAGATTATCTCCATAATTTTGCTGAATCCCGGTATGAAGGAGATCTGGAACGGGCGGCAAGGCAAATTCTTAATGATTTTCGCAAGGGATTGTTAGGGCAAATTCCCTTAGAATTGCCCCCGGAATAACTGAAAGAGGGCGATCGCCAGGAAAAACTACCCCAGGGCTAAAGTCTCTGGCGGCACTGGGGTAATCGCCCTTCTCAGTTCGGTATCGGTCGCATTCAACACCAACGCTAACACTCGCCCTGTAGACTCCTGTTGAATTAATGTCCCATTGATTTCTCCATTCTCATTCGGGTTCAGTTGGCCGGTGGATAATCCACTTAACACTAAAACATCATCGGTCGTATAGGTTTGCAAAATGGCGAGTTCGCTTTCTAAATTCAGAGTAAGCGGTTGAAATATCAAATCATTAGTTGTTACGCCTCCAGTGATTCCAATTTGATCGTTATTAAAATCTAAAATAATATCGGCTTCTTCGGGATTAGTCGAGGCGGCATCAATGCGAAGAACAAATAAATCTGTACCACTTCCCCCCACCATGCGATCAACTCCAAAATCACCAATGAGGGTATCATTTCCTTCCCCACCTATCAGCAAATCATTGTCTTGACCCCCTCGCACGAGATCATTTCCTTGACTTCCAGAAACTAAATCATTTCCGCGATTGCCATTGAGAATATCATCCCCTTCTTCTCCATAAACGCCATCATTATCCTGTCCCCCGCGCAAGGTGTCATTCCCTCCTCGACCAAATAATAGGTCGTTGCCCAAATTGCCATTGATCAATTCACTGGATGTCGCACCGCTGACCGTATCATTCCCTGCTAAAGCTCTGACTCCCCCGGGACGTTCAGCGAGTTGTCCGGCACTCAGCCTAAAATCATCGGGGCGTTCGGGGTCATCCCGAAGGTCCAGAAAGTCCTCCGGGTTTAATACCTCACCTGGGGGAAGTGCCGGTCCTGTAGGCCCCGGTGTGGGTTCCGGGGCGGGTTCTTCTGGAATCAGTGTACTCAGGCAACCACAGGCTAAATCTCCGGGTAAAACTCCATCTACCATCTGTTTTCCTCGCTTTTGAAACTCACGTTATTGATTCTTTTTATTGTATGGCCTCATCGATAATCATCAAGTCCACAGGTGAACCCAAAGAACCGCTGGGCAATACTTTCCGGTAGATTTTGGGGTGTGTTCAGATTTTAAATCCCATGTCTTTTAAACTTTGGCGCAACGCTGGACCCGCAGGGGATTTCCGTTTTTCATAGAGGGAAACTGCGCGGCGAAATGCTTCTAATCCATCTAAAATATTGCCGCCTTTGAGTAAGGCAACGCCCAGATTTTGGTACGCTTCAGCATAGCTGGGATTGAGTTGAAGGGCTTTTTGATAGGCGGCGATCGCCAGGGGAATTTGCTTTTTCTCTTTCAAGGCGATTCCCAGGTTAAAATAGGCGGAACTCAGGGATGGGTCAATTTGTAACACTCTTTGATAGGTGGCGATCGCCCCGGTCAGATTTCCGGTTTCGAGGAGGAGATTCCCTAAGTTATTATAGGCTCCTAATTTGATGGGTTCCAAAATAGGTAAAGCAATTGCCTTTTCATACTGGGCTTTGGCTTTACTCAGTTTCTGCTTGCGTGTATAAGCAATTCCCAAATGATAATGCAGTTCATATAACACCAAGGATTCTAATCGCGTACTCACCGCTAAACCCAGTTTTAATAACTGCATCCCCTGTTTAATTTCTCCCATCTGCACATATAATGCCCCGAGTTTGCTGCAAGTATAGGCGTCATTCGGATGGGCGGCGAGATAAGATTCCATTGATTCTCTAGCCCGGGTCAACTTATCTCGGGAGGCGATCGCTTCAGCTTGATACCCTTCATGTAAAATAGCTACTGCCATCAATGACCCGACTTGCCATTGATTAGATTGCTGCTGTAACATCCGTTGGACACTATCATCTATCATGGCAT
Organism: uncultured Oscillatoriaceae bacterium; assembly: GCA_965650385.1. GTDB lineage: Bacteria > Cyanobacteriota > Cyanobacteriia > Cyanobacteriales > Laspinemataceae > Laspinema. Next base: position 11,409 of record CBFGOM010000082.1, read on the forward strand.
GATAGGGTCTTTCAAACTGAATTCCCGGTTGATTTCTAAATAACCGGGAAACCAAGGAATAAGGCGATTGTTGCGCCCCAACTTCTTGGCGAATTAAGTTCATTAAAAGGTAGGGTTTCGGTTGAGCGTTGCCACCTCCGTTGATTAATTCTTTGATTTGGGGGACAACTTCGGGGGTCAACACTTCATCCGCATCTAAGACGAGAATCCAGTCCCCATGAGCGTATTTGAGGGATTCATTTCGCGCCGCCGCAAAATCATTGCACCAGTCGAAGTGATGAACCTTCGCCCCAAACTCCTGGGCGATTTCTACCGTGCGATCGGTGGATCCGGTATCAAGAACCACCATTTCATCTACCAAATCCTTGACACTGGTAAGACATTTGGGAAGGGTCGCTTCTTCGTTTTTGACAATCGTGCAAAGACTCAGCTTCATCGGAAACCAGTTAACGGTAATGGGTCAATTTTATTGTACTGGTAGAGTCCCAGGAATGGTAGTCTAAGTTGAGGACCGTAGCGATCGCTGCTTTCCGAGACCCTAGACAACAGCAGTCGCCTCAGTGAGGATGGATTGGTTTATACTGGGACAAGAGATCATGAAGAGGTAAGAATGTGGCAGAAATTATTCTCAAAACCAATAATCCAGACCGAGTAACCGAATTGATAAAAAGAGCGATCGCCGCAGAACTAGACCGCCTTGAAAAAAGTTTAAAATTTACTAAAAAAAGACTGGATTATTTTGAAGATAAATATAACCAACCCTCCAACCAATTAAAAAATAGACTGAGGGCAGAAGATATGGAAGGAGGAGATTTAGAATATTTAGAATGGGCCGGAGAATATCAACTTTTTTTAGAATTAGAGGAACAAATTAAGGTCCTCAAAAGCTTAGAATATGTCAATCCCCATTAGACGCGCCTGAAGGGAGGGCAGTCTGTACTCCCGCCATACCGTAAGAACTGTATTAAAAATTATACTTATGACTCTATCCCTCTATCCTGACTTGCCAACCCTAGAAAGCGATCGTCTCATTCTCAGAAAAATGAGCCTAGAGGATGCCCCGGATCTGTTTGAGTATGCCTCCGACCCGGAAGTATCCCAATACACAACCTGGCATCCGCATCAATCCCTAGAAGACAGCTATAGTTTCATAAATTCTATCCTTGAAAAATATCAGACTCATCAAAGTGGTGATTGGGGCATTATCCATAAAGGCGACTGCAAATTAATCGGCACTTGTGGTTTTGTCAACTGGGTTCAAGCTGATTATCACGCTGAAATTGGCTATGCTTTATCCCGACCCTATTGGGGAAAAGGATATATGCCCGAAGCTGTAAAAGCTGTTGTCGCCTTTGGCTTTCAGGAAACTAACTTAAACCGGATTGAAGCGCGATGTAAACTGCCTAATCACGCCTCCGCAAGGGTGATGGAAAAAGTTGGCATGAAATATGAAGGAATCCTCCGCCAACAAATGTTTAGCAAAGGCAGATTTGATGATATGAAACTGTATGCTATTTTGCGGGAAGATTGGGAAAATTTATCGAAATAAAGGGTGCTATTTCATGAAAAAAAGGGAGGTTAGCTCTCTCAGGGCGCAGCTAAACTCCCCACAAAATCAACTCAATCCTTGGGGGGTAATTCAGTCAATTGTCGCTACCTTTGGGGCAACTTTTCCTACATTTGAGGTGGCAAAATTACTTTATCAATGACATGAATTACGCCGTTACTGGCTTCGATATCCGCTTGAACTACGTTAGCACTATTGACCATAACGCTCCCCTCATCCACGGTTACATTGATGGAACGTCCTTCAAGGCTGGGAACTTCCGTGGTACTCAAATCCCCGGACATGACTGAACCTTCTACGACATGGTAAGTTAAAACTTGGACCAACATATCGCGGTTTTCCGGCTGCAATAACTGCTCTAAAGTGCCTTCGGGTAAAGCCGCAAATGCCTCATCGGTGGGTGCAAAAACAGTGAAGGGACCTTCACCGGAGAGGGTATCCGTTAAACCGGCAGCTTCTAAAGCTTTGGTGAGAGTTTTGAAAGAGTCACTACTGGCGGCAATTTCGGAAATTGTCTGGGGACTCATTGCCATGTTGCTCTCGGGAGTTTCCGTCACAGATTCAGCGATCGCCTCGTTAGAATCCGTCATCGTCTCGGCTGTGGTATCAACCCCTGCCACCACCGGCAATCCCATCATTAAACTTGTCCCTGCAACACCCAAAAAGAGAGCAACTTTTTTGTTGAAACCGTTCCAAAATTTAGACTTCATCAGGTTTTTCCTTAATATGTGAACAATCGAAATATCGAGATATGAAGTAATGTTACACGATGGTTTTCGATTTGACCACTCCCGCAAAAAATTTGTCAAAATTCCTAGGCTCACAGGGCCTCTTCTCTATCATAAATAGTTCTCTGTGGGGGATTCAAGGGATGGCGATCGCCCGGATGAAGCAGGCGATCGGTCAAACTCTCCTCAGCCTAAAAACCTCTATAATCCCGTCTGGGTAATAAATTAGCTGATAAAACAGAAATTTTGTTGGGGAGTCCCACCCCAAAACTTGGGGGATGGAAAGCGGCCTTTTTTAAAGAGGGAGTTCGGTAACTTAGATTTGATAATTCTTACTTAAATGTAAAAATCTGGGGAGCCTTGAGGGATTAATTCCGACCTCAAAGTTAGTCTCTCTGCATTTTTTTAGCTGATATTTCAGGGGTTTCAATAAAAATTCACTTATGTTCTGCTTTAAGTGAAAATAATAATTTCAAAAATATCTATCCGAGGGTAGAGAGGAATTCTATCAAAATGCCCTAGCTACATTAGATTAGTTGTAGGGATGGAATTACCTTGATTAACACCTATTCATTTAGAGTAATTTTAAGACCTGGCGAGCGTCCCCTCACTTTTGAGTGAAAAATATAGATGAGGGAGAATGTTAGGGTGGAAAAATGATGCTATTAACCGCTTGTTTCAGACAAAAAAAGCCCGCACAGGCGGGCTTTTTTCTTGTAGATTAGTAGATGGGCATTACGAGTTACTTTCCACCATTACTGGCTGGATGATAGACGTTACAGCGTCAGCGCCATTGCCTTGTAATACCTCTTCCTGAGATTCTTGATGATACAAAGCGGAATCGATGCGGCAACCCCGGTAAGCTAGAACATATAACTCCTTGAGGTCGCGAATTAGGGGATAGCGGGGATTTGCACCTGTACATTGGTCATCGAATGCCTGATCCGCCATTTCTTCGACTTCTTCATAGAAGGCTTTGTCATCCCCAGATAAGGCTTCTTTCAGGGTTAGGGGAATGTCTAACTCTTTCTTGAGGTTTTCGATCGCCTCGACCAATTTCTCGATTTTCTCCTCTTCCGTATTGCCTCCTAGTCCGAGATAGTCGGCAATCCGTGCATACCGCCATTTGGCATTGGGATATTTGTATTGCGGGAAGATCGCTTGTTTAAAGGGCGTGTCCGTGGCATTATACCGAATGACGTGAGAAATCATCAAGGCGTTGGCTAAACCGTGGGGGACATGGAAAGTTGAACCCAGTTTATGTGCCATTGAGTGACAGACCCCAAGAAAGGCGTTAGCAAATGCCATCCCAGCGATCGTGGCGGCATAATGCACTTTTTCCCGCGCTTTTGGGTCTTTTGCGCCGTTTTTGTAGGCAGAAGGCAGATATTTAAACAGCAGGCGAATTGCTTCTAAGGCTAATCCGTTGGTAAACTCGGAAGCACAAACGGAAACATAAGCCTCTAAAGCATGGGTGAGGGCGTCGATGCCACCGTAGGCGGTGAGTTTCTTGGGCATATTCAGCACCAATTCCGGATCGACGATCGCCATATTCGGAGTGAGGGCGTAATCTGCCAGGGGATACTTAATCCCTGTGCGATCGTCGGTGACAACGGCAAAGGGGGTGACTTCTGAACCCGTTCCCGAAGTCGTCGGAATGGCAACCATGATGGCTTTAACGCCCAAGGGGGGGAGTTCATAGACCCGTTTGCGGATGTCCATAAACCGGGTGGCGAGTCCTTCAAATTCGATTTCCGGATGTTCATACATCAGCCACATGACTTTCGCCGCATCCATCGGCGACCCTCCCCCGAGGGCGATAATCACATCAGGTTTGAAGGAGTTCATCCGCGCCAGTCCCTTGTTCACCGTTGTGAGAGAAGGGTCCGGTTCAACGTCGAAGAAGACATCATATTTGAGTCCTATTTCTTCGAGGACATCTTCCACGGACTTAGTGAGACCCATGTCATACAACGGTTTATCAGTGACGATGAAGGCGCGTTGTTTTCCGGCGAGTTCCCGCAGTGCGATCGGGAGGGAACCATATTTAAAGTACACTTTAGGCGGAATCCGGAACCACAGCATATTTTCCCGGCGTTCCGAGATGGTTTTGATGTTGAGGAGATGTTGGGGACCGACGTTTTCGCTGATGGAGTTGCCTCCCCAGGTGCCGCAACCGAGAGTGAGGGAGGGGTCGAGGCGGAAGTTATACAGGTCACCGATCGCCCCTTGGGAAGAGGGGGTATTAATCAGTACCCGCGCCGTTTGCATTTGCCCTTCAAATTCGTGGATATTCTGGGTATTCGCCGGAGATGTATAGAGTACGGCAGTATGTCCCCGTCCGCCAAATTGCACTAAATCATGGGCTTTATGGACGGCATCATGAAAATCTGTCGCCCGATACATGGCTAAGATAGCCGAAAGTTTCTCGTAGGCAAAGGGTTCGGCTTCAGAAATCTCTTCTACTTCACCAATCAAAACCCGCGTATTTTCGGGTACGGAAATTCCAGCAATTTCAGCCAGAGTTTGGATAGATTGTCCGACAATATCCGGATTGAGTCGCCCGTTGACAATGATTTTGTTGCCAAGTTTTTGTCGTTCTTCGGGATTGAGGAAGTATGCACCGCGATCGCTAAATTCCTGTTTGACCTGATCATACACCTCATCTACCACAATCACCGATTGTTCTGAGGCACAAATCATCCCATTGTCAAAGGTTTTGCTGAGAATGATGGAGGAAACAGCCATTTTAATATGGGCCGTTTCATCAATCACCGCTGGGGTATTCCCCGCACCTACTCCTAAAGATGGATGTCCCGAGGAATAGGCAGCTTTGACCATACCCGGACCGCCAGTAGCCAGGATTAATTTAATCTCCGGATGCTGCATCAACTGCTGAGATAACGGCACTGTAGGCTCGTCAATCCAGCCGATTAGGTCTTCCGGTGCTCCCGCTTCCACAGCAGCTTGCAGGATAATTTTTGCCGCATCACGGGTGCATTCTTTCGCCCGGGGGTGGGGAGAGAAAATAATCCCGTTGCGGGTTTTCAGGGCGAGGAGGGCTTTGAAAATAGCCGTAGATGTAGGGTTGGTTGTAGGGACGATTCCGGCGAGAATTCCTACAGGTTCGGCGATTTTTTGGAAGCCAAAAGACTTGTCTTCTTCAATGATGCCGCAGGTCTTTTCGTGCTTATATTTGTTGTAGATAATTTCTGAGGCAAAGTGGTTTTTGATTACTTTGTCTTCCACGACTCCCATGCCGGTTTCGGCTACGGCTTTCTTTGCTAGGGGAATTCGGGCGGCATTAGCGGCGAGAGCGGCTTTCTTAAAAATTTCATCCACCTGTTGCTGACTGTAGGTGGCATATTTTTCTTGGGCCGCTTTGACGCGCGCAATCAGTTCTTCGAGTTCTTGAGTGTTGGTGACTTTGCTGTTCATGTTAATTCTTTTCCTATCTCTCTAGTACCACAACATTAACATTTAGATAGGCTCGTTATGGATTCAATTGCGGGAGTTTTATGAGTGGTCTGGGATAACGATTCCTGCTCAAGTTTGAGCGGGGCAATTGTAATCTAGGCTACTCATTTTTAAAGTCTGACGGTGGGTAATTTATGGCTGAGATCATGCGCTTAGTGCTGATCAGGGGGTGGTATTTCCGGATATTACCTCCTTTCACCCTTTCTACCTCGTCCGTTCAACTTCTATACTTCTATCATAAACAATTTTTTGGATTTTCGGACAAGAGCGGTTAAAATCTTTTTAAAAGGGTTTTTGTTTAGGGAATCCTTCTATTTTACCACTGTTTTCAGCTTTTACCGCGACTGAAATGTTAAATTTTTCTAGGGTTTTTAAGGAATCACTGCATCGATGCTCATGACTCAGGAACAGACCGTTGAACTGATACAGAAGCTCAAGTCAGGCTCTAAGCATAAGATGATCTGGGCATATCACCCAGAATTTTATTATAGTTAAAGATTGTTTGTGAGCGTGATAGAGTTGGGAGGAGAGATAATGAAGGGCAACTTACCTCGGGGTGTCGAATCCTCTACCACTGCCGCCTCAGAATGTTCCCTGGCGATCGCCCCTCCCGTTGCTACAGCCGAACAATTGAGTTATCCTCGCTCGGTGATGGTGGTTTCTAAGTGGATGAAAATTGCTTTAATTTTCATCCAGCAGAAGAACGGGGCTATTGGGGAAAAGTCCGAACCCTTCCCGATTGCATTCAGGAAGGCAATATCTGGGAAGAGTTGACCCAGAATTTACAAGACACAGTTGAGGGTTGGCTGAGTGTCGCAAATAATAGCCTAAAAAAACAGAGCCAAGAGATGATATTGTAGAAATTACTGTATAAATTCTATTTTTTAAAAACAACTTTGTAAACAAAGGACTGAATTTTACAGAAAATTACAGGAAGCAACTATATTGACAAGAATCCCCCAGAACAAAAAACTCTCTCTATTCCTCTGTCTTTAGTAATCAGGACTTAAAAATTGGCACTTTAGAGGCATTAATGAAAGTCGCCAATCTCACGGAGAAGGACTTATGAAAAAAGACCCAGCTTCAATTAACCCGCAATCATCCTGGCCTCTCCCGTGCCATAATGGTTTTATTTTAACCCGTGAGGGAGAGGTTTTTGCCCCGATGGGAGAGGATGGGATAAGATACTTATGACGATGATTCGCACGGTCACAATTCGAGGCTTCAAGTCCATTTACTCTGCCACCCTAGAACTCGGTAGAGTGAATTGCTTCATTGGGGCCAATGGAGCAGGCAAAAGTAACCTGCTGGAAGCCCTGGGAGTCTTAGGCGCTGCAGCGAATGGCGTGGTTGATGATGAAAGCCTGCTGCGTCGTGGGGTGCGGGCGGGCTTACCCAGGCTGTATAAAAGCTCCTTTGCAACGGACCGCACTCCTGCACACATTGCCATTGAGGTTACCGGCTCAGGTAACGAAGCTTATCGCGTTTCTTTGCTCAACCCCCTGGATTCCCCAGAACCTGCTTGGTCGTATAAAACCGAAGTCCTCAGTGACGGCTATGAGGAAATCCTTTCTGATGGAATTCGCAACAAGAAAAACCTCAACCCCAAAGCTGGCTTGGCCGCCTTGCAGTTGGTGGAGCTAGACCCCAAGAATCCGGCGGCTCAACTGATGCAGCGCCTTCAGGAATTTGTCATATACTGCCCGAACACTCCCACCCTGCGTGGCATTGTCCCTGACCAACAATCGCGCCTCCCCCTGGGTGTGAGCGGTGGACTACTCGCCGAAGGGTTTGCCGCCCTACGGGAGCATTTAGACGCTAGAGGGGAAGAAGGTGAGGAGATTCTGGAGCAAGTGCTAGAGTTAATCGACTGGGTGGCTGATATCCAAACCACCAGCTATGGAACGAATCTGCTCTCGCCCAAAGTGCCTCGGACTAAGCTACTCCTGAAATTCAGCGATCGCTTTATGAACCAAAGCCGCAACGAACTCACCGCCTACGATGCCAGCGAAGGCGCACTTTACGTTATCTTTGCGGCTGTGCTTTGCCTGTTACCTCAAGCTCCCCGACTGCTGGCGATCGATAATCTGGATCAAGCCCTGAATCCCCGGCTACTGGTCCGGCTGATTTCCCGTCTTGCGGGCTGGCTTCAAGATAATGACAGCGATCGCCAAGTGCTGTTAACGGTCCATAATCCAGCCGCCCTCGATGGTCTGGACTTACTGGATTCCGAGGTGCGCCTGTTTGTGGTAGAGCGCAATAGCTACGGTCAAACCTGTATCCGTCGCCTCACACTCACTCCTGAACTCACTCAACTGAACCAGCAATATCCCCTCTCACGCCTCTGGATTATGGGGCATCTAGGAGCGGTCCCCAATGTCTGATCCGTTAAAAATAGCCCTAGTAGCTGAAGGGCCAACAGATTTTGAAGTGATTCAAGCCGCCCTTAAAGCTATATTACCCCATCCATTTATCCTGACGCTCCTGCAACCGGAAGCGACTCTACCCCAAATGGGAAGTGGTTGGGGCGGTGTGCTGAAATGGTGTCACGCGGCGCAACAGAGGCATCATGGCTCTCTGGACACTGACCCGACCCTGATGAGCTTTGATTTGCTGATTATTCATGTCGATGTGGATGTCTCAATGGCGCAATATGATAACTGTGGAGCAGGGGTGACAGAACTAGCGCACCAGAACAAGTGGGGAACTCTCCCCTGCTCACAGCCCTGTCCTCCTGTAGCTGATACGGTGAATGCTCTGATGATCGTGATTCAAAGCTGGTTAGGAGGGGCTACACCTGGCGATCGGACGGTGTTTTGCCTGCCTGCCCAATCCTCCGGCACTTGGTTAGCAGCAGCGGTACTCGCTCCAGGGCATCCCCTCCTAGCCAAGGGCGAGTGCGATGTCAATCTGGAGAATAGACTGGTAACCCTACCCAAGGGACAGCGCATCAAGAAAAACAAGCGAGATTACCAAGTCCATGTGCCATGTATTACTCAGCATTGGACACAAGTCAAAGGTCTTTGTAGCCAAGCTGCCGATTTTGAGCAGACTATATTAACTGTAGTCCGTTTCCTGTCGTAGAGGGTTGGTTCTGTTTCTCTAAAGCCTGTTAATGATTGAAGTCTTTCTTAGTTCCCTCCTGAGAAATTTGGCTTTTCAGAAGGCGGCCATAATTGCTCAAGAACAGCAACAGATTCACACCAGGCTAAATTATTACCAGACTCGGTGAATGGAATAGGCATCAAACGCTGAATCTCGACTAATCAAAATCAAGCGATGATTCATGGCTTGCGCCACCAAAATCCGATCAAATGGATCGCGATGATGCAGGGGTAGGGTAAGGTAGCACTCTGTATCAGAAAAGGTGATGGTCAAAACTTGTATTTTTAGTTGTTGTAGCACTTCCTCTAACTCAGAAAATGGTTTCTGTAGCCTAAGTTTGCCTAAACCCAATTTAATTGAAATTTCCCACAAACTGGCAATACTCACCGAGAGATTGTTATTGGCATCTTCCAAAATTTCGGTGACTCCATCACTTAAATTTTCACTGTTTTGCAAGTACCAAAGCAAAGTATGGGTATCCAGTAGGCAGTTCATGTTTACATATAATCCTTTAAATCTTCCAGCGGTTCATCAAAATCGTCAGACATCCAGATTTGACCCTGCCAAATCCCGAGCCCGCCTCGCCGGGATGTTGTAGCTGTGGCTGTCGTATATCGGTTCACCAAAAATTCTGTATAGTCCAAAACTGACTGTTTTACAGATTCTGGGAGTTTTTCTACATTTTTTAAAATCGCATTCTCTATCATTTTTTTCCTTGAAAATCTGCCTATGTATGAATCAATCCCCTCTTTGATTGGGCTTTCACAGACCCTGGGATTTGATGTAGGTTAGTCCTCCCCTAGCTTTTAGGCAAGCCAACTGACTAGACTATAGCTATTGGTTTTAACCTGCTGAATCTTTGTTCTGTTCTTGTTAGCATAACACATTGCGGCTATCAAGGCCAGTCAGATGGTGTTTTGCCTAGGTCAAAAACAGTTGGGGAGGCAAGGTTCCCAAAATGAGTAAAGTGGCAGCAAACATAGCGGGTTTGTGCCAGGGGTTCTGCATCTTCATAAAAATTGGGGCAGAAGGTTTTTGGATCGATCGCGTGCAATCTTTTAAAAATTCCCCTGCATCCAAGGATTGGATGCAGGGGAAGAAACGACTGAAGTGGTTGTTAGAAACTGGGGACGATCGCCTCTAAAATACGCTCACGGTTGAGGTTGCGTCCAATGAAAACTAGGCGGGTTTGGCGGGGTTCGGCTTCTGGCCAGGGGCGATCGTAGAAGTGGTCAAAGCGTTTGCCAACGCCTTGTAAGACTAAGCGCATGGGTTTATTTAGGACGGAAACAAATCCTTTGATACGATAAATTTCTAATTGTTCTACTAAATTTTCTAGCTGCTTAACTAGGGTTTTAGGTTCAAAGGTTTGGTCTAGGATAATGTTGACTGAAGTGATATCATCATCGTGGTCATGGTCTTCCTCGGTGTCATGATGACTGGGACGGCTGTCTAGGTTATCTTCGACGGCGGCATTAAATCCGAGGAGTAAGTCGGCGGTAATTTCACTACTTTTGCAGGGAACAATTTTGACGTGAGGAGGTAGTTGCGATCGCAGCCAAGTGATGACTTTTGTTTGAGTTGCCGCATCGACTAAATCGACTTTAGTAAGTAATACTAAGTCTGCACAAGCGAGTTGATCTTCAAACAGTTCTTCGATGGGGGTTTCATGATCTAAATTGGGGTCGGCTTGACGCGCTTGTTCTAAGGCGTCGATATCACCGACGAGGGTACCGGCTGCGACTGCCTCACAATCGACCAGGGTAACAACGCCATCTACTGTTGCACCCGTGCGAATTTCCGGCCAGCGAAAGGCTTGGATCAGCGGTTTGGGGAGGGCGAGTCCGGAGGTTTCGATCAACATACAATCGAGGCGATCGCGCTGTTTGAGCAATTCCTGCATGGTGGGCAAAAATTCCTCCTGAACGGTACAACAGAGGCAACCGTTGGTTAGTTCAATAATATTGCTCTCTGTAGCGGGAGATTCGTCACACACTTGACAGGATTTGAGAAACTCTCCATCAATGCCGACTTCGCCAAATTCATTGACGATTACGGCAATGCGCCGTCCTTGATTGTTTTGGAGGAGGTTGCGAATGGTGCTGGTTTTGCCAGCGCCGAGAAAACCTGTGATGACGGTAACGGGAATTTTATGCATGGGGTGATGTTGAAACAAGGTGAGAGATTAGACCCGATGAGGGCTGGATACGTCATCGGGTTGATGTTGAGGATTAACCCAAAATTGAAGAAGTGAGAAATGCTGCGCCGATGCCACCGATGGTAAAGCCAGCAAATCGGAGGGATAAGTTGGGGTCTTGATCCAAAGTGTGGAGGGTTTTGCGGACGAAGCCGATCGCAGCGGAGGCGATGGCAATTTGGATGGCGGTAAATCCAAGGAGATAAGCCAATAGAGGGGCGGTTTCTGCGCCGATGATGGCTTCTCCGTAAGCATAGCCGTGAAAGATGCCAGCGACAGCAGCGATCGCCGCGACAAGCTTTAAATTAGGCCGTTCTTTCATCCCTAGGAGGATGCCGACAAGGAGGACGGAAGCGGCAATGATGATTTGTACCGCTGGAATATCCAGGGTGAGTAAGTGAATTCCGGTTCCTCCCATTGCCGCGATCGCAAAGGTGATGGGAATGGCGATACCGTAGGGATGGAAGGCAGAGAGTAAGGCGATCGCCACAACAAAGGCGAAATGATCTAACCCGATGATGGGATGTGCGAATCCCGAAAGGAGTCCCTGCCAGATGTTACTCGGTGTCGCGGAATCCATCCCGTGATGGGCGAATGCGGGTTCGACTCCCGATAACAAGGCAAGGGCAAGTATCATCATTCCCCCGGTTATTCTGGGGTCATGGGTTAGAACAGATGAGAATCGGTTGAGGGTTGGCTTAAGCATGGGTTAGGTTAACAAAAATTGGTCGGATCAACATCTATAAAGTGAGTCAAAATCTGGGGTATAAGTGCGACTAAGACTCCGTTCCTCGGGAAAAGTGAGGATTAACCCCCGGCAATCGGGAGAAAAAATCAGGCCCTCGGAACCATTCCGAGACCTGGGTTTCCGGAAAATTGGCTAAAGTGTGAGAGTTTGGACTAGGTTACAACCCTCACAAAAAAAGCAATTTTTTCCCCTCGGCGTTGGTGTAGGGTCAAAAGTACGATCGCGCTGCCGTACTGTTACGCGCCAGGGCTACGATTGATAGAATAGAGTGTTCTGGTAAAGGAAAATCAATGCCCATCTGTACCTCGCAGATGAATGTAAGGGTGGACGACCAAGGCGGTGGGCATTCTGACTTACCGACCCCAGAGGGCAAATGGAGATTCACCGGGAACTAGGGAGTGGGATCACAGTTGCGGGACAGTGCCGGATTGGGACCGGGCTTTCCCCCTTGCGTCTGATGGCTGGACCCCATCAGAACCGCCTAATAGGGGATATCTTACCGCATCGGAGACACTTTACGATGAGGGAAAGGGAGAGAAGCGAAAAAGTTGCCCGGTTATCCCGGTTTTCGGGTGAGTCAGCGGGCAAAAAAAGGGGCCAACGCTAGGTTAGGCCCTGGGGGTTGGATGGCGGAGTTAAACCAGGGGTAACCCAATGGATTCGTACAGCAAGATGGATTGACGATGGGGACGGGCGATCGCCCCTTCATTTTCTAGGCGTTGGAGGAGGCGAGTGACGGTAACCCGGGAGATGCCGATCGCCTCGGCAATTTCTTGATGGGTCATTGGCATTTCTAGCAACCGTCCCTGTTCCACGGGACGACCGAATTTATCGCCTAACCAGACCAAAAATTTAAGCAAGCGTTCCTGGACTTGCTTGCAGTGAATGATAGTAAGGAGTTCCTCAGTTTTTTGGGCGTGGGTGCGAATCGCCTCTAAGACTTGTTGCCACTGATGCCCTGGAATCATGCTGACTTCCACGGACGTTAAACATTCTATTTGATAGCCGTTAATGCAACAGAGGGGTTCCCCCACCACATCTCCTGGACCCCAATATCCCGAGGCGATGGTGGACCCATCTTCCGTCCAGGCGATCGTTCGGACCACTCCGCGATCAATTTTCCATAGGACATCTTGCCACATCGGAATTGAGTCTTTGCGGTGGAAGGTTCGCCGTAGGGTGGAGGAGACAGAAGCTAAGGTTGCGATGGTCATAAAAATATAGTTCTGAGATTATTATGGGTGGTTTTGAAAAAGGATAAAAAAAGAGGCGATCGCCCCAAAATTGCATTGGGGAAATGCTGGGTCAGTCGTCTCTTTTTTCGGCTTTGAAAGGTTATTCAGCCTCATCGGACTTCGTGCCAATTCCTAATTGTTTTTTAGACCGTTTGAGCTGTTTCCAAAGTCTTTTAATTTGTTTGTAAGCATCTTCTGGCGGTAATTTCCCCCCGGTTTCTAAACAGCTAATCACGCTAACGCGCTGGGCAAACTCCTGTAAGTTGGCATTAAACACCATGTTTTCTGGATGCTCTGGTGTAATTTTGCCGTAGTAACGACTGCGAGGAGATATAAAATCAAATTTGTCATGCATTGTCTTAACCCCACTCTTTCCCTTGGCTATTTGCGGGAGAATCAAGCCCTGTACCGGAATTTGTTAGCACGGATTCCCCCCCCTGAACACTTTAGCGTTATTGCCAACTTGTGGCAATTAACCCCTGGGCCTTCAGTTTTTGCACTTCGGGTCTCGATCGCAAACCGATTCTTAGGCGAGTTCAGGTTCGGCGATGGCTAGAGAAAATTTTTGTCCGGTTTGGGACCTCTGTTGTTTAGGTGTTTTCCCCGGTCAGCCGTCTGTTCTTTTAAAGAATAAGTGCATTATTACTAAAGTATCTTTAGTTACCAGTTCAGCAAATCAGTCAAAAGAAATACTTTCAATTTATCCTTGTTTCTGAGGGCATCTAAACCCTTGGAACTCCCTAGAAGAACCACCCGGAGGCCCAGGGCTAAAGCCTCTGGTAAATCCGGCAGCAATTGAGTGAATCTCTCCGTTATCTTGCATCAGTTACTCCGGGACCCTTTTAGAGAATGCGGCCCTTGGTTGGGGGGACTTTGAGGAATGCTACAGACCAGGGTCCAGAATGGGGGACCCCCGATTTGAACGTGCTAGAAGCCAAAAGTTTAAATAAATTAAGATTCAACATCCTCCAAAAGGTAGAGATTTAAACCGGATTCCGGTACAGTGAACAAAAGCGGGATGGAGAGGCGGAAAGATTGGCTGCCCCGATCGCCGCTGGTGCGTGACCAATCTGCTTTGCAACGGCCTACTATCAGCAAAGGAATCCTAGATGAACCTCCTAGAACTAGAACGCGAAACGACCAGAATGACTCGGGTGATCATGACCCGACATCTCGCGATCGGGAAAGATACGATCGCCGATCTGCGGACCCGAATGACCCTTGAAGAGTTATCCGGGGTGATCATTGTCAGCATTGAACGGTTGCTCTGGTTAGACTGGGACTCCGTGGTTTGGGCGATCGGCCATCTGATTCCTGCCGATATCATGGCTCAAATCCAAAGCAGTCTACGGACCACCCTTTATCAACGCTTGATTCACAAAGGCTTAATTCCTGGAGTGGATTTCAGCATTGATGGTCAGGGGAATCTCAGGTTGAATGCCAAAGCCCAAAAATCCGTTGCTTAAGCTGCGTTTAAGGGGTCAGTTTGGCTTCGTTCCACCGCCGTTCTCCTGCCTAGAAATTCAATAGCGCCAACTTAGCAAGAAAAAGTAAAGAACGGGTAAAGAAAAATTGCCAATTTTAAGGGGCAGTTTTTCTCTACCCCGGGGCAGATGTGAACCGCTCCTCTACACTTCCCTTCAATTCTGTGTAGCCACAAACGGGGTATAGGTCCCCCCCAATGCTTCTACCACTACACGGGTATTCGAGACCATCATCTTAATATAAGAGTCGGACTCGCTACCGGGGACACCAATAGAGTCAGAATACAGTGGTTGCGGGGCTAACTTAACCTTAGCCTCTGCTGCTACAGTGCGGATCAGTTGTGGATTGATGGTGGTTTCTGCAAAAATAGCCGGAACTTGTGTCCGTTTAATATCTTCTACCAAGCGCGTCACGGTTTGGGCGCTGGGTTGTTCCTCCGTACTGATGCCGATTAACGTGCCGATAATCTCTAATCCATAACCTTTTGCATAGTATTGGAAGGCATCATGGGTGGTCACTAAGCGGCGGTTCTCCGGGGGAATGGTCGCAATTTGCGCTTGAATCCAGCGGTGGAGTTCTTCCAACGTGGCGGTATAGTTGGCGGCATTTTCCCCGATCGCAGCGGCATTGTCTGGGGAGAGTTCACTTAAAGCATCCCGAATCGCGTTCACCATTGCGATCGCATTCATGACATCCCCCCACACATGAGGATCCGGGGTAGTCACCGTCTGCTTCTCCAACTGCAACGGGGTGACGACTTCTCCCACTGCCACTTTCTGGGCATTCACACCCGCCGCATTCATTAGATTAATCAGTCCTGGTTCTAGGTTATAGCCGTTATAAAGAATCAAATCTGCATTCTCCAAGGCAATGGAGTCAGCAGGGACGGGTTCATAAATATGGGGATCCACTCCCGGGGTTAAAATACTGGTGAGTTGAATCTCTTCGGTGGCAATGGACTCGGCTAAGTCAGCAATAATGGTACTGGTAGAGACTACTTGCGGCTGATTTCCCGAACGGTCCCCCGCCTGATTCACCCCAGGGTTAGTACAGCTACTCAGGCAGAACCCCAGAATCAGTCCTGTGGCTAATTTCAATAGGGATTTTTTTCCCGGATAGTCCGCGATCGCTCTCCTGTGGATAGAAGTTTTCATTTTTGTTTCATATTTTATTCACAATGGGTTCATATTTACATATAAACAGCAATCTCGTTAACAGCGACACAGTC
>CBFGOM010000083.1:0-26843 GCA_965650385.1 uncultured Oscillatoriaceae bacterium
CAGATTTCCGACAAATATCCCTTCCGGTAACCCAGAAACATTAGAAAGTTCAGCCGAATAATAGCCATTGACAAAGACTAAGCGGCTGTCTGGCATTTCCGGTAATTCAAAGGGTGCGATCGCCGTCGCCGGAAGTGCTTCCGGAGGTGCTGCCTGAAATGTCAGTGCTTGCAACCCAGATAAATCCGTAACTCGCCATTCTTCATCTTTGCGAGTCGGCATTGCTAATTCTCTCACCCAGGTTGCCGAATTATCCCGCACCTGCTGCAATAATGCGGCAATCGGGGGTGCAATTCCATATTCTGGATTCACCACCGGCGCAGGAGAGGCAACTGCCTGTTTCAACAATTCATCTAAATAAGACACCTGGGGTTTTTTAGAAACCTCTATAGCCATTACACACCTGCCTTTACCCGATCGGCTTCTACCACCCAATCATATCCCCGTTCTTCCAATTCCAGCGCCAATTCTTTGGTTCCGGTGGTCAAAATTCGACCCCCTTCCATGACATGAACATAATCCGGCACAATATAATTCAGCAAGCGCTGATAGTGGGTAATTGCTAACACTGCATTATCTGCCGAAGATAAATGGTTAACCCCATTGGCGACAATTTTTAAGGCATCAATATCTAAGCCAGAATCAGTTTCATCCAGAATGGCTAATTTTGGCTCTAACAGTGCCATTTGCAAGATTTCATTACGCTTCTTTTCGCCGCCGGAAAATCCTTCATTCACGCTGCGGTTGAGAAAGGCTGGATTCATTTTCACTACGCCCAGCTTTTCTTCGATGATGTCTTCAAAATCAAAGGCATCGACTTCCTCTAACCCCAAATGCTTGCGGCGAGAATTGTAGGCAACTCTTAAAAAATCTAAATTGCTCACACCGGGAATTTCCAAGGGATATTGGAATGCCAAGAAAACGCCTGCTAATGAGCGTTGTTCCGGTTCCAATTCCAGGAGATTTTGACCCATAAAAATCACCTCTCCTCCGGTGACTTCATAGGCAGGATGACCCGAGAGCACCTTAGAAAAGGTACTTTTCCCGGAACCATTCGGTCCCATAATGGCATGGATTTCTCCTGCCTTAATTTCCAAATTCAAGCCTTTGAGAATGGGGGTATCATTCACATTCGCGGTTAAATCGCGAACGGAGAGAATTACTGGACTACCTTCTTTAATCATTGCTCCTCAATCAATTCTTTCCATTGAACACACGCAATCTGAGGGTTAGAAAAGGCGATCTATCAATGGCGATCGCCTCCCCTCAATTCCTTCACTACCGGGAAATATTCCCAGACAGTTACCCTACCGACCCTTCTAACTTCAAGCTCAACAAGCGATCGGCTTCCACTGCAAATTCCATTGGCAACTGATTAAACACATCCTTACAGAATCCGCTAATCATCATCGAAACTGCATCTTCGGGCGAGATTCCCCGTTGGGCAAAATAGAACAGTTGATCTTCCCCAATCTTAGAAGTCGAGGCTTCATGCTCTACTTTTGCCGTATCATTTTCTACCTGAATATAGGGGAAGGTATTCGCCTGCGCGTTGTCCCCAATCAGCATAGAATCACATTGGGAATAGTTGCGGGCCCCTTGGGCTTTGGGTGAAACTTTGACCAATCCGCGATAACTATTAGACGAATTTCCGGCCGAAATTCCCTTAGAAATAATCGTGCTGCGGGTGTTTTTGCCAATATGGATCATCTTGGTGCCGGTATCGGCTTGTTGTTTGTTATTGGTGAGGGCGACGGAGTAAAATTCTCCCACGGAATTATCCCCCACTAACATACAACTGGGATATTTCCAAGTAATCGCTGAACCTGTTTCCACTTGAGTCCAAGAAATCTTAGAATTCTTACCTTTGCACAATCCGCGCTTGGTGACGAAATTATAAATTCCACCCTTGCCATTTTCATCTCCAGCGTACCAGTTTTGGACGGTGGAATATTTAATTTCTGCATTATCTAAGGCAACCAGTTCTACAACTGCCGCATGGAGTTGATTGGTGTCAAACATGGGGGCGGTACAGCCTTCCAAATAGGACACATGACTCCCTTCTTCAGCAATAATCAAGGTGCGCTCAAACTGCCCCGATTCGCCATTGTTAATCCGAAAATAGGTAGAGAGTTCCATCGGACATTTGACGCCTTTGGGAATATACACAAAGGAACCATCACTAAACGCCGCTGAGTTGAGGGCGGCGAAGTAATTATCAGCGATGGGAACGACACTGCCCAGATATTGCTTCACCAGTTCAGGATATTCCTTGACGGCTTCAGAAATAGAGCAGAAAATGACGCCTTCTTCGGCCAATTTTTCTCTAAAAGTGGTGGCGATGGAA
Source organism: uncultured Oscillatoriaceae bacterium (assembly GCA_965650385.1). Classification (GTDB taxonomy): domain Bacteria; phylum Cyanobacteriota; class Cyanobacteriia; order Cyanobacteriales; family Laspinemataceae; genus Laspinema. Next base: position 2,348 of record CBFGOM010000083.1, read on the forward strand.
ACGCTATCAAAGACGGCATCGACGGCAACGTTACTCAAGCGCTTTTGTTCAGAGAGGGGAATACCCAGTTTCTCGAAAGTTTCGAGAATGGCGGGGTCAACCTCATCCATGCTATTGAGTTTTTGCTTTTTCTTGGGAGCCGAATAGTAAATGATATCTTGATAATTAATTTGGGGATAGTTAACGTGCGCCCAAGTTGGATCGGCCATTTTTTGCCATTGCCGAAAGGCTCTGAGGCGGAATTCTAACATGAACTCCGGTTCTTCTTTTTTGGCCGAAATTAACCGGACGACATCTTCATTAATGCCGGGGGGTAATGTATCGGATTCAACATCAGTGACGAATCCATATTTATAAGGTTGATTAACGAGGGTTTTTGCAGTAGTAGCAGTCATAGTCTTAGTTCAGTGTTCTCTCTAGGTTCGGATCCAGGGCAGGGGTGGAACTGAGTCAACAGGAGGGTTGAATGGTCTCCTAGAACGTCGGCTGAGGGTGAGAGTCTGGAAGAAACCGGGTTTCTTCCCTAAATTTGCAGCAATTGAGCGATAAATTTTGTAAAGAAACCCGGTTTCTAAGGGGTGCAGTGCCGACGCCTTGGAAATTTAAAAGTGTTCGGAAAGGGTTAATATTGATTGGTCATTTCGCGAATTTGCTCGAACGAGATATTCTGTTCTTTGCCCGCGAATGGATTATCTTCGGTCAGAAATAACATACAGTGACATTCTTTGCGCTCGCGCATGGGAATGCAGGGACAATTCCAGAAGGTGGCTTTAACTTCAGCTTCTTTGTCTTCGTAGTGGCGGCAGGGACATAGGGGTGAACCCAACTCATCCTTGTTTTTGGCTAATCCTTCGATGACAACGGCAGTAACGCCCAGATCAGAGCAGAAGTAGGTCCCAGTGCGTTTGGCATACTGCTCGGAAAAGTGCCGCATCGCTTCTAGGTTCTTGTCGGTGGCTTGTTGTGTAGGCTGTTCTAAAGTCATTATCCAGATTGATATAACGAGCAAATTTTGGGCGGAGGATCCCCGATTTAGGGGAAGGTTGAGGTCAGATTCAGGCGATCGCCCCGGAAATGAGTCAATCCCTGAACTCTCAGCAAGTGGCTATACCCTCTTTACTGGGGGGCCGTTTGCTGTTATCGTTCCCAATCACGGGCCCCTGATCTCCCGTCCTTTGGATTCTTTCTCTTTGCCTGGTTGGGCATCCTTGCCCTCCGTCTATATATAATAGGGTTAAAACAACACGCCGGTTGCTTAATTCTATTTTAGAATACTTTAGCAACAAGTGTGTTGTCAAAGTCGGCAATAGATTTTTTCGAGCGTTTTGGCGTTTGACTACAGGCAGCATGATGACGACTACTCAGCAACCTTCCACTAAAGAAGATATCCTGCAATATTTATTAAAGCAGGGTCTAGCCACGGCTCAGGAGTTAGCCGAAGTTTTAGATATCTCTCCCCAAGCAATTCGCCGCCATCTCAAGGACCTCGAAGCCGAGGAATTGATTCACCATAAGGCGGTTCAGGCGGGGATGGGACGACCCCAGCATCAATATGAACTCACCCATAAAGGGAAAGATTTCTTTCCCAATCAATATGATGATTTTGCCGTTTCCCTGTTAGGGACTCTGGCAGAAACAATGGGGGAGGACCAGATGACTTCAATTTTGCGGAAGCAGTGGGAACGTAAAGCCATTCATTACCGCGATCGCCTAGGAAATCAGCCGTTATCTGAACGGGTGGCGGGATTAGTCAAACTGCGGCAAACAGAAGGCTATATGGCGGAGGTGCATCGGGTTGAACCAGAGGGGCCCAACAGTGGCGATCGCTTCTTGCTCACCGAACATAACTGCGCCATTTCCACCGTGGCGGAATCCTTTCCGAGCGTTTGTGGACATGAGCTAGAAATGTTTGCCGCAATCCTCCCCGATTGCACCGTGGAACGCACCTACTGGATGATTGACGGTGAACACCGTTGCGGCTATTTGATTACGCTTAAATCGGAAACAAGGCGATCGGCCCTTTAACCGTTCCCAGACTCCTCAACCTGTAACCTTAAGATTTAAAATTGCTGCTGTTATCCTAACTGCGGCATCAATATTATGCTGTCTAAATAAAAAACTATGGCCTCTCCCGAACCCTCTGCCCAATTTTTAACCCCAGAAGAATCCTACGCTGTTGATGGCGCTCTCCTGGCATCTCATGAAAAGTTTTTAACCCGCCTGACGATTTCTTCCCTGAAGCTACTCCGACATATCGCTACAGATTCGGGAGTTCCAATGGAGTCCCTTACCCACGAAGAGATCATTGCCTGGTTTGAGAAAGATGCCAAGCTGCGTTATGAACAAGGTCCTGAAGCCGCCTTTTTGAAATGGTAAATTGGGGTCCGCATCTTCTTACAAGAGTAGGTTTTTTACTTCCGGTCCCCTCCCCTTGGCAAGGGGAGGGTTAGGGTGGGGTTCTCATTGAAGCACGATTCCCTACGAGATAGCTCCGCTTACTGCGCGTCAGTTGAGGAATGAGTGGGTGGAGACTGCTCGTACAGGCGCGATTGGCGAAGTAAAGAGGTTTCTCCAGCCTCCATACAGGTACAGGTGCTTAAACCCTTAAGAGTGACGTGCAAGAGGCTATCGCGACGGGGAACCCCACCCTAACCCTCCCCTTGCCAAGGAGAGGGGACCGGAGGTGCAGTGAACCCTTAAGGTTCGGAAGATTGATCGCACTACAAACCGAGCGATCCCCATCAACTAATTGGATCCTTTGTCCAAAACGTAAGTTTTTCTAAAGATTTGTCAGCAAACAAAGATAAAGTTATCTGAATTTATATTAAAACTCTGAGATAAAGAGGAATTGAGGCGAACAAGCGTGAAAAAAAACGCTAATATCGAGGGCAAAGGTTAGGGGTTACCCCGGTTGACACAAGAGGGATGACCCATCTAAACTCATCTCGAAGCAGGCCAGACCATTGCGATCGCAAGCAGCCACTCCTTCAGCCGGTGAACACTTCCGTTTTTCCTGATAAATTTACCCAGAACAGATAAAAAATGGACAAGGGCTTGGGGATCGAATACGATGCAAAACGGCAAAAGCTTAACCCCCGTTTCCCACTAATCAGTTGACTGGTGTCATGGTTTCTCAACTTAAAGCACACTCCCTAACCTCGTAGAAAGTAGTACAACGGATGTCTCTACCCTTGCTAATAAAAAGCACCATCCCTCCGGGATCAGCCACCCCCCAAAAAATTAGTAAACTTAATACCATTGAAAGAATTGAACTCACAAAGCCCCGGTAGTCATCAGTCACGCTGGAAAAGTGGCTACCCCCTGTCTTGTTAAGTCCCCCTCACCAATTTAATGGGTCTCACCCCATAAGGAGAAACGATGAAAATAGCCGTAGCAAAAGAAATCGAAGTGGGAGAACGTCGTGTTGCCTTAATCCCTGATATGGTGGCGCGGTTAGTCAAAGCTGGACTAGAAATTTTTGTAGAAGCTGGCGCGGGAGAGCAATCGTTTTTTTACGATGACGCTTATGAAGCGGCTGGCGCTAAGATTGTGTCCGATAGCGCTCAACTGTGGGGGGAAGCGGACTTATTGTTGAAAGTGGCTGCCCCTAGGGATGAGGAAATTCACAAACTGCGCGAAGGCAGTGCGATCGTTAGCTTTTTGAATCCCCTGGGAAATCCGATCATCGTCGATCGCCTTGCCCAACGGGGGGTTACTGCCTTCAGTATGGAAATGATCCCCCGGACGACGAAAGCTCAAAGCATGGATGCCTTGTCCTCTCAAGCGGCGATCGCTGGCTATAAAGCGGTCCTGCTGGCAGCCGCAACCGCCCCAAAATTCTTCCCCATGTTAACCACGGCGGCGGGAACTATTCGACCCGCGAAAGTGTTGGTGATGGGTGCAGGGGTAGCAGGATTGCAGGCGATCGCCACCGCCCGTCGTCTAGGGGCTGTGGTAGAAGCCTTTGACATTCGCCCTGCAGTGAAAGAAGAAGTGCAAAGCCTTGGGGCCAAATTTGTCGAGGTCAAACTCGACGAGGAAACCGTGGCAGAAGGGGGATATGCCCGCGAAATTTCTGAAGAATCCAAGCGGCGCACTCAAGAAGTCCTTTCCGATACCGTTGCTGCTGCCGATATTGTGATTACCACCGCACAAGTTCCCGGCAGAAAAGCGCCGAGACTGATTACCGAGGAAATGTTTGCGCGGATGAAACCCGGGGCGGCGATCGTGGACCTAGCTGCCGAACAAGGGGGCAACTGCGCCTATACCGAAGCTGGAAAAGATATCGTTCGCAATGGGGTCACCATTGTTGGTCCGATTAACTTACCCGCTTCTATGCCCGTCCATGCGTCTCAGATGTACTCGAAAAATATCGCCACATTCATTCAGTACATGATTAAAGACAACGCCTTAAACCTAGATTTTTCTGACGAAATTATCGGCAGTACCTGCGTTGCCCACGGTCATGAAATTCGTAACTCCCGAGTTCGCGAAGCCTTAGAAGTCGTCGGGGAAAAGGTGTAATTTTGCCACAGGAACATGAAGAATAAACCCGAAAATTCATTCTTCATAATCTGCTGTCCAATTTTCCACTCAATCTAATCAACTGGAGTATTGAATCAAGATGCCCGAAGCCATCATGTCTGCTTTATTTGTATTTGTTCTGGCTTCATTTGCTGGATTTGAAGTCATCAACAAAGTACCACCCACCCTGCATACCCCATTAATGTCTGGGGCGAATGCGATTTCCGGGATTGCTCTGTTAGGTGCCATTATTGTTGCAGGAGACCGGGATTGGAGCGTTACGGTGATTTTAGGATTAATCGCCGTTGTGTTTTCCACCATTAACGTAGTCGGTGGGTTTCTCGTGACCGATCGGATGTTGCAAATGTTCAAGAAAAAAGAGGTAAAAGCGTGAGCGACTTCATCCCAACTGGCATACAGTTAAGCTATTTAGTAGCATCATCCTTATTTTTCGTCGGTCTAAAACAGTTGAGTTCCCCGGCAACCGCCCGGAACGGAAATTTATTAGCATCCGTGGGGATGTTATTGGCGATCATTGCCACCTTGCTTGATCGCCAAGTGCTCAACTATGAGATGATTTTGCTTGCGATCGCGATCGGGTCCGTCATTGGAGTTGTCTCCGCCCAGAAAGTGGAAATGACCGCCATGCCCCAGATGGTCGGTCTCTTCAACGGCTTTGGGGGTGCTGCCTCTGCCCTCATTGCCGTCGGTGAATTCTGGCGCTACTATCAAAAATTCCAGCAACCCCCCCTAGATACCACCATCACCGCCCTACTGGGCGTCTTAATCGGGGGGATTACCTTTACGGGTTCTGTGATGGCCTTTGCTAAACTACAAGGACTCGTCACCGGCAGACCCATCACCTTTCCCTTGCAACAACCTGTCAACGCTCTCCTCTTCGGCGGGTTCCTTGTAGGCAGTGTATATTTAGCCATCAATCCCTTAAATACCCCAGTATTTTTAGCCTTAACCGGCATTTCCTTAGTCCTGGGTATAATGTTCGTCATTCCCATTGGCGGTGGGGATATGCCCGTGGTGATTTCCCTGCTAAACTCCTTTTCCGGTTTAGCTGCATCCGCTGCGGGTTTCGTGGTCATGAATAATATGCTGATCGTCGCCGGTGCCTTAGTCGGTGCCTCGGGGATCATCCTGACCGTGATTATGTGTAAAGCGATGAACCGATCGCTCACAAACGTCCTCTTTGCCGCCTTCGGGACCGGCGAAGGTGGCGAAACTGCCGCCGCTGTTGGGGACATGGGCGATAAAACCGTCCGCTCCATCGACTCCGAAGAAAGTGCGATGATGTTAGGATATGCCCGTTCCGTCGTCATCGTTCCCGGATATGGCATGGCCGTCGCCCAAGCACAACACGCCGTCCGAGAACTGGCCGACCAATTAGACCGCTTAGGTGTAGAAGTCAAATATGCCATTCACCCCGTAGCGGGTCGGATGCCTGGACACATGAACGTCTTACTAGCGGAGGCCAATGTGCCTTACGAACAGTTGTATGACATGGAAGATATCAATGCCGAATTCGATCGCACTGATGTCGCCTTAGTCATTGGCGCAAACGATGTCGTCAATCCTGCCGCCCGAGATAATTCCGCCAGTCCCATCTACGGAATGCCCATTTTGGAAGTAGATAAAGCCAGTCATACCATTGTCATCAAACGCGGCATGAGTACCGGATTTGCCGGTATTGACAATGATTTGTTCTACAAAGATAAGACCATGATGCTATTTGGTAGTGCAAAAGATGTGATTACCAAGTTGGTGTCTGAAGTCAAGCAGTTGTAAGTGGATTAAGACTTACATAGTCTTAGAGAATCAATCCTGAATGGAGGGGCGACTCTTTTCCTCGCCCCTCCATTTATTGATTAGGGGTCAGGACTTACGCAGATTTTAAAAATCTGCATAGGTCCGGTTGTGGAAAAAATTGATAAAATCAGAGGGATAGCCTCTATCATTAATTAATCTTTTGTAAACCTTTGCCCTCCATCTGATGACAATCACGAGCGAAACAATTAAGCAAGACCTCGATCGCCTGAGTGACGAGCAACTTCATGCTGTTGCTGATTTTATTGCCTTCCTCAAATTTCGAGATCGACGCGATCGTGTCAATCTCAACGCCACCCAACTTGCTTCCCTGGCAACTGAGTTTGCGGAAGAAGACCGCACTTTGGCAGAAGCAGGAATGGATGATTATGTAGAACTGTTGGGTCAGGAAGATTAACCATGACGAACCCAATTAAACGGGGAGAAGTTTGGTTAGCAAATCTCAATCCCACTCAAGGTTCTGAACAAGCAGGGATTCGCCCAGTAATTATATTCCAAAATGATATTGTTTCTCAGTTTTCCACAACAATCCTAACCATTCCCCTCACAACAAACCAACGTCGTGCCGCCTTGCCAATTTGTCTGGCGATCACCCAAGGAAATGGCGGATTAGCCGAGGATTCAGTTGCCTTATGTTTTCAAATGCGAGTATTAGATAAAACTCGGCTAATTCGGAAGTTGGGACAGCTTAATGCTGAAACAATCATCCAACTAGAAACGGTCGTTTTGATAACATTGGGATATGATTTATAGCACTGTGTGGTTAGAGAATCATGACTTACCCCCCCCTCGCAAAGCAAGTCTAAATAAATTAGATGAGTTTGAACCTTCCAGACTGGATGCGGGGCAGTAGATAAATTGCCCCTACATATTTTCTTTAAATGTGTTCCCATCACCCAAAACTGACGCCAGTAGGTTTGACAAACTCTAAATTATCGACATTCCACACTTGACCATCGAGGGCCATTTGTTCGATTAAACTAGCCAATCTGAGTGCTTTGAGGGCTTGTTCTCCGCCGACGGAGGGTTGATTTCCGCCGCGAACACAGTGGATGAAATGTTCTAATTCGGCGTGTAAAGGTTCAATATTACTGGTATAAACTTTTTCGATTAAGCCATCTTGGCGATACAGCACTTGACCATATTCGGTCCGGTAATTTGCCGTTGTTTTCCGGTGGATTAAAATCTCATTGTTGAGAAAATCGGCTTCCGTGAGGGAATGTTTGCAATGGGTGACGATGCGTCGCAATTTGCGGTGGGTGACTTTACTGGCGGTGACGGTGGCAATGACGCCATTAGCAAATCCCAAGGTTGCGGTGACATAATCTAAATAAGAATTACCTTGGGAGGTATCTTGACTGGTGCGACTGCCACTGGCGGTTAATCGCACAACAGGGGCGGCAGCTAGTTCTAAAATGAGGTCGATGTCATGGATCATTAAATCCAAGACGACGGAGACATCGTTCGCCCGATCGCTGTAGGGACTCATGCGGTGCGCTTCGATCGCCAGGACTTGTTCCGTTTTGAGGACTTTGCTCAATTCCTGGAATGCCGGATTAAACCGTTCAATATGACCGACTTGCAGAATACATCCCGACTCTGCTGCCTCATTTACCAGGGATTCGGCTTCAGCAATACTCGCGGCGATCGGTTTTTCAATTAAAACATGAACCCCCGATCGCAAGCAGGTCATTCCTACCGCATGATGCAGGCGCGTGGGAACCGCAATACAAACCGCATCCACATGAGGCAGCAAGTCTTGATAATCTTCAAAAAAGCGAATCCGATACTTACTGGCAATGTCGAGTCCGCGCTCTACATTAACATCAGCCACCCCGACTAATTCAATATCTTTGAGCAAGCTGAGAACGCGGGTATGATGTTGTCCCATACTGCCCACGCCAATCACCCCAATTCGCAAGGGTTCCGGTTGACTTTTTAGATTATGATGATTCAATTGCCGAGCTTTCATGGGATTATTTTGCACTCCTTGATGTCTCCTCCACCACCATTAGTCAGAGCCGCTTGACAGGCATCTGGCCTCGCACACCAACCCGATAGTATCACAGGCGATCCCGTTGTAAAGATTTACAACATTTTCGACCCCCTCCAGTATAGAGGGGGAAATCCGTTTTCGAGGGAGTGAGCTTTCCAGGGTTTGAGGCGATCGCCTCTCCATCTCCCACACCCTCTATGAGGCAGTACAGTCCCAGTCAGACAAACCGGGTATCTGACCCAATTTCTGCTCAGATGCAACAAATTAGGGTCACATACCCGGTTTCGGGTTCGACTGATTTAATAGGCAACCCAGGTCCTAGCCCTGAACTAAAAGCGGACCCTCATGAATCCGCCTAAACTTTAAAACGTGGAGCCATTCCAGCCCCACATGGAGCCCTCGGCATCGGTAAATTCGATATAGATCCGATTTTGCGGAACCCCGATCGCCTGGTGAATCTTATTGCAAAAATCTTTGCTCATCGCTTGGGTTTGTTCGGGACGAATTGTCCCTACACTCTTGACTTCGATATAGCAAACCGGGTCAAAAGTCCCGGCAAATGTCATCGGGACATCCGCATTAAACGCCGTCATCACATAAGATTCAGGTTTTCCCAGATGCTTCGCCAAGCTGGAGGAAAGTCCCTTGAGTAGGGTCTGAATTGCAGCATTCTCCGGTGTAGACACGGAAGTTTTAACTTTAATCAGGGGCATAAATTGACCTTCTAACTTGCGTCTTGCTGATTCAAATCGGGATCCCGAAACAGTTTCTATCCCAAATTATCCGCCGTAATTCCATCCGGTGCTTTCCAGCAACAAGGGGTCTCCTTTGCGGTGGACTCCTGCCGCAATCACTTCGCCGACAAAGACGGTGTGATCGCCCTTTTTCACCGAACCCACCACATTACATTCCACATACCCTAGGGAGTCGGAAATAATCGGACAGCCGGTTTCTCCCAGATAAAACTCCACATCTTCAAATTTATCCCCGACCCGTCGTTGGGGTTTAAAGAATTTTTGGGCTAAGTCTTTTTGTCCCGCTTCTAAGACACTCAGGGCAAAAACGCCGCTGGCTTCAATCATGGCATGGGACCCGGAATCTTGTTTAACACAGTTGATGACTAAGGGGGGTTCAAAGGACCCCTGCATCACCCAACTGGCGGTGAATCCATTGACATTTTCCCCATCTTTGACACCGCAAACATAGAGTCCGTGGGGAATCTTTCTGAGGATTGTTTTTTTCGCTTGTTCGTCTAGCAAGGCTTTACCTATTTTTCGATACAGAACTGATGGACATTTATATTAGAGTATCCGACCGGGCATCATCCCTGCCGAGGGGTCGGTCGAAACAGGTGGGTATGTTCGGGATGGTAGAGACGCGATCGCGCTGTTTCTTTCCCTGACTGCCTTTCTGGTTCTGCCAAAGCTGGACTAATTAAATACAGAGTTGTCCGAATTAAGTTTTCACTCTGGGTAACTTGGGCCATCTCTTTCAGAGGGACCACCGCAATTTTTTCATCGGGCCACCCAATCCGGTAACAAATGGCGATCGGCATTTCTGCGGGATAATGTTCCATCAGTTTGGCTTGAGCTTCTTCAATGTGGCGTGCACTCAAATATAGGCACAAACTGGCTTTATGGGCGGCTAAAGCGGCTAATTCCTCCGATTCCGGGACGGAGGAGGCTCGACCACTGACCCGGGTGAGGATGATGGTTTGCACCAGTTCTGGGATGGTGAGTTCCAAGTTGAGTTTTGCTGCTGCTGCTTGAAAGGCACTAATTCCGGGAATAATTTCACAGGGAATATCTGCATCGGCTAAGGCGTGCATTTGTTCGGAGATGGCACTGTAGAGGCTGGGGTCTCCGGAATGGAGGCGAACGACGGACTGACCTTGGCGCACGCGGTCAATCATGATGGGTAAGATATCTTCTAGGGTTTTATTGCCGGTAGGAATGACTTCGGCATCCGGACGAATCCCTTCTAAAATTTGTTTGGGAACTAGGGAGTCGGCGTAGAGAATCGTATTGGCGATCGCTAGAATTTTTTGGGCTTTAACCGTTAATAAATCCGGGTCACCCGGTCCGGCCCCAACGATATAAACGGCGGGTTTGAGCTGTGTACGATGGGTTTGTTGTGGGTCCGTTGGCTGAAATTTTGACATCAAACTAAAACAAAATCAAGGAAAGAATGGAGAAGGTTCCGGATGTTACTGGCTCTATGAGGTAATCAAGCACTGGTAGATGCACCCTGGTTTAACCCTAGAATAAATTCTAGGGTTTTTTTATTTTTGATAGTGAATTATAGGGCTGAGTCCCTGTAAAAATTAGGAACCGGGTTGGTTGATAACATTTGTGCAACTTAGGTAGCAATCACCGATATCGGGTACAAACTCGGTTTGTTGTACTGGGTCGAGATTAGAAGCCAGGTTTTTGAGTAATCTTGGTGCAACTTTGCCATGAATCAGGAGGAGAAATCGGGTTTCTCTTCCTGGGGTTTTTGAGAGGGCATTTCTAGGGGGAAGAGGGTTCGCTATTGCTAGTGGATACGACGTCAGGCAAAGGCCGATTGAACCCATAAAGCCAGACTAAGCCAGCGATTCCTAGGATAATACCTGTTAAACTAACAAACTGAGCCATTTTGAGAGGACCGAACATTAAGCTATCGAGTCGTAACCCTTCAATCCAGAAACGACCACAGCTATAGACGGCCATATAGACTAAAAATAAAGTGCCGACTTTTAAACGGGGTTTGCCTTGGAGGTCCCGAAAGAATAACAACAGTAATAAGGCAAATAAGGCCAAATTCCACAGGGATTCATATAAAAAAGTAGGATGGAAATATTGCTCGCCAACATATTGAAAGGGACGAGATTCCGGGGGAATGTAGAGTTTCCAGGGTAAATCTGTGGGTCTGCCGAAGGCTTCGGAATTAAAAAAGTTTCCCCAGCGTCCGATCGCCTGACCTAAAATTACGGAAGGGGCGACTAAATCGGCTAATTGCCAGAACGGAATTCGTTTGAGTCGGGCAAAAATCAAGGTGGCGATCGTCCCGCCAATAATTGCGCCATGAATGGCAATGCCGCCTCGCCAAATCGCAAAGATTTGGCCCGGATTATCGGCATAGTTTTCCCACTGAAACAACACATAATACAGTCGCGCCAAGGGAATTGCACCCACGACTAACCAGAGAATTAAATCACCCATGAGGTCCGGGTTGATATTGCGGCGTTTGGCTAAAAATTGCGAGAGAGTAACGCCAATCAAAACGGCACTGGCAATTAAGAACCCATACCAACGGATGGTTAGGGGTCCGATTTCGACGATGATCGGGCCTGGGGAGGCAAAGGTCACGGCTAGGGGTAGAGTAACAAGAGTCATAAGCTTAATAATACGCGCTTGGGGCAACGACTGGTGTAGTTGCCTTGTTTTTGTTTTGTTTCTAGGGTACTTCAAGGGATAAAGTGATTGAGACCAACAATAGTCAGGGGGCCGAATTTTTGCTATCTTCAGGGGGAGATAGGCGCGATCGCCTTAATACTCCAGGGCAATTCTGGCAATTCTATTTACCCGTTTTAAATTCAGATGAACTTTCCCCTAGCGCGGCAATCGTTCTACCACGAGATTCAGCAAAACGACGACCAAATCGATCTCGCTAAGGCAGCGCTGTACATCGCGCAAGAAGAATACCCTACCCTGGATCCGGCGGAATATCTGAATGTGCTGGATGTGATGGCAGGGGAGGTGGCACAACGGTTAAAGGATCAACGCTATCCTTTGCGAATTGTTAAAGCAATTAATGATTATCTCTTTGAAGATTTAGGGTTTACGGGCAATACTCGGGATTATTATGACCCTTGTAATAGTTTTCTGAATGATGCGATCGCCCGTCGCACTGGTATTCCCATTACTTTAGCGTTAATTTACTTAGAAATTGCTAGACGGCTGGATTTTCCAATGGTGGGAATTGGGATGCCTGGACATTTTTTAATTCGCCCAGAGTTTGAAGGGTCGGGTATTTTTGTGGATGCGTTTAATCGGGGAGAGGTGTTATTTGAGGAAGACTGTCAACAACGTCTTCAGCAAATTTATGGTCCGGAAGTGTCCATGCGTCCGGAGTTTTTAAAAGCGGTGACGCGCAAACAGTTTTTGGCCCGGATGCTGACAAATTTAAAAATGATTTATCTGAATCGCGGGGATTCGGAGAAATGCCTTGGGGCGATCGAACGGATTTTGCTGTTGTTTCCTGATTCACCGTTGGAATTGCGCGATCGCGGTTTGTTTTACTATCAAAATGGCCGATGGACTCAGGCGAGTCAAGATTTACAAACCTATTTGGATCGAGTTCCTCAAGCAGAAGATGCCGCAATCATTCAGCAAATTGTCGATCGCATCCGTTGGCAGGAAAATGAGTAAAGAAAATTTTAAAAACCTGTGATACATATTTTTTTGAATTTGTCAATCTTTCTATAGAAGTAACTTTTAATAAATTTAACTGGTGGCTAGATCGGGATTAAGTTGTTCAGCAATGCGTTTGAGGCGACTGAGTTGAGCCTGCATATCTTTCCGCGTCCAAGTGGCAGCAAATAGATTGAAGCCCCAGGCAACTACAGGATTGGGAATCTCAAATTCAAACCGATTGACGAGGCGAGTTTGGTTGCCATCTGGTTGACAATCCCAGCGATCGCAGCCTTTGAAAAATCCTTGAAACTCCCACACAATCAGCCCGGGTTCCCGTTGGGCGATCGCACAGTTTAAGCTCGGTTGCAACAAGGGAATATTCAAAATAAACCGACTCCGACTCCCTACACGAGTATCCCATTCACCAATCGGTTCGCAACGCAAGGCGGGATTCAACCATTGGTGCATTAATGCGCGATCGGTAATACAGTAATCAACAACCCTAGGACTGGCCTGAATTTGAATAGACTGTTCAAAGACTTGAGATGACATGAGAAATGAGACCTAATGATGACAAGTTGTTATAGAAATTTCCCCGAGAAAGGAAATCAGTCTGGGAGAAGTGGGTCACAAGCCCGGGAGGAATCGGTACTAAAAGACAACAGACCCTTCCCTCAGACTAGGGCAGAATTGTTACAAATCACTACAGTTTCAATCTTTTGTGACCAATTGTCCCTAATCTAATTTCTAGTTACGAACAATTGAAGCATAAAGCGTTTGCTCTGCCTCAGTTGAGAGTGGGGAAAAACGCAAAAGATCGCATAGACTACAGCAAAAGATGCATAGCCCTGTAGGATAGGGGCAAATGCACTGACTGGCATTTACTGAATGATCAACGCTGTTGAACGGTCATATCGGAAGTACACTCAAATCACCTTATGAATGGAATTTTGCACGAAACATCAGTCGTGGTTTGGGGTAATTTAAGCCCCAAAGCGCTGCTGGCTCAAGAACCTGGATTTGCTGCGGGCTTTGGCTTGGGGCAGATTACGGGATTTGTTCAAGCCATCTTGGTCCAACTGGGGTCATTCCTGCCCAGTTTATTAGGAGCGCTTGCCATTTTAATCGGTGGCTGGATCTTCGCCACCCTTGTAGCCGGAATTATTAGAAAGGTTCTCCACAACACCAATTTGGATAACCGGATTGCCAGTGCCGTCATGGGACGAGCACCGGGACAGGAGATGCCTCCTACTGAAAAGTGGATCTCGAATACGGTTTACTGGCTGATCATGATTTTTGTCTTGGTCGCCTTTCTCCAGGCCCTGAATCTGGAGGTGGTTTCCCAGCCCTTAAATCGGTTCTTAGAGCAGATTTTCGCCTATCTACCCAAGATTGGCGGTGCCGCCGTCTTGCTGGGTGTAGCCTGGATATTGGCAACCCTAGCCAAAATGTTGCTGACTCGGGGATTAGCGCAGTTCCGGTTAGATGAACGGCTGGCAGAGCAAACAGGAGAGACGACAGACCCCCAGACTGCTGGGGAAAGCCGGTTTTTACTCAATGAAACCCTCGGCAATGCGCTCTACTGGTTTATCTTTCTGTTCTTTCTGCCCCTCATTCTGAATGCCTTAGAACTCAATGTCCTGCCGGTTCAGAATTTGGTCAATGATTTTCTGTCGGCAGTGCCTAAAATTCTGATGGCCCTGATTATTGGGGCTGTCGGCTGGTTTATGGCTCGGATTGTGCGGGGGATTGTCACCAACTTGCTGGCGGCGACGGGAACTGATCGCCTGGGGGCCCAATTGGGTCTCTCCCGGACTCAAGACGGAATGTCGCTGTCTCAATTGATTGGGACAATTGTCTATGTCTTGATTCTGATTCCGACGGCGATCGCGGCGTTGAATGCGTTGGAAATTGCGGCGATCTCGGCTCCAGCGATCGCCATGCTGTCGCAAATCATGTCCGCCATTCCCCTGATTTTGACCGCAGGGTTCATCTTGGCGTTATTTTATGCGATCGCCAAGTTCACCTCGGATCTGGTCATCCGCATTCTGCGTAGCATCGGCTTTAACAATATCTTCTCCTGGATGGGTCTTCCCACAACCCCCAGTGGTAATCCCCCCCAACCCCCACCGGCAGATGCACCGGATATGCGATCGGGTCAACAAACCGTCGTCCAACCCTCCGCAACTCCCACAAGAACTCCCGCAGAAATTGTCGGGATTGTTACCTGGGTGGGCATTATGCTCTTTGGAGCAGTCGCTGCGACTGAAGTCCTGCAATTACCCGCTCTCACCATCATTATGCAAGGCCTACTGGTGATTGCCGGTCAGGTTCTTGTCGGTTTGATCGTCTTCGGCATTGGCCTTTACTTGGCAAATTTAGCCTATCATCTCATTTCCGGTTCCCGAGGTTCCCAATCTCAACTCCTGGCTCAAGCGGCTCGAATTGCCATTATTGCTCTCGCCGGTGCGATGGCACTCCAACAAATGGGGATCGCTCCTCATATTGTTAACTTAGCCTTTGGTTTACTCTTTGGGGCCGTTGCCGTTGCCATTGCCTTAGCCTTTGGCTTAGGGGGCCGTGATGTCGCTGGCGAACAGTTGCGTGAATGGCGCAATGATTTCAAACAACGACAAGAAAAATAACGGGATGGGTTATAGTTCCTACGTTAGGGTTCTCTTTTAAGGGGAAAAGATCAAGGGGTTTTAGGGTTAAAGCCTGGATGAAATCAAGCATTACCCTAGCTCCGTTGAGTTTTTCTGGTGTTTTCTTGCTCTCACTTTTAGGAGTTTCTCTTGGAGTTCCTCCTTAATCCGACCCATAATGGTGGTTTCATCGAGGGACTCAATAATTCGAGTGACCACGGCTTTTGGCCCATCGGGTCCCCATGAAGCTCCGTTAGCCAAGTAGGTTTTGGTCACTTGACCGATGGCGTAGGACGAAAACCCGGCGACACCGGCTTGGGTAATGGCAACGGAAAGATAGGGGACTAAAGATGCCCCACCCGTAGCCGGTGCCGCTAATCCTAATAACCCTTTCAGGGATGATAATCCCAGATTTGCCAGGAGTTCGCTGGCACTAATTCCGCCCATACTCAGGGCTATTTTTTTGAGCAGATTGATGGCACCGGCTTGAGTCATGGGAATGCCATAGAGCTTAGATAAGGTTAAAATTGTCGCGACATCAATCACCGCCCCACTGAGGATATCGATCGCGGTAATCGGATTGAGGGCGATCGCCACCGCTTTAGTCATCACCGCATTCCAAATCAATCGGTTGGCACTCTTGTCCCGAATCTGCATCTTGCGCTCAACCAATTGTTCATTCACATCCCCGGCATACAGCAGGGTATTGAGCGCCACCAGGGATTTCCCCTCCCGGTCTAAAATTTCGAGAATTTTTAATTTTAAGTCATCGACTTGGGGCAAACCCCGCTTCATCTGCACCGCCATTGTGCCATCGCTTCGCGGGGTCGCTTGGGCGACTAAGGGGGCTGCGGCTGCCATAACGATTTCATCCTCCGACAGCAGTTCTTTGACCCGATCATCGCGAATTTTCCGATAGACTGCCTCGCGATCGGCTTCGGGATATTGGTCAATTTTGTTAAAAATCAGTAGCATGGGTTTCCCGGCATCCCGCAACTGGGAAAGGGCTTCATATTCCACCTGGGTCATATCCCCGGCAACGGCAAATAAAATTAAATCCGCCCGAGAGGCGACTTGCTGGGCCAAAATTTCCCGGGTTTGACCATCCACTTCATCAATTCCCGGGGTGTCAATTAGTTCGATTTGAGACTGTCCGATGCCAGAGAGGGTAAGTTGGGTAATGTTGCCCTCTCCGCCATCGAGGGGCGATCGCTCCACTCGCCAATTCACTCCCTGAGAGGTCCGGGTTACCCCATGAATCGGCCCGGTTTCAAAGACATTCTGCCCCAATAATGCATTCAAAATCGATGATTTTCCCCGTCCCACCATGCCAAACACGGCGATTTGCACCACCGTCCGTTCTAGTTTATCCAGCATGGTGCTGAGTCCTTCAATCTCGGGATCCAAGCCTGCTCGTTCTTCCGGAGTCAGGTCCAGATTCGCCACTAACTCTCGCAGGGCATCTTTAGCTTGTTTGTAATTCAGGTCCGCTTGAATATCTGCAAACGACAAAATTGCCTCATCCAGTTCTCCATCTAAATTGGCGGAACCGTCTGAGGGCATAGGGGTCTGATGGGGGTTAGGAATTTGTTCCTCGTTCTCGTTGGAACCTCCGTGAGTCATAAGAGGTGGGCTATCCTTCAGCGCGCTACACTACCAATCCTAGTGCAGACCCGCCCGAGACGGGGAGATGAAATTGAGGTATTCCCCCTCAATTTCCAGGATTAAAAGAATTTAAGGATGAGGTTTTAAGCAATTTGGCTCATGAAAGATAAATCAAGGGCACCAAAATTTGTACTTAAGGCAACATTGATATTTTCTAACATTTTGATGAGCCAAATAATGCTATCATTGTTAGAATTTTCATAGTGGTTAAACAAGATAGAAAGCCGCTTTTCTAAATAGGGTTTGACTTTCCGGCAGAGGAGTACAATTTTCAAAAGCATCCCGGTTGTCCGGGTGGGTCCAATATTAGAAACCACATCCAGAAAGATAAAATGAGTAGGCTTTTGAGAACTTTCAACGACTAAAAAATTCAAAAGCTGGCTGCAAGTTCTAACAACTAGAAAATCACTGAGTTTCTGGGAATCACTCTGGGGGAGGGTGGCTTTTAAATGCTTACATAACTTGTCGTTAAATTGGCGTTTGCCATATTCGGGGTCGATGGACCCGATCAGGTAGTCGTATAGATCGGCTTTAAATTCTGCGTAGTTCGGAGTCTGACTGGTGTGGGTGATAAAGCTCTGGGCTAAGTCGCGGTAAGTGTGGCCCCCTTCTGCTTTGCCAACATAATCTTTGAGGGAATAATACAGTTCGCGATCGCTGAGTAAGGTGGGATTGTTCACCGGCGACAGGTTGCGGACTGCATTCACATTTCCGGTCCGTCGGACCTGCGATCGCCGCACTTGATAGGTGACATACTGGGATAAGTTTATTTCAAACTGCCGTTGCCGTTGCGCTTGAATTTTTCGCACGGTTTGTTGATGTTCATAGCTGCTATCTTCACTCAGCAGGCAATGAGAATAGAGGTAGGGATAGCGATCAATAAACGTGCCCAGGGGCCTATGCTCTTTAGGCGGGCTGATTTCCGAACTATGTTGCACCACCTTGGATAACCGGCGTAGGGTCAGGTACTGCTCCGTTGCGGTGAAATCTTTGACTAATTCTTGCAACTGTCGGCCCGTTCTTGAGCGACTGTATGGATTATAGCCCCCAGGTTGCTCAAACAGGGCCACTAACTCCGGAATCGCTTCTTGCGTTTGGCTGTGCATTTGCCAGCGATTCACTAAAATGTGGCAACATCTGTTTAAAATAAACTTAAAATCTTGGTCCATGCCCTTATAGGTGAGCATTCGACCTAACGCCCCGGAAATCTCGGCTTCGGGGTAGTCCCGACCTTCAATAAAGAGGCTTTGAAAGCGCGAGATCATTTCGGACGGGGGCTCCGCTTTGACCAGGTTAAGGAGGTGATCATAGAGTAACTGCTCCTCCTGGCTTGTTTTTCGGTTGTAAGGATCCGTTCGATGATTCACTTGACTTTCCCCCCTGCCCAGATGTTTGGCTTGATTCAATTTTCCAGAGCGAGCGTTTTCAATAGGACACCATTTTCCCCGTGGAATATTGGCCCGACTTTGATAGATAAGTTATGTTTAAATCCGCTTGGATAATAGCTATCACACAGATTCAGACCAGTCTTGGACCACTGGGATTCACCCATGTTACATGAAACTCCCCAAAAGAGTCGGTGATCTCGGGCCACTTTTGAATAGGTCTGAGCTTTCCCTGATCCATAGGATCTCTATCTATTAGAATAACCTAGGCAGATCTCCTCAACCATTCAGTATGGTAAAAAGTCTGTGAAGATGCCAGGGGGGATTCACGGAATTTTAATGAAGATTTATCACGGTTGACCGTGGAAACACCTTTATGGTATGTCCGATGCTCAGATTGAGGCGATCGCTGGCGTCGTCACCGCTTGCGGGGATGGTATCATTAATTTTTATTAAATTCAAGTCCTGCCATCATGTCTCGTTTTGTGACCCTTGCTCAACTGTTTTCCCTCTTGAATGCCCAAACTGTTAACCCGCTATCGGAAGAACTGGGTTCAAAACAGGCCCTCAGTATTATTACGGATACGCGCAGTTTACAGGCGGGTGAGGTATTTGTGGCCCTAAGAGGGACCCAATTTGATGGACATCAGTTTATTGGGTCCGCATTGGACAAAGGGGCGATCGCGGCGATTGTCGATCACGACTATGTAAGTCCTAATCCAGACTGGCCCCTGTTGGTGGTCCCGGATACTTTAGCTGCTTATCAGGCGATCGCTCATTGGTGGCGAACCCAGTTTGACATCCCCGTGATTGGCATCACCGGATCCGTCGGCAAAACCACGACTAAAGAATTAATCTCAGCGGTTTTAAACACCCAGGGTCCGGTTCTCAAAACTGAGAAGAATTATAATAACGAAATTGGCGTTCCCAAAACCCTCTTAAATTTAAACGCTGACCATGATTATGCCGTAATTGAAATGGCAATGCGGGGGAAAGGAGAAATTGCCCTCCTTGCCGAAATTGCTGCCCCTACCATTGGCGTTATTACCAATGTGGGTACTGCACATATTGAACGCTTGGGTTCCGAAGCGGCGATCGCCTCCGCCAAATGTGAGTTATTAGAAAAAATGTCCCCCGAAGGAATTGCCGTCCTCAATTACGACAATTCCCGCCTCATGGAAACCGCAGCAAAAGTCTGGTCCGGCAAAACTCTCACGTATGGCTTAACCGGGGGAGATTTGCAAGGAACTTTAAGAGAGGGAGATTTCCTAGAAGTCGAGGGAATCGCTTTCCCCGTCCCTCTTCCTGGCGAACATAATGCGTTAAACTATTTAGCTGCATTAGCCGTGGCAAAACTGCTCAATGTGAGTTGGGAACCGCTCAAATCTGGTTTAACCGTGGAACTCCCCGATGGCAGGGCGAGACGGTATGAATTAGCCCATGATATTGTGATTTTAGATGAAACCTATAATGCGGGTTTAGAATCCATGACCGCTGCCCTCCAAATGCTGGCAAAAACCCCCGGAGAACGGCAAATTGCGGTCTTAGGAACCATGAAAGAATTGGGAGAGCGATCGCTAGAATTTCATGAGCGCATCGGCAGCGTTGCTAAATCCTTAAATTTGGATGCATTATTTATCTTTGCTGACCCCGCAGAAGCCGAAGCTATGGCAAAAGGTGCTACAGGTTTACCCCTAGTAGAAATTATCGATGTCGAACAGCCGAACGCCCATGATTACCTGTGCCAGCGTGTCAAAGATTGGATGAAAAAAGGCGATCGTATCCTCTTTAAAGCCTCTCATTCCGTCCAACTCGATCGCGTCGTCGAAAAACTACGGGCCGGTTAAATTTCAAGTAAGCCCTAAGCTCTTGCTTTGGTCTAAAATTAGAACTCATCCAGTCGCTATACCCCCAGTCCAGTTGTAAAGCTCAGACCCCAAAATCAGGAGTTTTTGACAAAATTTATTAGAAATTGGCAGAAATTTTGTCAACAACCTCCGGGTTTTCTCTCTACTGTACTAACATTCTATCACCTCCATCAAAGTAGTCAAATATGGCAATAAGACTAGATCGGATTATAGTCGTTGACATTGAAGCAACCTGCTGGGAAAAAGACCCGCCCCCCAATCAAGAACGAGAAATTATCGAAATTGGCATTTGTCCCCTGGATATCACGTCGGGGGAATTACTCGAAAAAGAGAGTATCTTAGTCAAACCAAAACAGTCGGAAGTGAGTGAATTTTGTACCCAACTCACGACCTTAACTCAAGAGCAGGTGAACCAAGGGGTATCCTTGGGACAAGCTTGCTCAATCCTTAGAAATAAATATATTTCCCATCAAAGAATTTGGGCCAGCTATGGCGAATTTGATAAACGGCAATTTGAAGTCGAGTGCCAGAAAAAAGGGGTTCGCTATCCCTTTAGTAATCGACATATTAATGTAAAAACGTTGTTTTCTGTTATGTATGCGTTAGAAAAAGAAGTGGGAATGGCTGGGGCATTAGAACGGCTCAATTTACCCTTAGAGGGAACCCACCACCGAGGTCATGATGATGCTTGGAATATTGCTCAAATTTTATCTAAATTAATCACCCATCAGCGCAAATAAACTCATGCTTAATATCATTAACTTGAGCGATCGCCAGGATGGCTTAATCGAACCCTTGAGTGAATTACTCCTAGAAGGGTTTCGCGAAAACTGGCCGGAAGCATGGCCCACCATCGATGCCGCCCGCCAAGAAGTTTTAGATTCATTGACCGAGGATAGAATTAATCGAGTTGCCCTCAATGAAGTAGGCGAAGTTTTAGGATGGGTCGGCGGAATCTCTCAATATAACGGCCATGTTTGGGAAGTTCATCCCCTGGTCGTTGCCGCAAATTATCGCCGCCAAGGAATAGGCAGAACCCTCCTGCAAGATTTAGAAGAACAAGTCAGACAACGCGGTGCATTAACCCTTTGGTTGGGAACCGATGATGAAATGAATATGACCAGTCTTTCTGGGGTGAATCTTTATTCTAATTTGTGGGAAAAAATCCGAACCATTCAAAATTTACGAGGTCATCCCTATCAATTTTATCAAAAATGTGGATTTGAAATTGTTGGAGTGATGCCCGATGCCAATGGTAAAGGAAAACCAGATATTTTCATGGCAAAATCTGTGGGTGTTCCTTCCTAATAGCATCAGTCTGAATAACCTGAATAGTAATATCAACAAGTAGGAGCATCTGGCGGCTGATGAGTAGGAGACAGAAAGAGGCTCCCCCCTCCTTTGTGTTGGAAAATTGCTATAAAATTTTTATAGCAGAGACTATTATCAGTTATTTTTTCCACTTCATAAACCAATTTTTTGTTTTAAGTTCTCATCGGATGGGCCAAGTTTGGCAATATTATAGTCATTATTGGGATAAGAGCGAGAAGGGTGATCAACAAAGAGACCCGAGGTAGTGCGTGGCGGTAAAAAACTCAGCAGTGTCCCCCGCGATCGCAGGCTAAATTCTAACAATTTCTTGACCGCAAGTGGGGGAGACTGCATTTCAAATGCCTGGAGTGATTTGTCATCTAACAGGCAGCGAAAGGCTAAGTCAATCAGGGGTTTGGGGACTAGGGGAAACCAGCTAGAGAGCAAATCTACAAAAACTTGAACCAAATCTTTAGTCCAGGGGGAATTGTAAACATATTTATTTTCATAATCTGTTTTAAATGCTTTGATTGCTTCCAGGCTATCTGGAAGGTTATTCATGTGCATTCGTTGACTAATTTCTACCCAAAATTTTACCCATGCTTCCACTTCATTTTGACACATCAGCCGCCACCCAAAACGGGCATTCCATTCCACAGGCTCCACAATCAATACAGTAGTAACATAAACAAAATCATCGTTATTAATGGAAAAGTGACCGTGAATATAATTCATGCGCTCAATACAAGCACGACCCGGTTCGCTATCATAGCCATGCTTAATCATTTCATACAAAAGAATTGAGGTGTCATCATACCGCTTTTGGGGATGTGCCTTCGCATAACCTCGTTTTGCAACCAGACCCGCTATTCGGGGACCGGCAAAGAACCGAACAAATGCCATTTCTATTTGACTGCGTTGGAAATCCCAAGGAAACTCATAGCTCACCATAATTCTGACGATTTCTGCATGGTCTTTTATGGGGTCCATTGCCTGGATTTTGTTCAGATTATCATAACGTCCCATTGTCTGCTCCGCATGGTAGTGGTTAGGCAAAAATTTAGCACTAATTATCAAAATTTAATCCAATATATTGATGAATCCAACGAGTGAAATCGTTACTATAAACTAGAGGAATTATTCTGTTAAATGCCGTGACTTTTTCCGATGACCCAGTGACGGCGGAAAAAGCGTGCTAGGGAGGACTCTTCTAAGGATAAATAGATGGGTCTGCCGTGGGGACAGGTGCGGGGGTTGCGGGTGCGTTGCCAGCGGTCTAAAATATCCTGCATTTGCGGTAAAGTGAGGGGGGTTCCGTTACGAATGGCGCTACGGCAGGCGGTGGCGACTTGTGCTTGTTGTAAGTCTCCCCCTAAGCTCAGTTCGATGAGGGCGTCGGCACCATCGTCCCGTTCTGCTAACAGTTCGGGGAGGGTGCGAACGGCCCATAATTCGCTGCCAAAGGGTTGGATATCGAGTCCGAGGCGGTTGAGTTGTTCGAGTTGGGCGGGGGTGAGTTGATTGAGGACGATGGGAGGTTCAATGGGGACAAGTTGCCAGCGATCGCAGAGTTGTTCGTATAAAATGCGCTCATGAGCGATATGTTGTTCCACTAACCATAATCCGTTAGGATGTTCCGCAACGATATACATTTGGCTAACTTGGGCAACGGCGCGCAGGTGCAGGGGTTGCACCGGACTGTTAGATTCGGAATTCTTGCCCGGGTTAGGGTTAACGTGATATGCGCCTTTTTCTTCTGATGCTTTGAGGAGTTGGGTGACGCGGTGTTGTACGGCATCAGGGGTGGTTTCGGGATTTAACTGCAACCCTTGGGCGATCGCGTCCTTAATTCGTTCTTGCCATTGGTTGATATTCTTGAGATAAATTTCAGCTTTCGCCGGATGCCGGTTCCAGTCGATTTGTTCCGGGGAAATTCGCAGATGCAGGAAGCAAACAGGGTAGCGATCGCGCGGTAAGGTTCGGGCAAATCCAGCAATTAGGGTTTGTTCCAATTCTGGCGATCGCACACAGCGTCCGTTTACCGCCACCTTTACCCAATCGGGACGTTGGCGATGACAGCGATCGGGTAATCCTAACACCAGGGAAATGGATTCTGTCTCACTCACCGACTGGGTTAATGCTTCTAAATCTCCACTCTTGACCCCGCGCAAAATTTGGGGCAAAATTTGCTGCGCACTTTGTCCGGGGGTAATTTTAAACCAAGGGCGATCGTCTTGTTCCACCTGCCAGAGCACGTGAGGATGACATAAGGCGATGTGCTGAATCATCTGCTGGATATTTTTAACTTGTTGGGGAACATTGGGCAACCCCTGACGCCGAGGTTTCCAGCGTTCAAACAGATCACTGACCGTTACAATTGTTCCCGGGGCGATCGCCGTGGGTTGCACTTGTACTGCCTCACCTTGGGAATTGTATTTCGCACACCATCCCTCACCTTCTGTCACTCGACTCCTAATTTCTAACTGGGACAACTGCGCCAAACTATGCAGGGCCTCCCCTCTAAATCCCAAACTCGTAATGTTCCATAAATCGTAAACATTGTGAATTTTGCTGGTACTGTGGGCCGTTGCCGCCTGTTGCAAATTCTGCAAATCCATCCCACATCCATTGTCCGCCACCCGCACCCGCCAGAGTTGGGGCCACACTGATACTGAGATCCGCGTTGCACCGGCATCTAGGGCATTTTCTACCAATTCCCGCAAAACGGCTGCCAGAGAATCAATCACTTCTCCAGCGGCGATCAGATGTACGACATCTGGGGGTAGGGTTTGAATAATCCGTAACCCGTTTAGCATTTCGTTCCTAGAATTGGGTGGTAACAGAACTTCGTTCACGTCTGTTGGGGTCA
>CBFGOM010000084.1:0-26683 GCA_965650385.1 uncultured Oscillatoriaceae bacterium
CCTGAAAAATCCTTTTTTCGGGCTAAATCATTAATGCCAATCATTAGAAAAATTTGACGCGGTTGAGAAGCGAGAATCGGATTTAACCGACCTAAGACCCCATCGGTTGTATCACCCATAATTCCGCGATTCACAATTTCTGGATGATTTAAAATCTCGTTCCATTCACAGGAATCCGTTAAACTATCACCGAGAAAAACAATGGGACTGCTGATTTCAGTAGTAATCCCTTCAAACAAACTTTGACGATGTTGATAGTAAATATCCACCCAAGGTTGAGTAGATGTTTTAGCAGGAGTTGTCTGGAGTTGTCTTAAAATGTAAGGAATTCCTCCTTTTTTGGCAATGAAGATAACGGCTATAAGCAACCCGATGATGTTTAAAGTTACTGATAAAATACACTTTGTTTCTAACTGATTAGATTTCATAATCTTAACTTAAATTCGATTGACATAGATAGGAGGTTATACTCCTGATGAAGTAGTGGAGATCGAGGGGACTTTCGGCAGTTCCAAAAAGTTCTGGATTCGATTCCAGACCCGTTCTGGCAAATCGGGCTGATCTACAGCAAACCATTCAATCTGGCGATCGCTTCGGAACCAAGTCCGCTGACGTTTAGCAAATTGTCGCGTATGTAATGCCGTTAATTCTTTAGCCTCTTCTAAAGAAATTTTTCCGGCCAAATATTGCTTAATTTCAGCATAGCCGAGGGTATGAAGTAGGGGTAATTTCGTTCCATATTTTTCACAAATTGATTCCACCTCCGCCATAAAACCCGCATCAAACATTTCCTGGGTCCGCATTAAAATTCGGCGATCGCCCTCTTGCACCTCTGTACAATCTAAACCAATCTGTAAAATCGGATAACTCGGGGGATTTTCTCCTTGTTGTTGAGAAATGGGGCAGCCCGTGACGTAAAATACCTCTAATGCTCGCAGGGTTCTAACCGAATCATTGGCATGAATTCGGGTCGTACTCTCGGGGTCCACCTGTTGCAGCATGGCATAACATTGACCTTGACCCAACGCCGCCAACTGCGATCGCAACTCGGAATTAGGGGCCACTCGGGGAATTTTCAACCCCTTAACCACCGCCTTTAGATATAACCCGGTCCCTCCCACCAACAAAGGGACCTTATTCCTTTGATGAACCTCAGCGATCGCCTGATTCGCCCGGTCCTGATAATCTGCTACCGTCAAATTCTCTGTCGGATCACAGATATCTAGGAGATAATGAGGGACCAACCGGCGATCGGCAGCAGTGGGTTTAGCCGTCCCAATATCGAACTCCCGATACACTTGACGGGAATCTGCACTCAAAATTGGCGACCCCAGACGCTGGGCCAAATCTAATGCTAGACTGGATTTCCCGGTAGCCGTCGCCCCACAAATTACAATTAATCCAGGCATGATCCTCATGTGTCCTTGGTCATCCCCCAACCTCCCCATCTCCCCAACCTCCCCAACTCCCCCAACCTCCCCTCCATCCCCCCAAAAAATTTCTCTTCTAATTGGGCTATCATCGCGAACAACCGTTTAATGTTATAATTTTGACAGTTTTTGGTATTCTGACACTTTGTGGGCTGCAAAAGCCCGATTAATGGAGCTATCGTGGTATGACCAGCAACTACAGCGCTGACCAAATACAAGTTCTTGAAGGACTCGAAGCAGTACGCAAGCGACCGGGGATGTACATCGGGACCACCGGGCCCCGAGGACTCCACCATCTAGTTTACGAGGTTGTGGACAACTCGATCGATGAGGCGCTTGCTGGACACTGTACCCATATTGAAATTGAGTTCAATCCAGATGGCTCTTGTACCGTAACCGATGACGGTCGAGGCATTCCTACGGATATCCATTCTAAGACAGGGAGGTCCGCCCTGGAAACAGTGATGACCGTCCTCCACGCTGGAGGTAAATTTGGAGGGGGCGGGTATAAAGTCTCCGGAGGATTACACGGCGTGGGAATCTCCGTAGTTAACGCTTTATCGGAATGGGTCCAAGTCACAGTTTGGCGGGAGAAAAAAGTCCATACCCAACGGTATGAACGGGGTGCAGCCATTGGAGAATTAGAAGCCAAACCGATTAAAGAAAATCGCACAGGAACCTCCGTTTGCTTTAAACCAGACCTGCAAATTTTCAGTACCGGCATTGAATTTGATTACAGCACTGTAGCGGGACGATTGCGCGAACTGGCCTACCTCAATGCTGGGGTTAAAATTACCTTTTCGGATAATCGCATCGAACTGCTTAAAAATAATGAGCCACGCGTTGAAACGTATTGCTATGAAGGTGGAATTCGGGAATATGTAGAATACATGAACCGGGACAAACAGCCGCTTCATGAAGAAATTATTTACGTTGAAGGCGAACGGAATAATGTTCATGTTGAAGTCTCGTTGCAATGGTGCATCGATGCTTACACCGATAATGTCCTGGGGTTTGCAAATAACATCCGCACCATTGATGGTGGTACTCACCTAGAAGGATTGAAAGCCGTTTTAACGCGGACCATGAATGCGATCGCCCGCAAACGGAATAAACTCAAAGAAGGGGATTCCAATCTTGGCGGTGAACACATTCGGGAAGGGTTAACTGCGGTGATTTCCGTGAAAGTGCCCGACCCGGAATTTGAAGGACAAACCAAGACCAAATTAGGCAATACCGAAGTCCGGGGAATTGTCGATTCTTTAGTCGGTGAAGTGCTCACGGAGTATTTAGAATTTCGTCCGAGTGTGGCGGATGCGATTTTAGAACGGGCCATTCAAGCGTATAATGCCGCAGAAGCCGCCCGCCGCGCCAGGGAATTGGTCCGACGCAAATCAGTCTTAGAATCCTCACCCCTGCCTGGAAAACTGGCGGATTGTAGTACCAAAGACCCGAGTGAAAGTGAAATCTACATTGTAGAAGGGGATAGTGCGGGCGGCAGTGCCAAACAAGGACGCGATCGCCGCTTCCAAGCGATTCTCCCGTTGCGCGGTAAAATCCTCAACATTGAAAAAACCGATGATGCCAAGATTTACAAAAATACTGAAATCCAAGCCCTCATCGCCGCCCTCGGTTTAGGGATTAAAGGGGAAGAGTTCGATTTCACACAACTGCGCTATCATCGGATCATCATCATGACTGATGCTGATGTAGATGGAGCCCACATTCGCACATTACTCCTCACTTTCTTCTATCGCTATCAACGGGAAATGGTGGATCAAGGGTATGTTTATATTGCTTGCCCGCCGTTGTATAAAGTAGAACGGGGTCGCAATCATTTCTACTGTTACAGCGATCGCGAACTGCAAAACCTCATCCGCAACGAGTTCCCGGCGAATGCGAACTACACGATTCAGCGGTTCAAAGGGTTGGGTGAAATGATGCCAACTCAACTTTGGGAAACCACAATGAATCCAGAAACTCGCACCTTGAAACGGGTAGAAATTGAGGATGCGGCAGAAGCCGATCGCGTGTTTACGGTGTTAATGGGCGATCGGGTCGCACCCCGTCGTGAGTTCATCGAAACCTACGGTCCTCAACTCAAACTCATGGACCTGGATATTTAAGGGTCAGGGGTCCTAGGTCAAGGGTAGGGTGATTTTTAACACCTACCCTGATAAAGGAATGGGTAAGTCTGGGGATAATATTAGAGAGGCAGCGATCGGGCTACAACCCGGTCCTCTCTCCCCTGGGTTCCGCAAAAGAGAAAGCCTTATGAGTCGAGACTCCCATCCGTCCTTTGACTTGACCAACTTAGACTGTAGCAGCGATCGCCTGGATAGCTTGGATACAGATTCCTCCCCCAATATTGAATGGGAACTGAGATTGGCAGCAGACCCCACTACTGCTGCTGATCACCTGAAAAAATTGGCAGACACCGACGATCGCCGGATTCGAGAAATGATCGCCGGTAACCCCAATGCACCCACAAAACTATTGTTGGAATTAGGGGCAGAATTTCCCGAACAACTGCTGAATAATCCTATCTTTCCGTTGTTATGTTTAGAGGAACTCCATCAAGTTGATAAAATTCCCCTGAGAACCCTGTGCAGTTTGCTAAAACAGCTGAATGTTCCGGAACATTTTTTTGAATGGGGAGTGAAGACTCAAAATTGGGAGGCGATCGGCTGGGTGGGAATGAATCCCCGCACCCCAAAAGCGATGTTAGAACGGTTGGTTCAGACAATAAGGAATTCAGAGTTTCAGGAGGTGGCAAAACTCCACGTGAATTGGGAGGGGGAGATTTCTGAGGGATGGGAGGAGATCGCACTTGAAGAGATAGAGACTCTCTTCCAAAGGTATAAGTCCGGAGTTATCCAACAGTTGAAACAACTCTATGCGATCGCTCAAATCGGACCGGACTCTTTGCCGGGTTGTGTGATTGAGCAACAAGAGATCGCTGCTGATCCGGAAACCCCCAGACGGCTTCTCGAAAGCCTCTCTTGTTCTGAACATTTTGAAATTCGTCTAGCCGTGGCAGCCAATCCCAGTACACCCAGTGAGATTCTCACGCAATTAGCTCAGGAACAGCAGGATTGGATACACCAGGTGATCGCGGAAAATCCCAATACCACCCCAGCGGTTTTAACTCAATTAGCTACTGACTCTGAGCAGTCAGTTGGAGTGCTTAAGGCGATCGCGCAGCATCGAGAAACTCCCCTACCTATTTTAAAACACCTGGTTTCCTCTCAGTATCATGTGGATGCCGAAGCTTATGGTCCTTATCCCCTCTCCCCTGAACAAAAACTCCCGCAACCTGTTGGGGGATGTGGCACATCTTTTATCCCCTTTTTCAATCAAGTCAACGATCGCTGGGACCGGCAAAACCAAGCAGTCTGTGTCTACCTCACCGATGGATATGGCTATTTCCCTCCGGAACCCCCTCCTTTACCCGTCCTCTGGGTGGTGACCCCAGGCGGGTTAAACTTAGAAAATTTTCCCTTTGGAGAAGCGGTCCGATTGCTCTGTCTGTCTTAAACTGATTATACTGGAGCGTTGAATATCAGGAATTGTCTGTTGAAATTGTCACTGTTTAAGGATTATCAACCGATCGCCGCGATCGCCGTTACCCCTTCAGGGGTCAAACGATTACTTTCTCTGTGTGATGCCACCGATGCTATCCTCTGGATACCCGCATCTTGTCAAGGTGCGATCGAGGGGACAACTCATCCCAGAGTTCAGGTTTATACGGGCTCATTGACGGACCATCTCGCTCAGATGTGGCCGGATTGTCGCGCTTTTATCTTTTGTTTAGCAACCGGCGCAGTCGTCCGGGCGATCGCACCGTTGTTACAACACAAATCCATCGATCCCGCAGTGGTTGTGGTGGATGAAGCGGGGAAATTTGCGATTAGTTTATGTAGTGGACATCAAGGGGGTGCGGACAGATTAACTCAGGCAGTCGCCTCTCACCTCGGTGCAACCCCGGTGCTAACTGGCGCATCATCGGCGTTGCAATTGCCTGGAATTGATGTGCTAGGCGTCCCCTTTGGCTGGACAAGAGGGGAGGGTAATTGGACTGGTGTGAGTGCGGCGATCGCCCGTCAGGAACCCGTAGAAGTCATCCAAGAAGTCGGTTGCACCCTCTGGCAAGAAAATTTACCGGAAAATCATCCGTTTGTCTTAGAATCGCCGGATCATCCAAAACCCCCCAAAGCACGAGTCTGGATTAGTGCCACCCAACGCCAATTTGCACCGGATTCAGAATTTCCAAAGGTGCAGTGGCATCCCCGAGTTTTGTGGGTGGGAGTCGGTTGCGAAAGAGGAACCTCCCGACGGGTAGTGGAAACTGCGATCGCCGAAGTTTGTCAGTCTTATCATTTCGCACAAGCGGCGATCGCAGGGATTTCCACAATTGATATTAAAGCCGATGAAGTGGGATTATTGGAGTTGTGCGAAGCGCGTCAGTGGCCGTTGAAAACCTTTACTTCAGAGGTTTTGAAGTCGGTTACGGTTCCCACCCCATCAACGGTGGTGGAACAGGAAGTGGGAACTCCTAGCGTGGCAGAAGCAGCGGCGATCGTTGCTGCACAAGAGGGGAATTCCCCGGGTGAAACGTCCAATTCGCTTCTGGTTTCTAAGCAAATTTTTCGCCTAGAGGGGGAACTTGGTGCTGTGACAGTGGCGATCGCCCAAGCGGAGAGAGAATATACCGGACGTGAGGGAAAACTCTGGTTAGTGGGAACGGGTCCCGGTGCACTCAACCAGATGACTCCAGCAGCACAAACCGCCATTTCCACAGCAGATCTGGTGATTGGTTATACGCTCTATATTGATTTAATTAAACCCCTCTTGCGTCCGGGTCAATTGGTACAATCACTACCAATTACCCAAGAAAGACAACGGGCACAACTCGCGATCGGCTTTGCACAGTGGGGATTAACCGTCGCTGTAATTTCCTCTGGAGATGCGGGAATTTACGGCATGGCGGGATTAGTTTTAGAACAACTCCGGGATGGGGGTTGGGATGGTCAAACCCCAGGGGTGCAAGTTTTCCCCGGAATTACCGCCTTACAAGCGGCTGCCTCTCGGGTCGGAACACCGTTAATGCATGATTTTTGTGCGATTAGCCTGAGTGATTTGCTCACCCCGTGGACAATGATAGAAAAGCGGTTAGAGGCAGCCTCAGCCGCCGATTTTGTGGTAGCGCTTTATAACCCGCGATCGCGTACTCGAACCGAACAGATTGCGATCGCACAGGCAATTTTTCTCAAACACCGAAAACCTGAGACTCCCGTGGCGATCGTGCGATCGGCGTATCGAGAAGACGAACAAATCACCCTCACTACCCTGGAAAAACTCCTAGAAAACCCCATCGATATGCTCAGTACCATCCTCATCGGTAATCAAAGTACCAGTCTTTATGAAAATTGGATGATTACCCCCAGAGGATATCTCGGCTTTGAGACCCGGTAACCCCATTTTTTTATAGCGAAAACCCGGGTTTCTTCACCAATTTTTTTGGAATCTGCCATCAATTAAAGGAACAAACCAGGTTTCTGTTCCTACAGTTTGAATCCTAAATAAAGGCCCCCACATTTTTTAAAACCTGGTAAATTCTGCCCTATTTTATCCCATAAATCCCCTAGTTTTGATAAAAAATACTGCGGTAGAGTCAATTACCCTCCCGCAGATTCAAAGGGTTTAACCCTTCATCAAACCTAGGCTTCTTGAATTTCTTGACGCACTTGTTCGATAGTTAAACCCAAAATTTGGGCCGTTTGCTCTACCGTAAATCCCCGGGATAGCAACTGCGGGATTACTTCAAGTTTGCCTTCAATCATGCCTTCGAGCTTAATATCTTGATACAACTTGGATTGCTTAAATTCATTCACGCCTATCATTTCTTGTACCTCCTCGCGGCTTAACTTAGAAAACTTGTACAATACAACCTTCTCTATCAAGTCTACAACTTCTGCCCGTTCCGCGTCAGCGGTCATGTCCTGCCTTGCCTGAACTACAAGCTGTCTGGCTTGTTCCGCAGCAGAAGCGTCTCGCTTTTCAATGATTAACTGGACAATCCGCATTCCTAAAGAGGTTTCGGGGACCGCTTCTAACTCGTCGAGATAGATGCGCTGAACTTGATTGGAATTCAGTAGCGCTTGATAGGGGGCCAGTTCCTTTGGTTCATAACTGCGTCGGCCAAAAATGACCGCCACTCGCTAGTTTTGAGCGGGATTGTTCTGATGGAGGTATAGAAAGAGTTCGGCAAATAAATTGGCATAAAATTTTTTGTCCCTGTAAAATTGCACCTCCACCAAATTCAGCGGCATTTCTGGAAACTCAGCTTTGGGGATAAATAACCCATCAATGCGAAAGGCAGTTTGTTTGAGTTCCACTGAGGAAAATTCATAAGCCTCTGCTTCGGAGGCGGGACGACCAATTAGTTCAAAGAAGCAACTGGGTTGTTGTTTAAACAGTCGGTAAAATATCGGGTCTGTTTCCATATCAGCAGGAGTCGATGGCACTCCAGGGTGATGTATCGATTAAGTGTTATTTTATCATGGTTACGGTTCAGAAAAACTATATGATCCCTCAACTTATAGAAAGTTTATGATGACAGTTTTTTGAAAATTACGCCTCTAGGTTTCCGGCTGCTAAGATTTGGTCAACGGTTAAGGTTAATTCCGGGAAAATTTGAGAGACTATGGACTGACTTGCTGTTAAGACGGTTTCTTCGTAGAATCCTTCTTCTAGGCGCAAGATGGAGAGTTTATTTAGGAGGGGGTCTACAATCCAATATTCGACGATTTCGGCGGCTGCATATTCTGATCGCTTATATCGATAGTCCCGGTTGATAGATTCAGGACTGACAACTTCTATCACTAATAAAGGCGGCGTCTGGAAAACAGCGGATTTGTCCAACAAGTCTAGGGCTTGTTCTTGTAAGACTACGCAAATATCCGTTACCCGCGATTTCTGGAATCCGGTTCTGACTCCGGCTTCTTTAAAACATAGCCACGGTAAGTTTTTTCGATTAATTTCTGCTTTTAAGCTATCCCGAATAAAATCAGCAATTAGCAAATGTCGGATAGTCGGTGGATTCATAAATTCTAATCTCCCCTGGACTAATTCATATCGGTTATCGGTTCCATCATCATACTGGAGATAGTCTTCAAAACTGCATAGTTTATCGGCGACTAGAGTATTCATGGCAATTGTTTAGAAGGGATTGATGGATGCCATTATAGCGCATTAAATGACCACTACTCTGGAGGTTTACGGGTGGGAGGTGTCCGGAGGGAGGAACTAGGGAGGGAGAAATCTGATCTAGGAATTATCTGATTGATTGATACGGAGTATAAGCGATCGCCCTTAAGAAACTTCTGAATCTTCTCGGGAAGCGATCGCCCCTCCGATTGGGTCCCTCAGTTCAAGTAACCTCGGAGCCTCCCGAAACGATGCCCATTTTTTGAATTTTGTCAATGATACCGATCGCGAATTTTCTGCCAATTTTTCACAGTCTTCCTATGTTTGCGATCGCTTCTTAAATTCACCTAATCTTTAAAAATAAAGCTTGAGTGTTGTGCAGTCGCTCTCAATAGGGTGCAATCATGCTACGTCAAACAACTTTACCCAAACTTTCAGTAGACCAAATCGTAGAAAGAATCTTTGCGCTACGGCAAATCACCCGCGTTGACCAACAATTGTTGATGACAACGCTACTCTCTAAAAATGCGCTGAATGACCGTGAGCATACGCAAATTAGCCGCGTTTTTGATGCGGTTCAACGCGGCTTAATTAGGGTCGTTGAGTAATGTTTATCGGGTGATTGCAGATAAAAAATGCTTACCCTAATTGGGCTACAGCAGTTTTTCTTTGGTCTTTAACTTTCCAGGGCAAGACTATTCGTGGCTACAATTTGGAGGCTACGCACCTGAGTTTGTTTTTCTGTAAATCCACTCTTTTCAATCTTAATTACTGGCACTTATGAATGTCTATTAATAAAAAGCAGCCTGCTGGATCTATAATTCCAGCAGGCGCTATGAATTTAAAGGGCAAAACAAAACAAAGTTATCCCATTTGTAGCAATACGCTGTTAAGTATTTTGCAATAACCAAAACCCGCTATAGGTCATCCCAGAATCATCGGGTTGGATGAGTAAGAAATGTAACCCCTCAGTTGCCTGTTTGCGCTGTTGAAAGGTTTGACCGGCTTGGGCAACTTCTGTATCCTCAAAGGTAGCAATAATCCATCGATCAACTAATCCTGCCTCTAAAATTAATCCGTTGGGAGGTCCTGGATTATAATCGATCGCCACTGGGGATGCTTCCTGCAACCATTGGGCAATTTTCAGGGATTGCCGTCCGCCATCGAGGACCACTCCCGGAATCACCGCATTAGAAGGGAGTCCCAAGGCAACGGGAGTCAGTTCCTCGGGGATATGACGAATCCGGATGGATCGTTCGGCAAATACTTCCATTAAATAAGCGGCACTCACGGAAGCAAACCGCCAGCGATCGCCCCATAATGCTTCCGGCAGGGGTCCCGGTGGTGGGCGATCTCGGACTAAGGGTTCATAAGGTTCATGAGTATAATTTGGCTCAGTTTTATACTCCTGCGCTTTTTCCACTAACCATGATTTTAAAGCGGGAGTGCGTCGAGAAGCTTCTACCTTGACCCCTAGTTTTTTCCCTGCTGCTACCATCAAACTCAGCGACTGGGGACGAAACACGGCGATCGCCTCCGGTAATCTCCCCTCCCCCGCGAGTTGCAGTTGTTCCGCTAACCAAGTCGAGTTTGCCTGCGCTTGCGAACAGCAACGACTCCATTGAAAATTTCCCGTTGCATCACAGAGGCACAATTCCCATAACGGTTCCCCTGTAGCACTTTGTAAAGGACGACGGTAAAAATCTGCTTGCCAAATCACCACAATTACAATTCCAATGTATCAATACCAACAGGCGGAGGTTCAAACCCCCGCCTGTTGTTGCCATTACACCAAAACGCTGGCGCGAATCGATTCTACATCAAGCTGAATCCCTGGTGCATAAACCTTTGCCACATAATCCGCCACCATGCGATCGGTGTTGAATAAGGGTGCATTGGTTTTAATCGAACCCTTCATCATCTTAATCCAACCGTGAGATAAGCCGGTATTCGGGTCAATGTCGTAATACAGGGGAACAATTTCCTCTTCTAATAACCGATACAGGGATTCTGCATCAATTTTATCCTGCATTTCTTGGTCGCTGGTATGAGCATCTTCGCCGATCGCCCAACCATTGATTCCTTTGCCATCAGGACCCGCTTGATAGCCTTCGCACCACCATCCGTCTAAGACGCTGCAATTGATCCCGCCATTAAAACAGACCTTTTGACCACTGGTTCCTGATGCTTCCAGGGGACGACGGGGAGTATTCAACCACACATCCACACCCTGAACCAACTTGCGTCCGGTGTACATATCGTAATCGGGTAGCACAATCACCCGGTTTTGCAACAGGGAATGTTGTTGACTCCACTCATAAATCCGTTGGAGAATTCGCTTTCCTTGTTCATCCGCCGGATGTGCTTTACCCGCAAACACGATTTGTACTGGACGTTCGGGGTTGCTGAATAGCCGCAGCGATCGCTCCAAATCATGCATCAACAGATACCCACGCTTGTAGGTACTGAAGCGGCGCGCAAACCCAATCGTTAGCACATTCGGGTCTAAAATCCGGTCTGCCGCATCTACCCACTGGGGATTTTCTCCCCGTTGCTCCCTTGCGCGTTTAATCTTTGTGCGAGTGTGAGCAATTAATCGCTCTTTCAACAGTTGATGACGCCACCAGAGTTCCTCATCGGGAATGTCATCCACTTTGGCCCACATTTGCGGGTCAGCGATGCGATTGGACCAATCCTCCCCGAAATACTGAGAAAAAAGGTCACTCAGCAGAGGTGCAGTCCAAGTGCGCTGATGCACGCCGTTGGTGATGTGACCGATCGGGACTTCTTCCATCGGGCGATCGGGATACATAATATGCCACATTTTCCGGGATACTTCCCCATGTAAGGCAGAAACTCCGTTAGCAGTCCGACACATCCGCAAGGCGAGTACCGTCATACCAAACGGTTCCCAAGGGTCGCCCAAACGCCTTGCACCCACTGCCATAAATTGTTCCTGAGTCAATCCCAGAGTCGGCCAATAGTGAGAGAAGTAGGACTCAATTAAGTCTCCGGAAAACACATCATGACCCGCAGGAACCGGGGTGTGAGTGGTGAAGACACAGCGTTCGCGGACCGACTCTTCTACATCGTAGAAACTCTTGCCGGTACGCTGCATTTCCATGCGGGCGACTTCTAGGGTACAGAAGGCGGCGTGTCCTTCATTGAGATGGCAAATTGCCGGGTTAACTCCTAGGGCCTCTAATGCTCTCACACCTCCAATGCCAAGAACAACTTCTTGAGCAATCCGAGTATCTTGGTTCCCGCCGTAGAGATGTCCGGTTAACCAGCGATCGAGAGGGTCGTTATCCTGGCGATCGGTATCAAGTAAATAGAGGGAAACTCGTCCGACTTGTACGCGCCAAATTTGGATTTTGACCACGCGATTGCGGATTTCTAATTCTACCGTAATCGGTTTACCATCGCTATCGGTCATTAACTCCAACGGCATTTGCTCGAAGATGTTATCTACATAGTAATCTTCTTGCCAACCATGACCGTTAATGCGTTGGCGGAAATATCCTTGCCGATACATTAACCCAATTCCAATTAAGGGAACGCCTAAATCTGAGGCGGATTTGAGGTGATCCCCAGCTAACATCCCCAAACCACCGGAGTAGATCGGGAGAGATTCATGAATGCCAAATTCCGCGCAGAAGTACACCACGGGGCGATCGCTGGTAATCTGAGGGGCCACTCGACTCGCCCAAGTATCCTCGATCGCCATATAGCGGTGAAATTGCTCTGAAACCGCTTTCACCCGTTTGATGTAATCCGGATCGTTCGCCAACTGACTGAGGCGTTCTAGGGAAACAAATTGCAGTAAGGCAACGGGATTATGGTTCCACTGCTGCCATGCCTCGGGATCGATGTTGCGAAACAGCGAAATGCGTTCAGTGGTCCAACTCCACCAATAGTTATAAGCGATTTCTGCCAAGGGTTTCAGGGGAAGGGGTAATTTCTCCCGTAACTGTTGGCTGGCTTTCGTGTAATTTTTAATCACCATACTATGACACCATGCTTTCGAGACGTTTTCGGTTGTCGGACATTATGACAGAAGGGCGATACCCCGAAGACTCTCGATGGACCGATTGCTGCAAAGAGTATCCCGGGGCTGCTCCTTTGGCAACATTAGGATGAATTATAAATGTATTCCCTTTAGGCGGTAAATAGGTGTTTTATTACACAATTTTAAGTTTTGCTTCAGATTGTCTTGGGACTGACCCTCAGTGTATTCCGGTCCTGACGGGTTTGCACTAGGGTACTGACTGCCTCGGGACACAATTCGGCAATCTCTTTCTGGGCAAGACTTTAAGCTGTTTTTATTTTTGATTAAACCCAAAAATTTCTCATGGTTCTAGGGGTTGAGTTCAAGGGAGTTTCTTGCACCATTTCGGGGATCAGCCTTGGTTCCGATGCTTATTAATTGTGAGCAATTCTTGACGTCCAATCTTTAAACCCGCGATCGCGCAATGGGAAAGATTGATCCCGCTGTGAGGGCCCTCATCCAATTGCTCATTCCCAGATCTGGTAAAGGGCTAGGTCCCTGCAAAGGACCCTGTAAATTATGAAGATGCACTAAGGGCGGCGATCGCGACAGCAAAAATCAGCTAAAATCGGTAAAAATCACGGCAAACTTATCGTTAATAGTAGCAGTCCTATGAATCCCGATCTGACTAAATTTGGTGAACAGATGTCCCAGCTTACTGGAGTGCGGGCCATCATGAAAGATATTAGTGAAACCTTACGCGCCGGTACAGATCGGGATTTAATTAATATGAGTGCCGGAAACCCGGTCATTTTGCCGGAGGTTGAACAGTTGTGGCGCGATTGTACCGCTGATTTACTCTCTTCCTCCGAGTATGGGGAAGTCGTCTGCCGCTACGGAGAATCCCAAGGGTATCAGCCGTTTATTGATGTCATCAAAGCTGATTTTAACAAGCGCTATGGATTAAACCTGAGCGATCGCAATATTCTGATTACTCCAGGCAGTCAATGCCTCTACTTTTTTGCGGCCAATACCTTGGGTGGATACACCAGCAGCGGACAACTCAAACAAATTGTCTTACCCCTAAGCCCCGATTATACTGGGTATGGCGGCGTTAGCTTAGTACCCGAATCTTTAGTTGCCTATAAACCCACCTTAGATTTAGATGCGGCAGCACATCGCTTTAAATATCGTCCCGATTTTAGCCAATTAGAGATTAATGAAAATGCCGGTTGTGTGATTTTCTCCCGTCCCTGTAATCCCACCGGAAATGTGCTAACCGAGGAAGAAGTCAACAAAATTGCTGCAATGGCAGCACCCTATGACGTACCTGTTTTTGTAGATTCCGCCTATGCACCGCCCTACCCGGCATTGAATTTCACGGATATGACGCCGATTTTTGGCGGGAATATTATTCATTGTATGAGTTTGTCTAAGGCCGGATTACCAGGAGAACGAATTGGGATTGCGATCGGGGATGAACGCACCATTCAGATTTTGCAATCCTTCCAAACCAACCTCTGTATTCACTCCTCTCGCTATGGACAGGCGATCGCAGCAAGGGCGATCGCATCAGGCGCATTAGGCGAAATTGCCGAAACCGTCATTCGTCCTTACTATCAACAAAAATTCACCGTCTTAGAAACCACCCTTGATCGCGCCATGCCGAAAGACCTCCCCTGGTTCTTGCATCGCGGTGAAGGCGCAATTTTTGCCTGGATGTGGTTCCAAGACTTACCCATGACCGATTGGGAACTCTATCAAGAATTGAAAAAAGTCGGAGTCATAGCCGTTCCCGGTAGCAGTTTCTTCCCTGGTTTACGCGAAGATTGGAAACACAAACATGAATGTATTCGGATTAGCTTAACTGCCACTGATGAAGCGATAGAAATGGGCATGGAACGTTTAGCAAAAGTGGTTGAAAACGTCTTTCAAGGCGTCATTGCCTAACTCAATTCAATCCGGGCAAACATTCAGAAACCGGGTTTCTTAACTCAAGCTTTGGTAATCCACCCCAATTGAGGTAGAAACCTGGTTTCTAGCGAAGAAACACTTAATAAAAATTAACAGTTTTATCGGTACTTTTACGGATTGACGATAATTTTTTGACCGACCTAAAATATAAGCGCACTATCAAAACAAAAAATACCTAAAATTTCCAGTGGCTGCCTAAAACCTCTTCTCAACAGTAATATTTTGTAACTTCATGATACAGTTTGCTGTCCCGCAACTGGCTGGGTAATTTTTGTTACCTGAACATAATTCAAGGACGATCATCATGTCTTCTATGGAATCCCAACCCTGTTCTAATCCCAAATCCAATCCCACTACTACGGCGATCGCACGTCGCCAGTTTCTTGGTTTATCCGCCAGTGCGCTTCTTGCTCTAACTCTAGGAGGGTGGCCCCAACCTGTCAGTGCTGATAGCAACGTTTCAGGTACTAAAACTGAGGGGGATTCCAATTCTACTCCAGAGATTAAGGAACGCTATCGGATTTTTGTACCTAATATGATTGTTGCCAGAGGTGGCAGCCAAAACCTCACTTTGCGATCGGGCGAAACGTTAAAAGTTGACATTCCTAAAAGAGTTACGGATCAAACCGAATTAACAATTCCAGGTAAAGGTCTGAAGGGCAACAATATTATTGTTGTTTTGCATACTTTATACGAGCCAACAGCGAAAATTCAAGAAAATATAGAAAATGAAATTGATTCAGTTAAATTTATTCAACAAGCCACTAAAGAAAATTGTAAAGACGCATATATCCAAATCACTGATAGCCAATATTGTGAAGACTTGGCTACTTTAGATTTACTCGATTATATCGTAAAATCCTCAACATTAGATGAATCTATTCGTCAACGCTACGAAATTGCCAGCCAAAACTCTCGTTTGATTGGGATTGAGCAAGCCGTTGAGACTGCTTTGGAAAACTCTCAATTAAATACATCCCGCAAAACATTAGTTCGGGGAATCGGTCAATATGTCCGGGCTGCCGATCCTATACCTGACTTTGATGCTTTAACCGATCTCGATACGATAGTAGAAGGCTCAGATTTGCCCACAGGTTTGAAACGATTGTATGCACAAGCTAGTGCAAGATCCAGAGCGTTTACTATTGATTTTTTGATTCTTGATTTCATTATAAATAGTCAGGCCATTACTTCAGATGTAAAAGAGAAATATCAGCAAATTTATAAGCAAGTTAGAGATGGTAAGAAAGTCAAAGATATTGAAATTTTATCGAGTCTGGATAAATTCATAACCGATTCATCTCTAATCAACAGTTGTAAATTTGTTTATTTTCTAGCCCGTACTCGGTTCTTTGATGTGGATGCGGGGGCAAAAAATGATCCTGTTTTTCAGGCGATAGACAACGCTCAAGATTTGAACAATGATGATAAAGAAAAATTGAAAGCGGCATATCAAGCCACAATGAATCCCTTGCAGCCAGTAGGCAGTTCAGAGAGTCAAAAGGAAATTTCACAAGATACTTTTTTGGTACTTAATTCCTTTATGAACAATGCAAAAATTCCACCTAATTATAAATTAATCTATCAGTTATCACGAGATATGTTTTTTGAAGTTAATCCCGAGTTAGCTGAGGTAGATTTTATTCATAACATAACTCGGGATGCTGTTAAATCGGCTGGTGGAGCAATTGTTCCTGCTAGTGTCAATCTTTTAAGCGTTGTTGGAGTAGAAGCAGGAACAGGAGTAACGATTAGCTCTTTGAGTGGAGCCGCCGCTACTAATGCAACTTTAGCAGCTTTAGGGGGTGGTTCTATAGCCACAGGGGGTTTCGGAATGCTTGGAGGTTTAGCTGTTGCCACGGGTGGAGCAGCTTTAATTGGTGCAGCTGGACTCCTTTCCATTGCCTTGGTTTCCCAGATGGATGGAGAAGATTTAAGAAACTTAGGGGTTGCGGGACTGACTGGAACCTTAGCCGGTGCCGCTGCTGTTTTTGTAGCTTGGACGGGTGCGAGTGCGCTGGGAGTTGCGGGGACTTTATCAGGTGCTGCTGCAATTACGGGCACGATATCAGCTTTAGGTGGATTAAGTGTGATTACAGGGGGCGCTTCTGTAATTGCATTTGGTACTGGTTTTGTGGTTTGGTCATTTTTGAAGGGGAAGAGAAAACGAGATAATAATGTCCTGCATCAGTTTGAAGCTCGTTTGTACACCTTGATTGAACAACCTAATGCAAATGATAATTTGTTTGCATTCCTTAAAGCAAGGTTGCCAGAGACCAAATACACAAGAAGTAAGGTGTTTATCGCTCCAGAGATTCCCGTAAATAAATTAACTACTGCCTTAGATAAACTGGGACAGTTAAATCCTCAAGAAAAAGTATTAGTTCTCATTGATAGCAGTCCTGGGGATGATGCTAAAGGGGGAATATTATTCACAAATCAAGGAATAGTTTGGAAAGATAGTGCTTCAAATGGACATATAAGTTATTCAAAAATTAATACATATTTTGCAGGAAAAATAGCTGATTTACTATTTTATGACGAGGATAGCTCTCAATTGGCTGATGTGATTTGGGAACTGCACAATAAGTTTGGCACGACTTAGATTTATTATTGGCCCTATCGAGCCTTTAACTGTTTTCAAGTTAAAGGCTCATATTCCCCTTATCCCAACTCCCTGCTCCCATGAAAATCTCATCAATTCTGATTAGTTTAGGATTAGCATTCTTCCTGGTTCTGACTGCGCCTGCGCTACCTTGGGGACAAACTCTAGTGCAAGGGAATAATCTGGCGATCGCCTCTCCCATTGCTTCCCCCTGTGCCAACGTCACCACCCTTCACAATGACGCTTTAGAACTTCACTACAGTCCCGAGTGTTTAGAGCAAAAATTACATCTGAGTGAGTTACTCCATCGCATAGAACCCTTGATTGCTGAAAAAACTCGCAACAAAATCACCGTCAGCAATCTCAACTATGCTTTAATTCCGGAAGGAATTCACCTCCAGGCTGATGTAATCGTTAATGTCAAACCCCTGGGAAACTTGCCGGTTTCAGTCTCTCAAGATTTATCTTTGCGTATCCAAGATGGATATCTTTACATTAAAGCGGGGGAGACGGATTTACAAAGTTCCAAATTAGTCATTAAGTCTAACCAGGGACTGATTACTCAAAAAATAGACGAAGAATTAGCTAGATTTAATGGCAAAAAGTTGGATGAGGTTTTGGCACTTAATCAACTCAATACTCTGGCAGAACCCATCGGAATTAGTTCCAATGCAGTAGATTTTCTGATTCAAGCTATTGAAAATAAACTGAATCTGAGTCTGGATGAAACCGGTTTAACCGTAGGGGTTCGGGTGCGATGAATCCGGGTGGAAATGGCAGATAGGTTATCGCTGGGAAGGATGCGATCGCCCCCATTACTCAGGCTCATCTCCACATTTATTCCTAATGATACATCCGAATTTTATAAGCGGGTGATAAATAATTTTGGAACGCACTCGGGGAGATTTTGCCGATATGATTCTCCTTTCGACTCCTCTACTTAGTGCGTTTTTAGATTGAGCATTATATCATAAAATTCTGCTAAATTAAAATATCTTGAGAATCAGAAAAAATAGTTAAACGTCTAAATCATTGTATTTTGTGCGCTATACTTACCCTATTACGTTTGAAACTTCAAGTTTTAGGGACGACTGATTCGGAAATGAATTCACAACAATTAATGAGCCGCACTGAGGAAGAAATCATGATTCCTCATGCGGAGTATGCGAAGAAATTGCGTCCCCTACTGCCATCAGAGGCATTTGAACCCGATCCGGGTAAGGTAGTCATTTTATCGATGAATTTGGGGGTAATGATTCTGGGTTGGGCGATCGCCTCTACATTAGATCGTTGGCCGGTATTCTTATTATGGCTTTACCTCCCGATCGCCCTCATCATGGGTAATAGCATTATTGTACTCCTGTTTAGTTCTCATAACCTGATGCATGGCAGTGTCATCAAAAACAAACGGGTGATGGAGATCATGGGATTTCTGGGATTAACCCTGTTATGGATGCCACAAACTATGTGGAAAGCGGTTCATAACCGTGAGCATCACAATAAAACCAATTCCATGAATGACCCCGATCGCAACTATTTGGAGGGTCAGCCGAAAAATTGGGGAAAATGGATTCAAAACCTATTTGTGCCTTCTGCGGAAGTTCATCCCTTGTGGTTAGCAGTCGGAATGACCAGTGCTTGGGGAGTACACAATTTCCGAAACATCACCTCAGTGCTGTTTTTTAATAACAAATCTGTAGACTATGTTCCGGCAGCGTTTACCATTACGCCGAAAGAACGACGGGCGATCGCCTTAGAACTGCTGGGAATCATCGCCATTCATCTCACCATCTTATATTCCCTCCAATTTGACCCCATTAAACTGCTCTTGAGTTACTTTCTACCCATCGCCATTGGCTATGCTGGTGTGATGTTCTATATTTATACCAATCACATGGTCTTGCCGATGAGCCGTGTTAACGATCCCACGTTCAATAGCTTATCCATCCGAGTTCCTAAATTCTTCGATGGGTTGCACTTGAACTTTTCTTACCACACCGAACATCATATTTTCCCCAACATCAACTCAGACTATTACCCCTTAGTCCGAGAATTGCTGGAACTTCACTATCCCGGTCGATTGCAATTAATCGATGCAACAGAAGCTTGGCGTTTATTGCTGCAAACTCCTCGTCATTACAAAGATGAAAACACCTTTACGGATTGGTCTGGAGAAAAATCCGTCCCTTGTCCGGTTATTCCTCCGTCGCCTCAAAGCTGAAGGAAGTCTGTGTCAGTAATATTAAACCCCTATACTTGAACGGGTGGGGGTTTCTCACTCAATATTCTGGCAATAAAATAGGGGTAACTTAATCGTTACCCCTACCTGTCAACAAATGTGAGAATTACTTCACAAACTTAGAAGCGGCTGGTGTTGGGTTTGTGGATGATAAAGCTCATCACTTGGCACTGCTTGACGTTATCAAAACCCACAACGCGGATGAAGCAGCTCGGGTATTCGCTACGGCAGCCTTGGACTTCGCTCATCACTTCTTGGACAGAACGGGCGTTGAACAAAGGCAACTTCCACATGGTCCAGTAGTAAGCCGTGGGGTCAGAGACTTCATTAAACTCAATGGCAGGAATGTAGCCTTGGTCAATGATGTACTGAATCTGCTTACCAATCTGTGCATCAGACAGAGGGGGCAGATAGGAAAGGGTTTCGTAACGACGCTCTTTTGGCAGAGTTTTCATAATTCTTTGTCTCTTTGCTGCGGGATCTACTAAGGATGGGCGGTTTAGGCCAGAAATAAATCACCACCGTCAACCGGATCCGGGTTCCGTTTCCGTCTCTGGGGTTGAGTCAGGTAAGGGTAATCCCGTTACTGTTCTTTCCAGATATCGCTTCCGGTGGTCAATGTTGGCTTGCATAATGCCAGTGAGAACCATTTCAGGCAAGAACTCTGTAACTTCCTCGGCGATATGTTCGCGCACGGTCATGATCCGAATTGCCAAGTCTGGCTTGTTTTGAAGTAACGTTTCGATGTACGTTTCTCCATTTTGGATATTGGCCGTGGCGGAAAAGTTTTGCAACCAATAGGCCAAGGGAGGGTTAGTTTCGTTCAGTTGACTGACCACGATGCACATGGCTTGGTAGGTCAAATAGCTGCTCATCACTTTGGCAGTATCTTTGGC
This sequence comes from uncultured Oscillatoriaceae bacterium, assembly GCA_965650385.1. Lineage (GTDB taxonomy): Bacteria > Cyanobacteriota > Cyanobacteriia > Cyanobacteriales > Laspinemataceae > Laspinema. The sequence continues at coordinate 20,342 of CBFGOM010000084.1, forward strand.
AATTTGTTTTAAATCCATATTGTTGGCAACGTTTGATATCGGAGGTTATTTATGTCTACCATCCGCGATCGTAGCGGGTGGTTGCACCTTTCGTTGGGTACAAACCATAACCCGGATTTCCTTTATCAAACAGCGTAGGGGAATACTTTCCACCCAAGGTTGCCGGATTGTGCCGTGATACTGCCCTCAAGCTAGAGGGCTGACCTGACTGGAGAAAGGTTAACCATTTTCCATCTGAGGAGAAAGGTTAACCTTTCTACTAAGGATCCGTCATCAGACGGTATCCATCGCCTCGAACTCAAACTTGATTTCTTTCCAGAGGTCAAGAGCGACAGCCAACTCAGGAGACCAGCGTCCGGCTTCACGCAGAACGTCATTCCCTTCACGAGCCAAGTTGCGGCCTTCGTTCCGAGCTTGGATACAAGCTTCCAAGGCGACCCGGTTGGCGGTTGCACCCGGAGCATTACCCCAGGGGTGACCCAAGGTTCCACCACCAAATTGCAGCACGGAGTCGTCACCGAAGATTTCCACGAGAGCAGGCATATGCCATACGTGGATACCACCGGAAGCAACTGCCATCACCCCAGGCATAGAAGCCCAGTCTTGGGTGAAGTAAATCCCACGAGATTTATCTTGTTCGATATAGTTTTCGCGGAGCAGATCGACAAAGCCCATCGTAATGCCGCGTTCGCCTTCGAGTTTACCCACAACGGTTCCGGTGTGGATGTGGTCACCACCGGACATCCGCAAGCACTTGGCAAGCAGACGGAAGTGGATACCATGATTTTTCTGACGGTCGATAACGGCGTGCATGGCACGGTGGATGTGCAGCAGGACTCCGTTATCGCGGCACCAGTGAGCCAAGGTGGTGTTGGCGGTGAAGCCTGCGGTTAAGAAGTCATGCATGATAATGGGCATTTCGAGTTCTTTGGCGAACTCAGCCCGTTTCAGCATTTCTTCGCAGGTGGGGGCGGTAACGTTGAGGTAGTGGCCCTTGACTTCGCCGGTTTCTGCCTGAGCTTTATGGATGGCATCCGCAACGAACAAGAAGCGATCGCGCCAGCGTTGGAACGGCTGGGAGTTGATGTTTTCGTCGTCTTTGGTGAAGTCCAAACCACCGCGCAAGCATTCGTAAACTGCACGACCGTAGTTCTTCGCAGATAAACCGAGTTTCGGCTTGATGGTGCAACCCAGCATGGGACGACCATATTTGTTGAGTTTGTCGCGCTCAACTTGGATGCCATGCGGAGGACCTTGGAAGGTCTTCAGGTAGGCAACGGGAATCCGCATATCTTCCAAGCGGAGTGCACGCAAGGCTTTGAAACCAAACACGTTCCCCACGATGGAGGTCAGCATATTGGTAACAGAACCTTCTTCAAACAGGTCGAGGGGGTAGGCAACGTAAGCGATGTACTGGTTCTCTTCGTTGGGTACCGCTTCGATGTCATAGCAACGGCCTTTGTACCGATCCAAGTCGGTCAAAAGGTCGGTCCAGACAGTGGTCCAGGTTCCGGTAGAAGATTCAGCAGCGACGGCGGCTCCTGCTTCTTCGGGGGGAACTCCGGGCTGAGGGGTCATCCGGAATGCCGCCAATACGTCGGTATCTTTGGGAGTGTAATCCGGCGTGTAGTAAGTCAGTCTATAATCTTTAACGCCAGCTTGGTAGCCGGTTTTTGCTTGAGTCTGGGTTGAACTGTAAGACATAATCCCCCTTCCTAGGAATCATCGGAATCATCGAAAACCGTTGCAGTGGTCCGGGTTTTTAGTTTTCCTGACAAGCTATTCACTTATCTGGGTACTTTTGCTTACTGACTCCGCGTCGGGGATCAGTGAAGCTAAACCAGGTGGCTGCTTCGTTTTGCTGCATAACAATAGTATCAGGAAAACAATAAGTTAAACATCATTGTTCTTTTATTCCGCGATAATATTTCTTTATTTTTCGTTATAAATATTTATTTTTTGTTATAATCCACAATGGCAATTTTACAGTATAATCAGCTTTTCAATTTTGAGAGAACTGGCAGAATTTCGGGGCGGGGAGCAGCAGGAACGATACAATTGATTGCAGTCCAGAAGGCGATGGAGTCTGCGTCCTGACTTAGAGAGAGCAGGGGCGAACGTTTAAGAATGCGATCGCGACCCTTATTTTGAGACCCGTTACCCTTGATCCCCTTTGTTGAGCGATCGCCCTTGGGGGTGATTTTAAAAAACTTATGCAGCCAGCTTTCCTCCACTGCATCAACCCAAATTGTCCCAGTCCCACCGCCCAAAGTCAGAGTCATCACTTTTGTGACAGTTGTGGCACTCCTTTGATTTTAAATGGGCGTTACCTCCCTTTACAAAAATTAGGGACCGGCGGTTTTGCCGTCACCTTCACGGTTTATGACCGGCAAACGGACCGAGAACGCGTTTTAAAAGTGTTAATTGAGCGATCGCCTAAAGCCTTGGAACTCTTTGAACAAGAGGCATCAGTTCTGGCAAGTTTGACCCATCCGGGAATTCCCAAGGTCGATCGCGACGGTTATTTTCAGGTTTCTCTCAAACATCCCCAACCCCAAACCCTGCCTTGTCTCGTCATGGAAAAAATCGAGGGGTTTACCTTGGATGAAATGCTGCATCGCGATTATCCTCAAGGCTTTCCCGAGACATTAGTGGTGGATTGGTTGATGCAGGCGGCAGATATTTTGGAAGAATTGCACCGCCATTCGATTATTCACCGGGACCTGAAACCCACCAATTTGATGGTCCGCATGGCAGCCACTCCGACGAATACGGGCACTCCATTCTCCTTATTTAATAGAAGGACCGGGGGAAGTGCAGCAGGTCAACTGGTGGCGATCGATTTTGGCGGGGTGAAACAACTCAGCGGCAAGCAGGCGAGTTCAACGCGGTTGTTCTCCCCAGGTTACAGTCCTCCAGAACAGATGATGGGCGCTTCCGTGGGACCGGCAGCGGATTTTTATGCCTTGGGACGAACGGCAATTTTTCTGCTAACTGGGCGATCGCCAACAGACTTCGATGATGGAATGTCAGGAGAATGTCGCTGGCATCCTCATGCGCGGGTGAGTCTGAATCTCGCCAATGTCATCGATGAAATGCTGGAGTTTCAGATTGACAAACGATTATCCAGCGCAACAGAACTCCAAGGACGACTGGGACAAGGTTCGTATTTAAAAACCTTAGTCCGCCAGCGGAATCGAGGACTGGGTGGACATTTGGCCGAATTTGCGGCTGTGGCATCTAGGCAGAGTATCAAATTTTGCTGGGGAGTAGGAACCGTTGTGATTAAGGCGATCGCCACCCTAGGCATAGTCAGTTACAAAACCCTTGAGAGCATCCTGATCACCACCTTAGATCTAATCAGTTGGGTTTTCACCGCCTGCTTTGATACGATATTAGGCACAATTTTAGGTGGATTGGGTGCCAGCGTCGGTGCCGGTGTCGGGTTTACCCTAGCCTATTGGTTACCCGTCGGCAGCCGACTCAGCAGCCGCCTAAGTGAGATAATCGCACAATGGTTTCCTACTCTGGAACTAGCGGTTGATCCAGTCGCGATTTTATTTGGAATGGCCGGTTTAGGTACAGCCTTGGGATTAACCGAAGCGGGAAGTTTCGGACAACAAAGAAGATTTATCGTTGCTGGCTTGATGGGACTATTTGGGTATGGGTTAGGATGGTTTGTATTAGCGGTGAGTTCAACCAGTGAGACCCTAGCCGCCCCCGATTTAGTCGGATTTACTGCGATCGCGATCGCCTCCATTACCCTAGGGTTAGGATTACCCAAACCCCAACTGTTCCATGCAACCATGAGTGCGATCGGCACTGCGATCGTAATGGCCGTCTTTCTCTATAGTTCATATTTTCCCCTAATTTTAGACCTATTTTCCGCCACCTCCGGAATCGGCATCCCACAATTTTGGGATAGCATCGCCTTTTTCGCCCTCCTCGGAATGACCGGCAGTTTTTGTCTCGGTTGTAGTTACTATTTGCTCATGCCCGTGTTAAGACTGTTAGGATTTCGATAGAATAAATTTAATAATTGAGAGAACAAACTTGGTTGTTTTCAAAAGTTATTCTGTCTCGGGCACCTGCTCAAAGTTAACGGCGCTTCTAGGGGTCTGTCCGTGAGAAAGGTAATTTTAGCTTAGATTTAAGCTAAGTTAATTTTTCAGGTTTTAACTAGGTTTTGTTGACCGATTTCTAGGGAGATACCACTAATGAGATCGTCTCCAGGGCGATAGGATAAGACCTCGATACCAATAGGTTCATTGGTATCTTCATCTTTGAACAGGATAAGATCGTTTCCTAAATCCGTAGCAATTTGGTTAGGACGAGGAGATTGCCAAAAAATGGTTAATAATTCGGTTTCGGGTTCGTAAAATACTTTTATTTGGGCCATAATTTTTCTCCTGTTTTGATTGCATCGGTTTGGTAAGCTGTAATCAAATAACCCTCTCCTTCTAAACGCCGCGCAACGGCAACCAGCCACCTTTAATTATTACTTTGTCTGACCTTAAAAATCTGGGCTTTATGACAAAATTTTCTTTCTCATAGCATATAAATTTCCTATGACGGATATAATTTCATATGAATTTTGATTGGAGTGCAGCGGAAAATTTGTCCGACAGCAGCGCCTTGTTAGAGATCATTTTTTGATGGTTTCTCGGGGTTTAAGGGTCTTGGCTTCAAAACCTTCAGTGAATTGGTCTACTACAGCTGTACCCCAAAAATATTCAGGGTTGTACCACCGTGTATGTTTTCCAACTCCATCAAGGGCAAACCGGTAACTTAATTGTCGCTCAGTATCTGAAATCGCACTCAGAAACATATCGGTTGTTGGCATCCAGTCATACAGATATCGGCATTCATCGAGTATCATCATATCCATATACATCGGTGTGTCTTTCGCCTTGTAACTCCACCGCTTTGTTTCGCTGATATTTACATGGTACGGAATAGCGACCTGTCGAAATAGCGCTTCAAATATCTGGTGAAATAAGAGGAGATCACAAAACAGATAAAAATCCCTAAAACTGTGTTTCCGATACAACGCTTTCAGCTTGGTCGACCAAAACTCCTCCTGGCCATTCCCCCCCTCACTAAGCAAGAAAGATATTGTAAAAAAAGAATCAATAAGTTCATTTTTATTTCCATTTACATCTAGCTGAGACAGGAATCGTTCAGCAAATTTGGCAAACTCTTCATCCTCAAAGATGAACTGAGGGTAATTACAATCTTTTCCATTTAATTCTTTATCCAAAGCAGCTAGAGTCCACAAAATAGGATACATTTCCGAATCAACGATAACATCGCCTCCACCGCCTTTGTCTTCTTCATCAAAATGAAAATAACTATTTTTGCGGATACTCAAAAGGCTACGCTCATCTGCGTTAAAAAATTCCTGGTAGAGAAAGTTTTTCTTTGGAAACCTATTGTATGGAGATATTAGACTGACATGATCTATCAATAGACGCGTTACAAACTGTCCATAGTAGTAGTCTAGGTCGTTTGAAACCTTTTTAAACCATTCATCAGTATCTAAACCATGCGCCATCGCACCTTCGCTAAAACCACTCTCTGAGTCTTCATTTTCAACAAATGCTTTTGGATATAGGTAGCAAGAAACCAGCTTTGACAGTAATGACCTGCCAGCTTCATCCTGATCTATCGTTGGCAGTGAGAAGTGTGTTATCAGGACTCCAGGAGAGTTGAGTGCGTGTTTTGCAAGAATCCTAGTTAAAACATTAAGTGTTTTTTGCTTTTTATTCCTACTTGGAAGGGGCCCGCAAAAATCTAGATAAATAATGTCAAATCTTTGCGGCGAAGCTTCGATAAACATATCTAGTCCGCCATTGATTATCTTAATAAAGGGGAACTCAGAAATCAGCGCAGACACCACCGCATCAGGATAAATTTTGTTATCGGATTCAAATGCCCAAATATTCTCAGGGAGCAGACCAGCATTGCAGAATACTCTTAGGTCGTTTTCTGGATTTGGTCCGGACAAATAAGCTACTTTTAAATTTTCAGGTGACCGGCTTTGGACGATAGAGTCATAAAATGACTCCCATCTTTCTATAGTTTTATCTGATAGCTTCTTCGCTACCAGCGCATCATATGGATTGTCTTGGCTTAAAATATGGTCTCTTACGTCTCGGACATAGCTACGCCGAGCCAGCGTCGAGACTGATCGATTTTGGGTAAGAGCTTCAATAGCACTGCTTATTACCGCTGATCTCGCTTTGTTTTTTTCTGGCTCTGAGTATGCGCTCATTTTGTATTTATAACTATTAATTAGCCAGCTATTAGCAGCATAATGTAATGGAAAGCTAAAATTTCTCC
>CBFGOM010000085.1:0-26620 GCA_965650385.1 uncultured Oscillatoriaceae bacterium
AGAAAAAACTCGACCCGATTGATCACCTCCACCATTTCTAACCGTGATATCCCAAGCCACCACTTGGCCGCTATTAACAGGTTGAGTCCATCCTACTAAAGGTTGACCGGCAACAACGGCTGTTGATGCCGGATTCGGACTGACAAAATCAATCTCCCAAACCCCCGTCTCTCCAGCTGCTACGGTAATAACACAAGGATCAAACCCACCTGCATTAGGAAGGGGACCGGCTGCTTCTTGGGTAGAATTGGCAATTAAACCCGATCCGGCTCCTGCGGTGGGGCAAGTACCACTTTGTGTACCATTTGGACTTCGATATCGAATGCGTCCCTGATTAATTCCGACCGCACTCGAACCGAGATTAATTGTTTCTCCTGCTGTTGCATAAACTTTCATGACAGTTTTAAAGGGGAGTCCCCATAAAACTGCTGAAGCACCGGTTTCTCTAAATTCTAATAACGGGCGATTGCCTCCATTTTTAATCAAATCACGGCTGCCTTCTGCGCGAACAATGGGGGCGGTTAAACACAATGTAAAGGGCAACAAAAATAAGACTCGATGCAGGATGTTCCAAGATGAATTTGTCGGTTTCATTCTGCACCTCCGGTTTCTTGAATGGGGGTTTCTACTGTTGATGCTGCGGGGGGAATAACTTGACCGAATCCGGGCCAGAGTTCGTTTAATTTGACGGTTAAGCCTAGGTAAGGACCGGAGGCGGACCGATCGCCATTAAAGTCGCGATCATTGACTTTGCCGAAGACGTACCCCAACCCGAGTCTCAAATCCGGGGTTAAATAATATCCCACCTCTGCTACCACTCCCCATTCATCATAATTCGCATTAGTTTGATGTATCCATCTCCCTTCGCCCATCACATCCCAGCGATACCCTAATCGATAGGTTGCCCTTAATTGATTTAAGGACACTAAACTTGTGCCGACTAAATCATCGGCGAGGTATGAGGTACTTTGCCGTAAAGCCGTTTTCCCATAAAATTCCCATCGCCAACTCGGTGCATAAATGGTTTCTAAAGCAAAGGTATGGTCTCGCGATCGCGTCCCCGAATCAAATAATATCGAATCCGGGATTAAGGCTGGATTCTGGCGATAATCATACCGCAATAAGGCATTAAATTTATCACTGTTGGGGTTGCGATAGGCTAACCCCATGCGTAAATTAACGGTATCCCCCATTTCATCAAACAATTGATTGGATGATGATGCCTGTTGATACCGGGTAAGAACAGACAAGGAATCCGTCAGTTTACCCGATGCTGCTGCGGAAATCACGGTGTTGTTGCCACTACTGGAAAACCGATGTTCATATCTGGCACTGGCAGCAAAGTCGGGATTTCCGGTATAGTCAAATCCCACACTGTAGCTGTCTCCGCTTCTAATTCCTAATGCAGCAGCACTCTGTCCCGGTGCATAAGGTTGAGCAAATTCACTCCCAGATCCGGTGCGACTGAAGAGGGAACCAAAGACGTGTTCATAGGCTAAATTTACACGAAATCCTGGGAAGACTGTCCACCCATGTTGTAATCCTAATGCGGCCCCCATTGTCTGTCCATTAATAAAGGAATAGCGTCCCGTTACGATGGTATCTTCGGTAACATTATAATCCCCATTGAGGTTGACACTGGTGATGGAATTATCTTCATATTGCCCCCCAGTAAACCAGACTTGATTCAATTCCAGGGTAACCCCAGGAACTAAGCGCCAATCTAGCCCTAAGATGGTCCGATCGGGATAAACGATATCTTCTTCTTTTAAGAGATTAATTTCATTTTGCGCCCGCACGGTAATCGTATCGGTAATCGGCATGGAAAAGCGCGATCGCAACTGCGAGGAGGTCGCATCTAAGGGACTGGTTGCCACTTCATCTTTGCGGTTTCTCCAGACCCAATCCAACCCTACATTTGCCCGTCCAATGGTCTGCTGCAATCCGGCAGAAATCGTAGTTAACGAGTTATTAATCCCACTGCCGGGTATCGGTTCTCGTCTTGGAGTTAAAAAATCGTCTAAAACACTAATTGGACGGGGAGAATTACCAAAGTTTTTCTCATGGTCATAGGCAAATTGTAACAAGGTCGTATTCGTTAATCGACTATTTAATAAAGCCCCATACCGCGTTTGTCCTGGAACAAAACTCACGGTAGCATCGTTGGCAAATCCTTCATCCGTCGTCCGATAATACAAGCGACTCGAAAAAGGTCCACCAATGGCATTTAATTCTAATCGGTACGCCTCTCCCGTAACGAGTCCTAAAAGTTCAGAATCGTTAGTAGAATGGGCATATTCCGCAATCAATTGACCACTGACAGGGGTTTTGAAATTGGGTACTTCTTCTTCTCGATAATCCGTCACCTCTTGGGGGGCTTTTTGACCAAAGGTGAGCATAAAATCTGCCCCATAAAGTTCAAAATCTCGAATGCCTTGATTTTGGCGGAGGTAGGTTGCCCCCAACCATCCGGGAGTATTTAAATCACGGGAAAAGTTATAGCGAACTCGTCCTCCCCAGAGGTTAGTATCTCCATCTAAGTCTTCATGTTGATAGGTGGCAACAATGCGTCTGGCAACGACGGTTTCTACTCCATTAACGGTTACCACATCGGTTCGCAGGAGCGGACGACGAAACAAAATTGACCCGCGATCATAGTCAATTTCATAATCAGACCCTCGGTTCAGTTGTTCTCGCCGGACAATATTTCCTGGACGTCCCAGTTCTTCCAGTTCTAAAAATAAATTGTCACTGCCCGGGATGACTAATCGGTGAGAGAGGAAGTAAAATCCACTGGTGCCATCGGGGGCGATCGCATCCCGTTGGAATCCTTGGACATCATTAGCAAATAAGGCGCTGACTTGCCATTGTCCCCAGTTATAATTCCCTTTAAATCCCTGTAATGCGCGGGTTAAGGCGGTGAACTGTTGAGACTCTGTGGCAAATTCTGAAGTGCCATAATTCCCCCACATAAAATAGTCGAGTCCCGCATTTTCTTCCGCTGAGGACCGTTCAAATCTTAGGAACACACTATCACTAGAAGGTGCCGTTGCCTGAACCGTTGAAGCATCTCCATAGAGGGGATAATTTTGCTCGGTAAATTGGGTATCTGAAAATAACCGAGTGCGGTTACCGCTACAATCACAATTGAGGGAGCGATCGCTATTATATGCCCCCGTAAATAACCATCCGCCTAATTCCCCCGTAGCGAACGCTGCCCCTGTTACATCTAATTTAAACTCGTTATTTTCATCTGGGGGTAAAAAGTCGCGCAACCGTCCCCAATAGTCCAATCCTCGCCGTCCAAATCGCAGGTTAATTCCCCCAGTGACTAAACTCGGACGGAGGTAAGTATCAAACTGCATCTGAGTAAATGCTTCTAGCGATCGCCCTGCAATGGTTTCTGTATCTGTTGCCGCCCGAATTCTCACGGTTTGCGCATCTAACGGCGACTGTAACTGTGCGGTAAATTCCCCAGCAATCACGGACACTTGAAATCCTGCGAGTTCCAGATTTAGGTCTTCTCCAATAAATTCTCCAGCACTAGCACTCAGGGTAATCTCTGTATCGCGTTGGACTAATTTTCCATTTTCATCCAATAACCGTCCCTGAATATTAACAAGCGATCGCCCATCGGCAGGCACTCTTTTCTCAACTGTTTCTAGGGCAATTTGTGCAGCCCCTCCAGGGACAACTACAGTGATCTCCGATTCAGTAATAGTTGATCCAACCACGCGGATGGCGATCGCATTTTCCCCCGATTGTAAGGGAATCCCCACCCAAGTTTGCGTCACCATCCCGGTATTACTATCCCGTTCCGTTTGTCCGACTGCATCGGAAGATACCGGATTCCCGTTTACCAGGAGTTCGATTTCTGTCCCTTCCGGAAATTGCACCACAACCGAGGTTGCTGGAACCCCCACGATTTCCCCTGGGGTTGGTGACAGGATCCGGATGTCACTCTCCGATTGTGCGATCGCCTCTATGGCAGTTTCCAAATTTTCCCCAGTCCCTCTTGACCCTGAATTGCTTTCTGCTATAATGGGGGAAAGGGGGTTTTCTGTCTCAAATTCGGAATCTTGTGAAGTTTCTCCCTCCCCCAAATTGATCTCTAAATTCAATAACTCTGGATTGCTGACTGTTGCTACATTGGTAAGACGGTCAACAATGTCCGTAATCCTTGTTAATTCAGTATTTTCAAACCATATTGCCGATTTCAAGGGATAGACATCGGGTCCTTGTTGTGTGTCCACAACCGAGGATACATTAGAGGGTCTAACTGGGAGTGAATCGTTGGCTGAAACTGCTACATTTGTCACAACATTTGTTATGACATCAGCCCGAGTGCGATCGGGGCAAAAACCCCCTACTTTGCACAATTTTTCCACTGTATTAAGTGAAAAAGCTACAGTTGTTGCTCTTTGTGTAGCTACAATACTGGGTTCTTTTATATCTGAAAGTTTAGATATATTAAACGATGCCTCAAAATTCCAAAAATTTCTTGTTGTTTCCAGCAACCCTAAATTTTGAATGATTCCCGGGGACAAAAACATCCCAGGGACACTGAAGGCAGTCGGGAAGATTGGCCCTAATTCAGGATCCGTTGTCTCATTTTCGGACAAGGTTTCATCGGAATCTGTAACAGATTGCAGATGCTCTGTTAACAACAGTATCTGAGGTGGAGTTTCCCCGGAGGCAATTCCCAAATTAGCGGCATCCGCAACTGTTTCAGGGAAGGCATTTCCCGAAGTTGTCTCATTTTCGGACAACTTTTCATCGGAATCTGTAACAGATTGCAGATGCTCTATTACCAATAGTATCTGAGGGGTCTTGTTTCCATCAGTGACTATTTCAGGGAAGGCATTTCCCGAAGTTGTCTCATTTTCGGACAAGGTTTCATCAAATCGGGCAAATTGCAGATTCTCTGTTAACAACAGTATCTGAGGTTGCTCCGGGGAAGAGGCCAGACCCGACCCGGGGCTAAAAGTTATGGCAGTAGAGGACAACTGGGCGAATCCCGGTAACGGGAAGAGAAAGGCGGCAACAGGTAAAACGAGGGAACCATTAAAACTGAGATGGGAAAATTTAGATTGAAAGTGCATTTTAAATTAACCTCCTTCTTGACCGACGGTGGAGGCAGGATCTTCCTCCGCAGCGGGGGTTACAGCAAAGTTCACCCGTGCCATACCCCCGGGTTCGAGGCGCACGAGACGGGATAGACTATTCCGTTCACTCACAAACTCGTTGGGTGCGAGGGTGTATCCAGGAACGCTAGAGAGGTCTAACGTCGCGGTGCGATAGCCACCCAGGACATTAGAAACGGAGTACAACCCTTGTTCATCAGTGATGATGCGGTTGCCGTCATCGAGGAAAATCACCGCATTGGGGATACCGGGTTCATCGGGTTGTTGCTCACCATCACTGTTGAAGTCCTCGAAGACGCGACCAATTAAGGTGCCGCAGTCGGTTAGAATTCCCGGTGCAATACGCAGGGAGTGAATGGCAGGACCATCTTGAACCTGGATGCCGGTATCCACACGCTGACCATTGGCAAAGGCGGAGTTACGACCATTACCACGCAAGGCATCGGGGGTGATGCGTGCAGCGTAAGCAATATTCAGGACTTCTGTAGGAGGAATGGTGACCTTGGAGACATCGAAGGTGATGGAACGGCCCTCATGAGTCGAGGTGATGCCGACACTCTGACCAGAGATTTCGGCGCGGACGGAATCCTCGCGGAATTGGAATCCGAGGGGGAGGAAGTCGGCGGCGATGATGCCAGTAATGGGAGTATTCGCCAAGTTGCGGATGGCGAGACGATAAATAACGGTATCGCCCGGTTCGGCAGCAATGCGATCGCCGGTTTTCTCGATTTGGATTTCCTGCGCTTCGCACAAACTAGCGCTTAAGTCAAACGTGCCTAAACTCAATCCGACTTGATCGCGATCGCGAATATCAATGGTACCCGTAGCGGAGGTACTGTTGCTGACCACATTCAGCGGACGTCCATCGAGGGCAGTAGCAGTATAGGAAACCACCCCATTATTGTTGGCACCGATATCGAGGCGGATGCGACGTTCAGCATAGTTACTACCCGATGGAGGAGTGACTAAGAAAATGTATTGCTGTCCGGGGTCTAGTTGACCTCGGGTGACATCCAAGAGGAAATTGTAAGTACCTTGTTCTCCATTCGTCAGGAAGAAAGGGTTAGCATTTTCTAAATTAGGGGAGAGTCCTCCACGAATATCCGTAGGCGTGAGGGGGACAACCCCTTGAATTCCGCCGGTGGGGTCCGTAGGATTGGGTTGGTAGAGTCCCACTCTAAATCCGGTGTAGTCCGGTAAGAGTTCTCCTGCACATCCGGTAATGCGTCCTAGTCCTTCATTGCGGGGAGTACCCGGCAGGGTGGGGGTAATAATGACCGTTTGTGGGGTGGGTGGTTGTTCCGGCGTCTCTACCGGGGTGGGAATGTTGACAGTTACCCCACCGCCATCGGAGGGAATCGGTCCAACTTCCACCTCAACGACAATTTGGACACCGCCACCGGGGGGTACAATCACATCTGTCGGGGTGGTGATGGGTTGCGGTTGGGGTTGTGGTTGGGGGGTTGGGGTTGGGGTTGGAGTCGGAATGGGTTCAGGTTGGATATCCGGTGGCGGAATAATTGGGGGTGGGGGTGCGGGTTGGGGTTGTTCTCCCGGTTGGGGTTGTTCTCCCGGTTGCGGTAAGGGGTCGATATCCGGTGGCGGAGTGATGACGACAGGTCCAGGTTCTTCCGGTTCGGGTTCGGGGAAGCAATCGCGAACGAGGAAGACATCGCTGCCATTACCAATCATCGAATAGCTGACCCCACGGACGATGCCGTTCGTAGTTTCTCGTTGAACGGCGTTAGCATCTGGAATTTGGAAGCGTAGGGCGCTATCCGTGGGGTTACTCAGGGTGAAATCAAAATAAAGCACATCCCCTTGTTCTACGCCACTGCGAACACCGTTGCGGATGTTGCGAATTTCTTCCTCAAAGTCATCGGCAAGGTCCCGCAGGAGGGTTTCGCGATCGGGGACGGCATTAACCATCGCCTGAAATGCGGCGCGGAAGGTGTCATCGATCGCTGCGTTATCTCCCGCCGAAACAATAGTAGAGATTAGTTGTTCAGTAGCGCTTTCTGCTTCAGCAGGAGTGAGCCCATCCCGGACGAGGATAGATTTTGAGAGTTCAGCAGTCAGGGCGATCGCCGTTTCTTGTGCTTCAGGGCGTTGCAATTGGGCAATCACCGAAGCTTTAGCAGGAACTGCTTGGAAAATGGCAGTCCGCGTGGCGATCGCCACCTGTCGGAAACTCGAATCAATGGGCATCTGCGCCAAGGTAACCGTTGCCGCAATCACCGCCCGCGTTGCCTCTGCTTGAGTAAATCCTAATTTAGTTAACTCATCTGCCAACACCCCAGCAAAAGCACCCGAGACCCGATTATTTCCCCCATCGCGAATCCCATTGGGATTGATGGTGACGGGTCCTCCACCAACCACCGCATCTGTAATTTTGTTGGTAACGGATTCAATCTGATTAACGCCATCGCTGCTGTAACTGTAGGATGCTTCATTTTGTAGCAAGTATCCCGGAATCACACATTGGGGGTTATCCTGAGCAGAGGCAGAGGAAAAACCGCCGGTTTTTAGAAATAGCGTCCCCCCTGTTCCTGCTAAGAGCGTGGCAGTCATGGCCCAAAACAGGGAACGAGTCCTAAATTTAGAGGGGGAATGACTCACCCCAGAATTTTGATGCTTCATTGCACCCGCACCTCAAACTGTCCGGTTACAATCGCCGTCGGTGGCAGGGGATTGGTCAAAGTCCAACGGAGGTGGGTATAAGTCTCAGGGGGTGCGGGTTGGGTTTCCACCTGTCCATTCTCTAAGGTGACTTCCACCGTAGGAGTCGTGACAAAGGTTTTGCCATCATCAATGCTGTACGTGATGACTGCTTCCGTATCAATACGAGAAGAGTTTTCCTGGTAAACCACCGGTTTAGGAATCGGTTGAGTGAGGACAACGTTAGGGATATCCTCAGCAGTTTGGTTTTCTGCGGCGATCGTATAACGGAGGATATCCCCAGGTTGCACCGATGCAGCAGCAGGCAGTTCTACCCATTCAGTCTGGACATTCCCTTGCTCATCTTCAACGGTTTTGAGGTGATAGAGTTGGAGACGAATCTGGACCCGGTTGCCTTGGGTCAGTAGAACAGGACAGGACCCGTTTGAACCACAGGACCCGATGACCGTGGCATTCTCCCCTGACGGTTGAACCGATGCCATTGCCAAACCTGGGAAGGACAGATTCCCTATCAGTCCCAACGTTATCATTAAAATTCTGAACGGGTTTTCCAGCATTTCCTTCCCCCCTGATTACTGAGATAATTGAGAATTAAGAATTGAAAATGGATAATTATCGTTTGCCATGAAAATAACCACCGACCATTGTCAATTCACCCGGCGGCGAAATATAAACGTTCCTGATGTTCCCGGTGCAAGTTCCTGAGTGACACGAACAACATATCGGGTGACATCTGTCTCCACCGTCGTTCCGCTTTGTTCTCCTATTGCTGTCGTTGCCGGTCTTCCCTGGAATAATTGAATCTCTCCCCCGGTTGAATCCACAGCGGACCCCACCACATGAGAAGTATCAATTCCCGTGGTCGGATTGTTATCCTCATCGAGGTTATCCGTATCTAACGCCCAATTATTCCCCCCGGGGTTGGTCACCGAGTCGTAGGTTGTACCATCTTCGGTAATCACCAAATTGCTGGCCGTTAACGTGACATTCCCCGGACCTCCAGCGGTGGAAAAGTTATTGTAAGTCAAGCGATATTCGATGATGTTGCCAGGAGAGGGAGTTTTTACCTCGGTACTAAAGGTTTCTTGTCCGGGAAGCACATCGGGTCCCGTGCCTTTAAGGACGCGAGATTCTTTAGTGGTCTTGATAAACCCGGTATAAACCCGGTTAATTGTCGTTGCCCCTTGTTCTCCGTCATCAAACGTTCCGTTGCCATTCGTATCGATAAAAGCGGCGATGGGAACAGAATATTCCGTATTCACTTCCCCGCTGGGCAATCGAATCTGAACTTGATAGTCTGCCGGAGAGACTTCCCCCGGAATGATGATCGGCGGATCTGAGGTGGTAAATCCGGTGACTGGATCGTAAACATAGGGGACAGTTCTTCCCCCATAAGTGATAGTCACAACTGTCCCTGGGGGTAACGAATTGCGATCGCTGGGGTTAACCGGGGCGATCGTCAGAGGTTGACCCGTAGGATTAACCACTGTATTACCGAAATCTACCGGAGGAAGTGGCGAGATAGGTTGTCCCGGTGGAATGTTCGGCGGAATCGGGACCACCACATTATTGGTGAAACTATCATTTTGATCCGTGGGTCCAACTGCCCCCGGTGTCCCGCTTGGACCATTGAGAATTGTGGTGGGAGCAAAGGGTAGGGTGAGGACATTTGCTTCCCCCCCTGGTCCGACGCCAGTATTATTATTGTTGGTGTCAACTCCATCGGTTCCTGGATTTACCACCCCAGAGGAAACCACGGGATTTCCGTCCGCATCAAGTACAGGTAATGTCCCATCATCATTAAAATTACTGGGATTTTGGTCCCCGGATTCGTCATACACCAGTCGGTCCGGATTCCCTGCCGTCCCCCCAAATACCTGGGCAATATTGGCGATCGCGGTTGTCCCCGGTGCAATATTGCGCGTCACCACTTTAAACTCAAATCCGCTCACCTGAGTTCCCCGGGCGATGGTAGCTTCGGAGATAAATCCCACGCGTCGCACATTAGCAACCCCCCCAACTGCGGCGACATCCGTCCGCCACGTTGCTTGCAAGGGATTGGCACTGTTGGGATCATCTGCCGTAAACACAACTTGCCATCCTGGGGGGGCAACTGCCGAATCTAGCACAAACTGAGTCCCTACCGGCATCGCATCAGAAATCAGAATCCGATTAACCAGATTCCCATCCACACTAATCGGGAAACGTTCATTCGGCGCTAAATCTCCCGGCACAAATCCCGTTACTCCCGGGGGGAGTTCTGCGCGCACATCCAACGCCAATTGATAAGTAATCACATCATCGGACGGATCGGCGGGATTATTCACTTCCACCGGCGTTCCGTGGGTTTTATACAGGGCCGCCAACGCCAAAGGTACCGCTTGCACCGTCACTCTTTGGGTCGCACTTGCCCCCCGAGTCCCATTCACCGGGGGTCCGTCCACTTCCCCAGGTGCTGCTCCATTGGTATTATCTACCGTATAAACATCCCCGACCCCAGGGTCTTCGGAGACATTTTGTTCATCT
Source organism: uncultured Oscillatoriaceae bacterium (assembly GCA_965650385.1). Classification (GTDB taxonomy): domain Bacteria; phylum Cyanobacteriota; class Cyanobacteriia; order Cyanobacteriales; family Laspinemataceae; genus Laspinema. The sequence continues at coordinate 10,350 of CBFGOM010000085.1, forward strand.
CCTGGGGTATTCCCCAGTTGGACCGCAATTTCGCTGCCCACCCCCGCATCAGAACTTACCGTTATTGGTACTCGTACGAGAATACTCCCACCTGCTGGGACCGATTGGGTAATCAGTTCAGTACCCGTCACCTGAATCCAAGTTTGACCCCCATCGGTACTAATCTCCACATTCCCCGCGAGGGTTCCGGGACCCGTGATATTGGCAGAATTTGGGATGCGAAAGCGTGTGGGGTCATTTCCCACATTCGTTACTTCATATTGAAAATAAAGCAGGTCGCCGACATCAATTCGGTCGTCGCCGTCGTCATCCGTAATCCCAGTTGCTTGAACCGTAATTCCCGCAACTTCGGCCACCGTAATGGTCACGGTGTTAGATTCAACTTGAATCGGTATCCCCGGATTTTGCGGGTCCTCAAAACTCCCCGTGGCCCGGTTTTCTATGGGGGTTCCCGCTGGAGTCTGTTGAGCAAAAACGGGCAAGGTCACGGCTAAAAATAGCGGCCCAATTCCCATCCCGCCCAGCAACAATATCTTAATTAAATAGGGGTGCTTGGTCCGGTGCTTTCCAGCGTATTGAGTGGATTCCACAATAAAAATGACCCTGGAGTAACTGGTAGATGCTGTTAGATGCCCCTGATGCTCATGTTGCCAACCCAAGTCAAAATAACTCCCCAATTAGTGGAGTTTTAGAGAATTCGGCTTGACAAAAATAAACTCTAAACTAAAAAAAGATAACAGGATTTTTTATTTTAAATCCCTTTATTTATCTGTCTGGATTAATTGGATTTTAAACCGTTCGTAAGTGGTTGACTTTAATTAATCTTCGATTGACATTGGCTTACATTTAACCGAAGCACTCGGAGTAATGTCAAGGGGTTTTAATATTTCTTTACAAAAAATTTATAATTTTTATCCGGATGAGTGAATGAAGTAATGAATTCAAGACTCTAAAACTTCTAATTTGTTCCCTAACCGGATAAAATAGCCCCAATTACAGCCTTCAAGCCTATAAAATCTATCAACCGAGAGGAAAACAGCCCCATGAAAAACCTAATTGATGAACCGGAATATGGCATCGTTTGGGTCACGGCCCCCACCCAGATTGAAGCCGAGGCGATCGCGCAATCCCTTGTGGAATCACGGTTAGCTGCTTGTGTCAGCCTGAGCCCCATCTCCTCTATTTATACTTGGAACGGTAAAGTTAATAAAGAAGAAGAATGGCAACTCACAATCAAGACGGATTTGCGTCAATTTGCCCGATTAGAATCAACCATTAAATCCTTGCATTCTTATGAAGTTCCCGAAATAATTGCCATTCCAATTATTGCAGGTTCTACGCCTTACTTAAACTGGATTAATCAGTCCATTGTGAGAGAGTGACCCGGCTCTTCCAATCGGGTCCCAAAAATTAAGCACAAGAATCGGTGCTGGAGGCTAAAACTCTTCCTCGACCCCTTCAAACCTCCGAGAGAGAATAGAAACACCTGTGGATAATCGTTCTCAGTCTTGAAAACAGGGACTATAATACCCCCATAGGCTACCGCTACTTATCTTTAAAAGGCGGTATGAACCAGAGGAGAACCTTCCCTAGCAACTCTTAGGGGAACGAAAAAATAATGCCCCCGTTCATACCCAACAGCTCACCCTCAATCCTGGTCAAACCTAACCCCTTATGAGCGATCGAGGAGACCCAACCCAGAACAACCCATACCAAGACCACTTCCCCCGGGTGATCCTGAACCTCACGCTGGGGTTAAGCCTCCTCATCTGCCCCGGAGTGGTCGCTGCCCCTCCCCAAACCGCCCCTCCCGCGCCCCAAGCTGACTCTCTTGAGAACACCACTCCAGACAGTTTAGAAGAACAAGCCGATCGCGCCTTTGAGGAAGGAGGACAACTCTTCCAAGAAGGCACTCCAGAAGCCCTCACCGCTGCCCAAGCTAAACTCCAAGAAGCCCGCAGCCTCTATCAACAACTCGGCGATCGCTCCTTAGAAGCCGAAACCCTGATCGGACTGGCCTTCGTCGCCAAAGCCTCCCGCGACCCCCAAACTGCCCTCGACCACCTCCTGCAAGCCCTCACCCTCAAAGAGGCGGTAGAAGACCTTCCCGGCCTCGCTGATGTGCTGTTTAACCTAGGCCGTAGTTATGCTGAACTGGGTTCCTTTACTTCCGCCCTCGAAGCGTACAACCGGGCGCGAGACCTATATCAAAAACTCGACCTCCCCAGTGCAGAAGCCTTTGCCCTTACTGAACAAGGGGCCATTTATGATGCCCTGGGAGAATATCAACAAGCCCTCGATGCCTATAACGAAGCCCTTCCCTTGTGGAAAGAAGCGGGCGATCGCCAGGGAGAAGCCGTCACCTATAACAACATCGGCAAAATCTACGACGACTTAGGACAATATAGCGAAGCCCTGGATTACTACAATCAAGCCCTCCCCCTCTATCGAGAACTCGACGATACTGCAGGGGTTGCCCTCACCCTCAACAACATCGGCAACGTTTACGAAGCATTAGGGGACAAACAACAAGCCCTCGATCGCTATAACGAAGCCCTTCCCCTGTGGCAAGCAGCAGGCGATCGCCGAGGGGAAGCCACCACTCTCAACAATATTGGATTTGTCTATGCCAAAGACGGAGACTATCCCCTCGCCTTAGAAACCTATCACCAGGGATTACCCTTGTGGGAAACCGCAGGCGATCGCCGGGGAGAAGCCAGTACCCTCAACAACATTGGCTTTGTTTACGCCTCCCTTGGTGACAACCCCAAAGCCCTGGAATACTATAACCAAGCCCTACCTCTGCGCCAATCTGTTGGCGATCGGCCCAAAGAAGCCCTCACCCGCTACCGCATGGCGATCGCCCTGCGGCATCAAGGACAACTGGACAACGCCCTTACCGAAATTGAAACCGCCATTGCGATCGCCGAGGACCTGCGTACCAACGTCGCCAGCCAGGAATCCCGCGCCTCCTTCTTCGCCAAAGTCCAAGACTACTACGAATTCTACATCGATCTGCTCATGGAACTGCACCAACAGCAGCCCAGCGCAGGCTTTGACGCCAAAGCCCTCCAAGCCAGCGAACAGGGCCGCGCCCGCAGTCTCCTAGAAATCCTCAACGAAGCCAACGCCGACATCCGCCAAGGGGCTGACCCTGAACTCTTGGACAGGGAACGCAGCATCCAACAACAACTCAGCGCCTTAGAAGAACGGCGCATCCAACTCCTCTCCGGACCCCATACCCCAGAACAAGCCGACGCCCTCGCCGCTGAAATTGACGACCTCCTCACCCAATACCGGCGAGTCCAAACCCTGCTGCGCGTCACCAGTCCTCGCTACGCCGCCCTTACCCAACCCCAACCCCTCACCCTCACCCAAATCCAAGAACAAGTCCTCGATGACAACACCATTCTCCTAGAATATTCCCTGGGCAAAGAACGGAGTTACCTGTGGGTGGTCACCAAAACCAGCCTCACCAGCTACACCCTACCCCCCCGGGAAGAAATCGAACAAGCTGCTAAACAATTTAGAAATGCCCTCACCATTCCCAGTCTGCGGATCCGGAGATCGATTTTTACCCAAACCTCCGCCGCCCTCAGCGAGAAAGTGCTCGGACCCGTCGCCGACTTCCTGGGTGATGACAAGCGCCTGCTGATTGTTAGTGATGGGGCTTTGCAATACATCCCCTTCGCTGCCCTCGCCGTCCCTAATCCCCCAGAGGGCAGCGACAGTTACCTACCCTTAATCGTCAAACATGAAATCGTCAGCTTGCCTTCTGCCTCTACAATGGCCGTTTTGCGTCAAGAAATTGCCGGACGTACCCCTGCCCCCAAAACCCTAGCAGTCCTTGCAGACCCGGTGTTTACCCCCTACGACGAACGCCTGCAACCTAACGAGTCCTTGGAAAAAGATGAATCTCTCACCCTTGGAATGAAATCTGAAACCGGAACTCGCGCCTCAGAAGTCGAATTTAGCCGCCTGCCCTATACCAAACTCGAAGCCGAGGAAATTCTGGCCCTGGTTCCCGAATCTGAACGCAAAAAAGCTTTCGGGTTTGAAGCGAGTCGAGAAGCCGCTACCAATCCGGAACTGAGTCAATATCGAATTGTTCATTTTGCCACCCACGGACTGCTCAATAGTGTAAATCCGGAGTTATCGGGGTTAGTGTTTTCCCTGTTAAATCAACAGGGGGAACCGTTAAATGGGTTTTTGCGCCTGCATGAAATTTTTAACCTCAACTTACCTGCCGAATTAATCGTGTTGAGTGCCTGTGAAACTGGGTTAGGTCAGGAAATCCGAGGGGAGGGCCTGGTGGGGTTGACCCGGGGGTTTATGTATGCCGGGGCTCCTCGGGTCCTAGTTAGTCTGTGGAGTGTGGATGACGAAGCCACCGCAAGGCTGATGGTGAATTTTTACGAGAAAATGCTCCAAGAAGGGTTAACTCCAGCGGCTGCCTTGCGATCGGCCCAAATCGAACTTTGGGAACAACAACGGTGGCAGGCTCCTTTCTATTGGGCAGCTTTTACCTTGCAAGGGGAGTGGCAGTAAGCTTTTCGGGAGATTCACGTTGTTGTTCATCCTCCTAATTTTTACCCTAAAAGTTGCCAGTTGTCAACAAGAGTTTATGAATTTTAATAAATTTCTGGAATATTGTTGCAAAACTTCATAATCTCTGTTACATTTATTTACATAAGCAACCAAGGGGTTCACCAAACCAACTCAAGGAGCCAATAACCATGAACACCACAAAGGGAGTCGTGATCAGCGAAAGCGATAAACTCAACAACTTTGCGATCGAGCCAAAAATGTACGTTGATGACACTGCGCGCACGGGTTTTACCCCCTACGCCGAACGGCTCAATGGACGATTAGCAATGATTGGTTTTGTTTCATTACTCGCCTTTGAAGTTTTAACTAAAAATGGAGTAATCTAATTTTTTCAAAACTTATAAAATAACGAGCTTTAGCTCGATATCTCAGCATCAACTTTCTCATAGACAAGCCTTTGTAACGCACGAGTCCTCTCAACTCGTGCGTTTTTGTGTGTTCAGGAATGGGTGAGAGTCAGAGTTAGTCTGGAAGCCCCTAAAATTGTTAAACTAAAAATACTATAAAATCCCCCTCAATCAATGACTGGAACCTTACCCATTCAACAACAAACTCCGGTTATTTACCCCAGCGAGAACGGTGAACCCTTGGCAGAAACTTATGATCATCTCTATGCGATTCTCGTCACCTTAGAAGTATTGCGACAATACCTAACCGGTCGTCAGGCGACAGTTTTAGGCAATCAGTTTTTATACTATTCCCAAGGCTTCCCCCGGTTGCGGGTTGCCTCGGATGTGATGGTGATTTTTAATGTGGAACCGGGGGGACGGGATAATTATAAAATTTGGGAAGAAGGACAAGTGCCCTCGGTGATTTTTGAGATGACTTCACCAAGTACCCGCAATCAGGATATGGAGTTTAAGAAAACTATCTATGAACAGTTGGGGGTGGAGGAATATTGGTTATTTGACCCGAGGGGAGAATGGATACCGGAACAGTTGCAGGGGTATCGTTTAAGGAATGAAGTATATGAGCCGATCGCCGAGAGTTATAGTACCGCGTTGGGGTTACGTTTGGCCGTGGAAGGCAAACTCATCGTCTTTTATCGCCGGGATAGTGGGGAACGGTTACTGATGCCCGAGGAGTTGCGCTTGGCATGGCAACAGGAACGAGAACGCGCCGATCGCGAACGGGACCGGGCAGAGGCCCTCGCTGCTCAATTACGGGCGTTAGGGGTCGATCCCGAGGCATAAGATAGGATTCAGGACAAGGCAGACGCCTTGTCCTGATGAAATTAGGTGGCGTTTTGTAAAGCGGGGGCAGAATTGGAATGAGGAGGGAAAGCCTCCAAATAGATGATTCTAATATCCTTCGGCAAGGCTGATTCTAAGCGTTGATACCCTTCTTCCAGTAATGCCTTGACATCCCCTGGGGCGATCGTTTCTCCTTCTGCTTGCAGATAAGCTGAAATCCGAGTTTCACTCCAATGAAAAGTCTGTGCCATTAAAACCGTAATCCGCAATAGGGGAGAGAGGAGATCTAAAGCTTGTTCCACATAACACCATAACGGAGGTGGGGAAGTCTGTAAGGAATAGTGAATGGATTCGACGGGGGGTAATTCGGCGTGTTCGATACACCAGGCTGTCATATTAATTAGCCAAGTTTGCAAGGTAAAGGGGGTGGAAGCGCCTTCCTCAAAGCGTAAATCTAGTCCCCGGAGTTCGTGGTAGATATGCCGCCACGTCATGGCAAATAGATAGTCTCCTTGAACGGGGGATTTGGCTTGATGTTGAATCAGGGTATAGACAATGGAACTATAGCGTCCAAAAATGGCAGTGAAATATTTGCCCTCATCAGGATGGCGCTGAAACAGGGTCAGCAGTTCGCGATCGCTTCTTTGAAACAACGACTGCACTAGAGGGTGTTGACATTCAGAAAAAACAGGCGGTTGCATAAGCTCAAACTCACGAATCAAAACGGGTAAGTTGCATCACCCACAAGGGGGTTGAAGTCCCTAGACGACTCCAGATCTCTACGATGGATGTCTGTAATATATCCACAGTTGCGTAGAATTCCCATCCCTAACGGCAACGGCATTAATAAGGAACCCTAAGAAACCGGGTTTTGAGGAAAATGGGTCGATCAAGAAGCGAACTATCGATTCAGAAAGCCAGTTTCTAGGGTAGGGGACCGCCGTCCAAAACAATGCTGTGATGAGTTCTGTCCTGCTTTGTTACAATTAATTACAATCAGATTGACCTACAATAAAGGGAGTCACCACCCCGACTGTGCAAGCGATCGCTCGATCTAAACCTCGGTTTACCTTATTGAAAATTACATGGCTCTAACTGTTAGCGTTCCTCCGACATTAAGCTCGTTGCTGCCATCCCTCCCTCTGGATAGCCTCTTTTCTACCCAAGGGATTATGGTGATGCTACTCGCTGCCTATGGCGTGGCAATGTGGATGTTCCTCACCAGCGCCCCGAAAGTTTACACCATCATGGTTTCAGATTTGGAAACTGCCCGACAGCTTTATGAAGGGCTACTGGAATTGCCTGCGGCAGAAGTCCCCTTGCATTATTACTATAACTACGAGCAAACCCTCGGCGGCACGGGTATTGATCCTCTTTATATGTCCTCCCCAATGGGGTCTACGGCGACTCAAACCATTGCCGGACCCGATGGACTCTGGTATCAATTACAGAAAAATACTCAACTGCACGTTATTTCTGGGGCGAGTTTAGGCAGCAAAAACCGACAACGCCACGTAGGGTTTGACCATGACTGCCTCGAACAGTTGCTATTACGGGTACAGATGAGCGGAGTTAAGTACAAAATCCGGCGAGAAAAGCCCCTAAATTTCTTGGTGAAAGACCACCAAGGGCGGGTCATTGAGATGACTGAGGTCTCCAATTAAGGTTAAGAATAATCCGGCGATCGCCTTCTTACATGGGTTCGCCGGATTTTGCTGTAACGGGAAATTCAGTGCATCTGCTGCTGTAACCTTGCCGAACTTTCGATCGCCTCCTTCCCTTCATTCAGGAGATAGTCAAAAAAGGTCCGTGCCACTACAGATAGTTGTTTGCCGCTGGGATAAATGGCGTACCACTGACGCGGAATGGGAAAACCCTCCACATCCAGAATCGTCAGTTGATTTTGCCAACCATCTAGGGTCAAAACGTGACGAGACAGCACAGAAATTCCTAATCCTCCGGCGATCGCCTGTTTAATCGCTTCATTACTCCCCAGATCCAAGCGCACCTTCACCGCTACCCCGCGATCTTCAAACATTTTTTGTACTGCTTGCCTTGTCCCCGAACCCGGTTCACGCATGATAAAGGGTTCCCCATTCAACCGTTCAATTGGGATATTTTTTTGGGATGCCAAGGGATGAGTCATCGGTGCTAACACCACCAAAGGATTGTCCAAAAACTCATGACACAAGACATCTGGAGTCGCCGGAGGTTGGCTTAAAATATACAGATCATCGAGATTATCATTGAGGCGTTCCTGCAATCCTTCATGGTTCGTCACCTTCAGAGATACATCAATTCCCGGATAGCGTTGACAAAATGGCCCGAGTAAGCGGGGAATGACATATTTGGCCGTTGTAATGACGCTAAGTTTTAATTGTCCTTGTTTGAGACCTTGTAGATCGGCTACGGTCATTTCAAATTGGGAGAGGCGATCGAAAATGTCTCGACAAGTCCCTAACAGTTCTTCTCCCGCTTCCGTCAAATACAACCGTTTCCCGACTTGTTCAAACAGTGCCATTCCCACCGATTTCGCCAACTGTTTCACTTGCATGGAAACCGAGGGTTGCGTTAAAAATAGTTCTTCAGCAGCACGAGTAAAGCTCTTGTGGCGCGCCACAGCTTCAAAAACTCTAAGCTGGTGTAGGGTTGACTGCTTCAATGCCCTTTCTCCTCAGAATAACCCTTTCATATAGATTTGAGTCTATTATATTCATAAATAATTACTCTTTCTACTTATGGTTTTTTAGGTTAATATAAATTTACATACAAAAAAACTGTATTACTCCCTTCCTGTAGCGTTGCACGGAGAGTCGATCTGAGGTTGGTTCTTGCTGTAGCCATTATCTCCTATTTTTGACAACCAGCGATCGCCTGTTTCGTGCAATGCTCTTTCTTCCTGGAGCGAACCCTTCTTGCTGCTTCTGTCTGCCAACATTTGCGTCTCATCGTGTTGAGATCAGCCCCTTGCGATCGCCCACCGGACAAATTCTGCGGCTGTAGTCCGCTGGGGTCGCGAGATAGAACCCTCAGCGGGAATGTGCCAACCGATCGCAGACTCGGGTGAGTTCCACAAAGCCAAATGTTCCACCGGGGGATCCGCATAAAAACTCTCGCATCCTCGTCCCAAGACGGCAGAACTCCAGTGGGTAAAATAATCGTGACTGACCCGGTGAATTGGAAAGGGAGCAAATAAGGGGACCCCCCAGCCATCAATGGCAATGAAGGCTTTCACTGGATATTGAAGAGAATATAACCCCCAGGCTGCCCCGATCGCACCGACAACTCCAGCGCTGAATCCGATCCAGATCAGGGGTTCAGAGGAGGCCGGTTTAAACAAGTCGATCGCCCCGCTTTCATGCAAAAACTGCCAGATTTCTGGGGGAAAATAGGGGCGATCGCGAGGCGGGAGAATCCAAACCTGGGGAGTTGCGCCCGTCGAAACACGGTTCGGCAGCAACCTCGATACAAAACTCTGCGTCAGCTTCTGATCATGAATTCCCGGACAAATAATCAGCACCAGACCCCCGCCTTCATCAAACTATAAATTTTTCTGGGCGCTTTTCTGCCATGATAGTCAAATCCGTTTCCAGTAGAAAGAATTGAATCGGGTAGGAATCCGAAACATCGGGGTGCAGATTCTTTCATCACAAGCTGGGGTTGCTCTGGAAGCAACGCGCTGTCCCAACGGATGAGGGGATTGACCGGATGAGCCCAGAGCTTTGTATCCGTGGTCACCCTAATTCTAGGGCATTCAGACAGGATTAAGTCAGTAGGACTAGAAACCGGGCTTCTGTTCCTCATTTGTTGCTAATGGGCGAAACTATTCTCAGACAAACCCGGTTGTCTTGATGAGACTGAAGAAATGCTTGATGATTGCGATCATGACCCTCGTGATGGACTGAAGGAGCATGGCGGGAATACAAGGAGGGATTCCCAAGTAGTCCCAAGGTCGAGAAGACGAGTTGAAGGTAAATGCAGAAAATTACTTGACCCTGCGATCGGGGTGATTCAATCGGCAGATGTAGCACTTGATCAGTCTCAGACTAAGGGAGGCGATCGTCTGACGATTGCGCTACTCTAATGAATGTGATGGGTGCTCATAGGAGGGATCGTCTCAACGCACCGATGTTTCGTACCTTGTATTCAAAAAGGACCTCAAAAAAGGATATAAACCTTGCCGTTACTCTGGTGTAAATAATAGAACGATGCCGTTAATTTTGATTGTAGATGATGCACAATTTACCCGTCGAGTTATCTGTAAATCTTTACAGAAACAGGGATACCTTACCCGAGAAGCCTCCAATGGACGCGAGGCGATCGGCCTGTTAGATGAAGAACTGCCCGATTGTATTTTATTAGATTTATTGATGCCGGAATTTGACGGATGGGATGTTTTAACCTTTTTAAAAGAACATGATTACACCATTCCCGTAATTGTTATTACAGCAGATATTCAAGAAACTTCCCGTCAACACTGTTTTGACTTGGGAGCAAAGGCAGTGATTAATAAGCCGCCTAAACCAGATGAATTGAATAATACCCTGAAAAAAATATTGGGTTTTACAGAGGAGAATGCGCGATGAATTTAACCGTTGACCAACTGGATACCTTGCAGGAATTGGTCAACATTGGTGTTGGCAGAGCAGCAAGTGTCCTCAATGAAATGATTGAGTGCCACATCCGCTTACAGGTTCCATTTATCCGCGTCTTTTCCCCCGGGCAAATGAAGCAGGAACTGGAAAATCGTTTGGGAGTTTCTTTAGTTTCAGCAGTGCGCCTTGGCTTTAGCGGCTCATTCAGTGGTCTGGCCCAGCTTGTTTTTCCCACCGATAGCGCCTCTAAATTAGTAGCTTTGTTGACCAATGAAGAAGTTGGAACTCCCGACTTGGATGCTGTCAAAATTGGAACCTTAACGGAAATAGGGAATATTGTCATCAATGGGGTGATGGGTTCGATGAGCAATTTGCTCAGACAGCATTTGAATTATTCCCTACCCATGTATTTGGAAGATACCGTCGAACATTTATTGAATTCTAAGCAATTAGAGCCTAATACGACCGTGTTATTAGCTCAGGCTCGATTTACCATTGAACAGCTGCAAATTGCCGGAGATATTATTTTAATTTTTAAGGTCGGTTCTTTTGATGCCTTACTGACAGCCCTAGAGATGATAGAAGAGAGTGAGGAAGAATGAATGAGATCCAAAAGGTTGAGGAGAAATTTGGAATTCTCGACCGAGTTCCCGTGGGGGCTTGTGTTCTGCGGGAAGATTTTATTGTTCTGTTTTGGAATAGTTGCTTAGAAGATTGGACAAAAATTGCAAAAAGCGAAATCGTAGGCAAGAATTTGGGCGATCGCTTTCCTCATTTAATTCAACCCAAGTATCACCACCGTCTCCAACAAGTATTTGAAGGCGGTCCTCCGACAATTTTTTCTTCCCAACTGCACAAACACCTGATTCCCGCCCCCCTTCCTGATGGGGAATTTCGGATCCAACATACCACAGTAACCGGGGTGAAATCTTTGAATGGTGATGGGTTTTACGCACTGTTAGCCATCGAAGATGTCACGGACCTCACTCGCCGTCTTCAGGATTATCGCTCTATGCGCGATCGCGCCCTAGAAGAAATTGAGGAACGCAAACAAGCCCAAGAAGCCTTGCATCAAAAAACCTTAGAACTGGAAGTGCGTCAGCGGGAATTAATTTTGCTCAGTGAAATGAGTGATTTGCTGCAAGCTTGCCTAACCGTTAAAGAAGCCTACAGCGCGATCGCCCAATCTTGTAAATTACTCTTCCCCAACATTCCCGGTGCCGTTTTTATTATTAACTCCCTCAATAATTTACTCGATGTTGTTGCCAGTTGGGGGATTACCTTTAGCAGTCAGAAAGTATTTGCTCCCAATGAATGTTGGGCGTTGCGACGGGGACGGGTACACTTTGTCGGAAATATGCAAAATGGATTAATTTGTCAACACCTCCATCAAAATCTCTTACCCGCTGAATATTGCTGCGTCCCGATGATGGCTCAAGGAAAAGCCCTAGGTGTGCTCTATCTATGCGCCCCAGATAAAGGACCGTTATCCAATACAACCCAACTGTTAGCTATGACCGTTGCGGAACATATTGCCTTAGCCTTAGCGAATTTAAAATTGCGCGAAACCCTCCATAACCAAAGCATTCGCGACCCGCTAACAGGTTTATACAATCGTCGGTATTTAGAAGAAGCTTTAGAACGGGAAGTCTATCAAGCTGAACTCAAAACCTATCCCCTCTCCCTGATTATGATCGATGTCGATCACTTTAAACAATTTAATGACACCTTCGGTCACGAAGCAGGAAATCAAGTCTTACGACAATTGGGAGAGTTTTTTCAAAAAAATATCCGCCCTACAGATATCCCTTGTCGCTATGGAGGAGAAGAGTTTACTTTAATTTTACCGGAAGCGCCTTTAACCGTTACTCAAGAGCGCGCGCAACAATTGCGAAAAAAGATAAAATTATTACAAGTGGAATATGCTGGACAATCCCTCGGCTGCATCACCCTCTCGTTAGGTGTTGCCAGCTTTCCTGAACATGGAAAAACCGGACTCGCTGTCTTGCGTGCCGCCGATGTTGCCCTCTATCAAGCTAAGGCTGCCGGTCGCGATCGCGTCGTTACCGCCTCTTAATCCATAAAAACCCTGAAACCGCAGCCTCTAACGATTTCTAGTAACGACTTCAGTCGTTATCCCGCTGTCGGAGTAACAACTTCAGTCGCGTCTCAATCCTTAGCAACACCGGCTATTTTCTCCAGATGCCGATCTTTTCAGTCTACTCTCACATTCCACCCGGTCCTACAACCGGAGACGATCCGGCCCCCGATTACAGCAGAGGATTTTGAGCCGGTACTCCCACAGCCCGAGGAAATTCAGGACGAGTTGGCGCAACCTTTCGCAAATAAACACAAGTGCGAACACTATCCGTGAGTGGGGTGGTAAATTTCTCCACAAAATCCACTATCCCACCCAATTGCTCAACTCCAGCCGAAACGACTTGTGCCTCTTCCTCAGTCCAATGACCACGATACAGAATCGCCAACCCGCCTACTTTTAGCAAGGGCAGGGCATATTCTGCACAAACCATCGTCGGCCCGATCGCGCGCGCAAAGGCAAAATCATACCGTTCCCGATGTTCAACCGCATGACCCATATCTTCCACTCTGCCGACGATCGCCCGAGCATTTTCCATCCCCAACTGGTTAATTAAACTTTGGAGAAAAGTAATTTTTTTGCGCGTGGAGTCCAGGAGAGTCACCTGCCACTCGGGACAGGCGATCGCCACCGGCAACCCCGGAAAACCTGCCCCCGTACCAATATCGATCGCCCGAACTGACCCATTCCCTTCTTCCCCAGGAATCCTCTGCGTTATTGGCGATGAGACTTCCTCGGAGGCAGAACCCAAGGGTTGAGATAATAAAGGTGTAATTCCCCGCAGAGAGTCCCACAGATGCTTTTCCCAAAACTCATCGGGTGTAGTAATTCGAGTTAAATTCAGGGATTGATTTCCTTCGAGAATGCCTTCATACAAGCTTTGAAATTCCAGCAGATGACCGGCATCCGGGTGCCAATTCATCGTTTTTTCCCATAACTTAAGATTTTCTGGCAGAAGGGGTTTGTAAGGTTCACTCATAGTTAGTCGTTCAAATACAAGCACATTGGGGTCTAGGCGAGGTTTAAATCCGGTGGAAAAGCAGAAGGACCCGAACCCCTGACCAAAAACTTGAGGTTGTCAGAATGTCAAGGGTTGGGAGTGGAATTGAAACCGGCTATAACCAGCTAAAATCAGGCGATCGCTCAAGAACTGACCACAGAGAGTTGAGTGCTGATAGCGAGTTTATTCGGTTCGACACTTTGCAGTTCCCCGTGATTGAGGGTCCAACAGCAATCGGCGATCGCCAACAAGTCCCCGGCATCATGGGTGACCACCAACAAACTCCAATGCTTCTTCAACTTCGCCAACAGCATGACTAAATTGCGTCGCATGGACCAATCTAAACCCGCCGTCGGTTCATCCAGTAACAGCAAATGAGGCTGCCGAATTAATTGTACTGCCAATGCTAGTCGGCGTTGCTGTCCACCACTGAGGGATTGAGGCGCTGTCTGCAACGACAACCCATCTAAACCCACTTCTTTAAGGGCTTCATGAACCCGTTCCGACCCCAGTTCTGGATGCCCTAAGCGCAACTCTTCCAGCAGGGTCCCACAACAAAAATGGCGTTCGGGAAACTGAAACACCAGGCCCCCTAATTGCTGCAAATGGGCGGGCGTCAACAGTTGATCTCGCCAAAAAATATCCCCTTGGGTTTTTTCTGCCAATCCTCCCAAAATTTCTAACAAGGTGGATTTACCAGAACCGCTTGGCCCAATAATCAAGCCTAACTGTTGTGGGGCAAATTCTAGGTCAATGGACTTGAGAATCGGCGTGGGAGTCGCGGTGGGATGGTAAGTTAGGTTTTTCAGATAAAGCATTGAAACCCTTGTCAACAATAGGGGGCTTAAACGAGATTGCACAGACTCAACAGCGTTTTACTGTTCAGATGTCTATTCTATTTTGACAAACTTAACCCGATTAAACTACTCCCCTATGGTTTGGAACTTGCCCCTAAACCAGGCGTCACTACCTGCCTAGTGTGAAACAGATCACTTTTTAGTCCGGACTTCTCCTGTAACGAGATTGGGATTCTAAAATGGAAAGAACCGGCCTGAGTCGATCGCGACTCAATGGGGATTTAGAATTTTTTGGCATCATCGAGGCAAAACAGACGAGGTAGAGTATGAACTATCGGTTTTCTAGGGCGGGTCGGTTGCTTGCTGCGATCGCAGGCACTGCGGCGATTGCCTTGACTTTCAATATCAGTCCGACTCTGGCTTTAGACCCCTTCCGCACTGAAAATCGCCATGAAATCGGCGAGCACACTGAAGCCGCATTTAGAACCCTCTTTGAACAGGGAAATTATCAAGAGGCATTGCGCAAACTTCAACAAGCTGAACAAAGCGAACCCAATGAACCTTTAGTCTATGCAATGCAAGGGGCTTTGGCCTATTTAGATGAAGACTGGGATCGCTTAAATGATTATGGAACGCGCACTCGCACCACTGCTGAATCTTTGTTAACGGAAAATCCCTTACGCGGCAATCTTTATATAGCCGTGGGTCATTTTTTAGAGGGCGGTTATATTCTGAGTACCGAAGGTACCTTGCGCGGTGTTCCCAAAGCAATGGCTAAACTGCGAGAAGTGTTCAAGCATTTTGATGCTGCCGAAAAAATCGAGGCTAACGACCCGGAGTTGAATCTGATTAAAGGATTCATGGATTTAATTTTAGCGGTGAATCTACCCTTTGCTAATGCCGACGATGCGATCGCCCGCCTGGAAAATTATGCCGCCCCTTCTTATTTAGCCTATCGGGGAATTGCCGTCGGCTATCGTGATTTAGATCAGCTTGACCAAGCCTTATCAGCGGTGAATCGGGCTTTAGAGATTACCCCAAACAATCCGGAACTGTTTTATCTCAAAGGGCAAATCTTAGTTAAAAAAGGCAATGATCTGAATAATATGGAATTACTGCAACAAGCAGAATCTAATTTTCAGACGGCCCTCGCTCAAGCCAATGAGCAATTTCCTGAAACTTTAAGACGGCAACTGCAACGAGAACGCGATCGCAACGTTCGCAAAATGCAGGAGTTAGCCTCGGCCCTCTGATCAGCTTGAACTCCTCTCCCTCGAACAGGTTTAAAAGCAGGTTTCTTGATAAAAGTCCTGGGAAATCGTCATAAATCTGGCTGTGAAACCTGCTTTCTTGTCCCACTGATTCAACCGAAAAGAACCAAAGAACCGACGCCTAGATATGTTAATCTAATAAACGTCGGTTTTTTTGACCTTTAATCTCCCCTTGATGTAGAGACACAGAAATATGCAAGTAGAGTTTCGGGAGTTTAACCCCTTTGATGTCTGGATTTGGTTGGAGTTTAGCACCAGTCCAGGCAAGAGTGAAAAGCAATATGTTGAAGAAGTCTTCGATTCTTGGTTTTTTCTCGGCAAACTAGGGGGATTTAATGCAGAAAATCTCCAAGTTCAAGACACCGGATTAGAGATTAGCTATATGCAGTATGATTCGGTGACTGCGGACAAAAGTTTGATGGCACTGATGCACAATATGGGAGACTTTGAATATAATGGAACCTGGGGGCGCTGCTGGTTTGACCTAGGGACCAGTGATGCGATCGCCCTTGATATTCTGATTAATGCTCTTGATCGCCTTAGTCAAGAATTTGTAGTCATTGAACGGTTGATTATCGGCGGTGAAAATTCTGATTGGCCTGTAGCTGATAGTGAGAGTCGTTCCCGATTCGCTGACGATAATTAGTCTATCGCTATTAATTTTCCCAGTAAATTAAGCTGGGAAAAATTATCTTTATGGATTAAATAA
>CBFGOM010000086.1:0-26517 GCA_965650385.1 uncultured Oscillatoriaceae bacterium
GTTAAGAATCCTCTGCGGTATTGCCGATATTAAAGAGAAAAGGAACCCGGGGTGCATCCTTTCCTAACACTAAAACCTTGGGCATTTGAGCGCCTCCTTCCCGCCAAGCTTGAATCGCTTCTTTCTGCAATACTAACTCACCCCCTTGGGCTTTTAAGGTTTCTGCTAAGAGCCTTTGTGCTTCTGATCGGCCTTGAGCGCGATTAATATCCGCTTGAGCTTCTTGTTCCGCTTCCCGAGCAATATAAACCGCTCGTTGCGCCCGTTGTTCAGCAATTTGCTTCTCTTCAACGGCCTTAGCAAAATCAGTTGAAAAATTCAAATCAATCACACTGGTATCAATGACAATAACCCCATATTTTTGTAATCGGCTGCTCAAAGCATTATCAAAATCTTCCTTTAAGGCACTACGTTGAGTAATCGATTCTTCAGCAGTTTTTTTAGCCCCTGCTATTTTAAATGATTCTTGAGTTTGAGGTGCAATAATTTTCGCTACAATATTCTCCAATGACCCTTGAGTTCGGCGAATCGTCACTACTTGAGTCGGATCTAGGCGAAAGTTGATCGCAAACCGTCCAGTTAAATCCTGTAAATCTCGGGTGGCACTTTTGGCAGGTACTTCAAACTTTTGCACCGTTACATCATACACATCCACTTTTGAAATCAAGGGTGGTTTGATATGTATGCCTTCGAGTAAAGCACCATCGCGAGATTTACCCAAAATACTGAGAACACCTGCCTCACCCGGGTTAATAATCACAAAAGAGCTTGATCCAAGCAACAGAATTAATGCTAAGGTAATTCCACCGATGATCGCCTGGATATTTTGCGCGTACTGATTTTTCAAATTCTTATCTCCTGGGATGCGATAATAGGGCTACTTATTATAGACTAGCAGAGTATCCTAGGAGTGGGAAACTTATGGAAGAGGGATTTTTGCGTCAACGGGTCTGGTCAACTCTAGTGGAGTGGCGATCGCCCAAATTTCTCAAAATTATTTACACTATATGAATAGTTTTTGCAGTTAAGGAGTCACGCCCTTGTTAATTCTGTTTTCGATTACCCTATTTATGAGCGCCTTCCTGCTATTTGGGGTGCAGTTGATGGTGGCGAAAATGATTTTACCTCTACTCGGGGGGTCTCCAGCAGTTTGGAATACCTGTCAATTCTTTTTTCAAGGGGTCTTATTATTGGGCTATGGTTACGCCCATTTAAGTACCCGTTATTTGGGAACTCACCGTCAAGCGATCGCCCATAGTCTACTCCTTTTTTTACCCCTATTCAGTTTACCGATCGCTCTTTCTAAAACTGGATTTCCTCCCGAAGATACTAATCCAATTCCTTGGGTATTAGGACTATTAATCTCCTCGGTGGGCTTGCCTTTTTTTGTGGTCTCTACCAGTGCGCCGCTGATTCAAAAATGGTTTGCAGAAACGGACCATCCTAGCAGCAAAGAACCTTATTTCCTTTATAGTGCCAGTAACTTAGGTAGTTTATTAGGATTAATCAGCTATCCCCTTTTAATTGAGCCCTATTTCTCCTTGTCTGAACAAAGTTGGCTTTGGGCAGTAGCCTATATAATTTTAATCTTATTTACCCTGGGATGTGCTATTTGTTTATGGAAAGTTTCACACCAAATAAAGCAAACAAATTCCGGCTTTTCTCTCTCGGAAAAGCCTTTAACTACAGTTCAATATCCCACCTGGCAACAACAAGCTCAGTGGGTTTTACTTTCTTTTATTCCCTCTAGCTTACTCCTAGGCGTCACTACTTATCTCACGACGGATTTAGCAGCCATTCCCCTCCTTTGGGCGATTCCTCTTATCCTTTATTTACTTTCTTTTATTTTAACTTTTGCTCGCCATTCTCGGCTTCCTCATCAGACATTAATGACATTAATTCCATTATTTTCTAGTACGCTCATTATTTTATTCTTAGCGAAAGTAATGCGCCCCGTTGCCTTGCTGGTGCCTTTACATTTAGTCGGGTTTTTTGCGATCGCCTGTGTTTTTCATGGAGAACTATCCCGTCGTCGCCCTTCTGTTACTCATCTCACCGAGTTTTACCTCTGGATTTCCTTCGGTGGTGTTTTAGGGGGCTGGTTTAATGCGATCGCCGCTCCTATTTTATTTCCATCGGTACTCGAATATCCAGTCATTTTACTTTTGGCTTTATTAACGTTAAAGACCCCACTAGAAACAATTCAACCGAAAATTAATCCTCCCTTACTGGAAGCCCCCCAAGGGGATTTAGACACATGGTTTAGTAAACTCCGCCAAGAGCAACAAACCCGTAAAATTCAAAAATCTGGCATCCAATTCAACTTAAAAACTACCCAGATTATTAGTTTGAGTTTATTATTTGGGGCCTTGCTAGTCGGATTCACGTTCAGAAATATTAGCCAAGGTTGGTTAGGCAATTTCTTTGCGATCGCCCTCTTAATTGCCCTCTCTATTACCTTTTCCCTACCCCGCCTTCACCTAGCCCTCGGCTTAACTTTAATCTTACTCTTAGGGCAATTTTCTATCGGTAATATGAGTGGAGTTTTGCAAACCGAACGTAACTTTTTTGGGGTCAATCGCATTGTGTACGATCGCCGGGGACCCTATCATAGTTTAGTTCATGGAACGACCTTACATGGTAGACAGAACCTTGACCCGCAACGCAGTCAGGAACCCTTAACCTATTTTCATCCTACAGGTCCGATCGGTCAAACTTTTCAACAGTTAAATTCCAGCGATCGGCTTCAAAATGTAGCTGTCTTAGGACTAGGAATTGGTACACTAGCTGCCTACGCCCAACCGGGTCAAACCTGGACTTTTTATGAAATTGATCCCATTGTGGAAAAAATAGCCCGAGATAGCCGATATTTCACCTTTTTAGAACAAGCGCAAGCTCCCTTTTCTATCATTTTAGGAGATGCCCGCTTGCAACTAGCAAAAACTCCAGATAACACTTATGATTTGCTCATCATGGATGCCTTTAGCTCAGACTCTATTCCCGTGCATTTAGTCACTCAAGAAGCTTTAGAACTCTACTTGACAAAACTGCGCGATCGGGGTATTATAGCTATTAATATTTCCAATCGCTACATCAATTTAGAACCCGTCTTAGCAACCCTAGCCAAAACGTTAGGATTAGCCACCCTACAACAGCTAAACCGAGACCTTTCCCTGGAAGAAAAAGCCCTCGGTAAAACCCCCTCTCAGTGGGTCTTACTAGCCCAAAAAGCTGAGGATTTTGGCAACTTAAGAGCGGATACCCGTTGGCAAGCGATTTCAGATACCGAAAAAGCCCCCTTATGGACCGATGATTTTTCCGATTTAGTGGGAGTCTTACGCCTGTTTGATGTGCAACGATGAATTACAGAAAAACAGAGTTTTTGGATAAAAAATATTTAGGTTATATCCCCATTTCGGGCCAAAAACTCTGTTTGTTACTTCTCCATTTTATGGGAGGAATAGTTTAGAATTTAGCACCATACCCACCCCCTCCCGGTGTGTAAATAGCGAAGATATCTCCGGGGTTCATTTGAACGGCACTGGTACTGCCTAATTCTTCGATTGTACCATCGGTGCGTTCTACTAAATTATGCCCGATCACACCATCGCCGCCTTGATTTAATCCTGAAGGAGGAATCCGGCGATGATTGGATAAAATTGCTGCTGTCATCGGTTCCAAAAATCGTAGGCGGCGAATCACTCCATTTCCCCCGGTATATTCTCCTTTTCCACCGCTATTTTCGCGAATGGAAAAGCTTTCTAACCGGACGGGGAATCGCCATTCTAACACTTCAGGATCTGTGAGGCGGGAATTGGTCATGTGGGTTTGAATGGCGTCGGTTCCGTGGAAGTTGGGACCGGCACCAGAACCGCCACAAATGGTTTCGTAATATTGATAGCGATCGCTGCCAAAGGTGAAGTTATTCATGGTGCCTTGGGATGCCGCCATCACCCCAAGGGCGAGGTACAAGGCATCGACGATCGCCTGGGAAGTTTCGACATTTCCTGCCACTACGGCTGCTGGATAACTAGGGTTAAGTAAGCTGCCTTTGGGGATAATAATGTTGAGCGGTTCAAGACATCCGGCATTCAGGGGAATATTATCATCCACTAAGGTGCGAAATACATATAATACTGCCGCTTTACAGACGGCTGCTGGGGCGTTAAAATTGCTGTTGAGTTGCTCTGATGTGCCGGTGAAATCAATGGTAGCACTGCGGCGATTTTTATCAATGCTAATTTTAACATGGATTTCTCCGCCATCATCCATTTGGTAGGTAAATTCGCCATTTTTGAGCACCGCAATTGCCCGTCGGACGGATTCTTCGGCGTTGTCCTGAACATATCCCATATAGGATTCTACGGTTTTTATGCCACAGTGTTCAACCATTTTTCGGAGTTCTTGTACACCCCGCTCGTTGGCGGCAATTTGTGCTTGTAAATCGGCAATATTTTGATCCGTATTTCGCGCTGGATATTCTGCGGTGGTGAGAATTTCTAATAAATGGGATTCTTGGAATTGTCCAGCTTTGACGATTTGGACATTATCCAATAATACTCCTTCTTCAACCACTGTTTTGCTATGGGGTGGCATAGAACCGGGGGTAATGCCGCCAATATCTGCATGATGTCCTCGGGAGGCGACGTAAAATAAAATCTCCTTTCCGGTATTATCAAATACGGGGGTAATTACGGTAATATCTGGGAGGTGAGTACCGCCATTATAGGGATTATTAGAGACATAAACATCCCCAGTTTTAACAGTTTTTCCTTTGTCCTTCATTAAGGCTTCTACGCTTTCACTCATGGAGCCTAAATGCACGGGAATATGAGGGGCATTTGCCACGAGTTGACCGGCGCGATCAAAGATGGCGCAGGAGAAATCTAGGCGTTCTTTAATGTTGACGGAAGAAGAGGTATTTTGTAAGGTAATCCCCATTTGTTCGGCGATGGCACGGAACAAATTATTGAAGATTTCCAAGAGAACTGGGTCCGGATTGGTAGAGGCGATCGCCTGAGTTTCTATCCGAGTTAGTTCGGCAGTGGCGACCCGGTTTAAGACTAAGTAATTCCGGTCCGTGATTTGCACTTGCCAACCAGAGGCAATGGCATTTGTGCCGGTTTGTTCTATGATTAATGCCGGTCCAGTTATGGTGTCTCCCGGTTGCAATTCTTGACGCTCAAAAACGGGGGTTTCCTGCCAGCAACCGCCATCATACATGGGGACGGTGGCGATGGGGGAGGGAATAGCACCCGATCGCCGGGGAACGGTGGGTTCCTCGGGGGTTGTCATCTGCTGGACTACTTCAACGGAAACGGTTTCTACAATTAAAGATTTGTCTTCTTTGATAAATCCATACCGTTGATGATGTTCCGTTTCAAATGCGGCTTTGAGGGTGGCTGGATTGTCGGAAAAATTAACGATTAAGGTGGAGTCAGTACCTTGGTATTTAAGATGCAGTTTAGAAACGGAAACCAATCCGCTTATTCCCTCACTGTTTTTGCTTAATTCCGCTTTTCCATCCGCTTCTAGTTGCGATAATTTAATTTTTAATTGGGTTAATAATTCGATAGATAGTGGCGCTTCTACCGACCGTTGGCGAATGGTGCGGATATCGGCTAATCCCATGCCATAGGCAGATAAAACCCCAGCAAAGGGATGGATAAATACCTGTTTCATGCCCAAGGTATCAGCAATTTGACAGGCGTGTTGACCTCCGGCCCCGCCAAAGCAACAGAGGGTATATTCGGAGACATCATATCCCCGTTGTAGGGATATTTTTTTAATGGCATTCGCCATATTTTCTACAGCGATCGCCAAGAATCCGGTAGCAACTTGTTCTGGGAGTCGCTCATCTTCCGTTGCTTGTTTAATCTGTTGAGCTATTTGATTAAATTTGTCCCGAACAATATCAGAATCTAAGGGTAAATTTCCCTCAATTCCAAATACTTTTGGGAAAAATTGCGGTTGAATTTTCCCTAACATGACGTTACAATCAGTGACAGTTAATGGTCCTCCTTTACGATAGGAAGCAGGACCCGGATTTGCACCAGCAGACTCGGGACCGACGCGATAGCGTGACCCATCAAAAAATAAAATTGACCCACCACCGGCAGCAACGGTATGAATGGACATCATAGGAGTTCTTAAGCGCACTCCGGCAATTTCTGTTTCAAATTCTCGTTCATATTCGCCATTATAATGAGCAACATCCGTGGAAGTTCCGCCCATATCGAAGCTAATAATTTTATCAAATCCGGCTTTTTTGCTAGTTTCTACCGCCCCAACAATTCCACCGGCAGGACCAGATAAGATGCTATCTTTGCCTTGAAATTGTCTGGCATCGGTTAAACCGCCATTGGATTGCATGAACATCAATCGCTGATTTAAAGCCTCGGGATTGGCGGAGAGTTCTCCAGAAATGCGATCAACATAGCGACGCAAAATTGGGGAAAGATAGGCATCCACAACGGTGGTATCTCCCCGACTAATAAGCTTCATTAAGGGGCTGACTTCATGGGAAACGGAGACTTGAGTAAATCCAATCGTTTGGGCTAATTTAGCCACTTGCTTTTCATGGTGAGGATAGCGATATCCATGCATCAAAACGATTGCACAACTTCTAATTCCATTTTTATAGGCCGCTTGTAATTCTTGAATTAAAGGCGCTTCATTAACAGCTTGTAATTCTTCTCCTTGGGCACTGTAGCGTTCTTCTACTTCAATGGTTTGTTCATAGAGCATTTCCGGCAATAAAATTTCTCGGGCGAAGATATTTGGGCGATTTTGATAGCCGATTCTGAGGGCATCTTTAAATCCCTTGGTTATCACCAAAACAGTGCGATCGCCTTTGCGTTCCAAAAGGGCATTGGTGGCAACTGTTGTCCCCATTTTAATTGCCCCAATTTGGTCAATGGGTAGAGGTTCATCCCCTGATATTCCCATCAATTCTCGTATCCCTTGGACCGGGGCATCTTTGTATCGTTCAGGATTTTCCGAGAGCACTTTATGGACGATCAATTGCCCATCGGGACGCTTGGCGACTACATCCGTAAAAGTACCTCCGCGATCAATCCAAAATTCCCAGCGATTATCAGAATTAATTACAGTCATGTTCATTGTGTTGAAACTTGGAATGCTTTGTCTATTTTAAATCATCCCAAGTAAAATCCACAAGAGTCTAAAAAACCCTATTGCATTTTTAGTTCCAACATTTCTGGGATTAAACAGTTGGTCGCAATTCGCACAACTCCTAACTCCAGTAATCTTTCCAAGTCTTTTGGCTTATCCACGGTCCAAGCGACGAGATCAACTCCTTGTTCCCGACTACTCTTAATTAAGTCGGGATGTTTGATGAATAGTTTATACTTGCTCATCATGACGGTGTTTCCCGCCTGGGCCGCCTTGGTTAATTGTCGGCGAAATGCAGCGCGATTGGCAACTAAATAGGCTAAGGAAAAATTATCACTTTGTTTCCGAAATCGGTCGATGAAAGAGCCATTAAAAGAGGCAATAACGCATCGATTCTCAAACTGATATTTAACAAGCATTTTAATAAATTCATCTATCTTTTGGTCGGTCCAATAAGAATGAGTTTTGACTTCTATATACAGAAACTTTTTGATATTTTGCAAGGCCATCAAGGCTTCTTCTAAAGTGGGAATGGGTTCGCCTTTAAATCGCCAATCAAACCAAGACCCTGCCTCCCGATGTTTGATTTGGTCTAAGGTTTTCTTTCTAACTTTGCCCCGAATTCCTGTGGTTCGAGTTAAGGTAGAATCATGAATGATGATCGGCACTCCATCGACACTTAACTGCACATCAAACTCGATGGAATCCGCCTGATGTTCGATCGCTGCCAAAAATGCCGCCAGGGTATTTTCTGGGGCGATACTGGAGTATCCTCGATGGGCGATAATTTCTAGCTGCATGATCTGAATCCGGTAAAATGAATGACTGTCCTATTTGTAACATACCCTTTTTTGCAAATGGAATGCCATAACAGTGCAACGTGGAATCAGGTCCGGGATACGTTCCGTGAAATTTGGGGATACAATGATTTTAGAAGTCCCCAGGGAGAAATTGTGCAGACTCTGTTGCAGGGAAAAGATGCGCTGATTGTCTTACCCACGGGTGGGGGGAAGTCGATTTGCTTTCAACTCCCGGCGTTACTGCAAAACGGATTAACCCTGGTGGTGTCGCCATTGGTGGCATTGATGGAAAATCAGGTGAAAGAACTGCGCGATCGCCACTTAAATGCTGCACTCTTACATAGTGAAGTCCCGACAAAACAGCGCAAAGCGACCTTAAAAGACTTAGAAAACAATCAATTACGCTTATTATATCTATCGCCGGAAACCTTGCTGAGTCCCCCGGTTTGGGAGCGTTTATTAGCCCCCAAATTACCGATTAATGGGATGATTTTAGATGAGGCACATTGTTTAGTTCAATGGGGAGATACATTTCGCCCCGCTTATCGTCGTTTGGGTGCAGTTCGTCCCGCCCTTTTGAAGTCAAAACCACCAGGTTCTAAACTGGCGATCGCTGCATTTACGGCCACTGCTGACCCGACGGCACAAAAAACCATTCAATCAGTTTTAAAGTTACAGAAACCTAGTCAATTTTTACTCAGTCCTTATCGGTCTAATCTCTCGTTACAAATTCAAATTGCTTGGACTCCGCGAGGGCGTCGGCAACGAATGTTACGGTTTATTCAGTCTCAGGGTTTACAGTCGGGTTTAGTCTATGTTAGAACTCGTCGGGATGCAGAAGACTTGGCAGATTGGTTACAGCAACAAGGATACAAAACTAACGCTTATCATGGCGGATTGAGTGGGGAGGAACGGCGCAGCATTGAAACCAGTTGGATTGGCGATTCTCTGCAATTTGTAGTTTGTACTTGTGCCTTTGGTATGGGGGTAAATAAACCCAATGTGCGTTGGGTGTTACACTATCAAACTCCAGCTTTATTATCAGAATATATTCAAGAAGTAGGCCGCGCTGGTCGAGATGGCAAACCGGCAACAGCTCTTTCTTTAATCAGTGAATGTACGGGATGGTTAGACCCTCAAGATGAGCAGCAGCGACAATTTGTAGCAACGCAACAACAAACGCTTTATCGTCGCGCTCAAAATTTGATGAAAAATTTACCGAATCAGGGGAATATTAATCAAGTAATTAAAGAGCATCCTGATGGGGCGATCGCTCTATCTTTGCTGCATAGTATGGGTCAGTTACAATGGCAGGACCCGTTTCATTACCGGGTTACTCGTTCGGGTTCTTCTCCTGGTCTGTCTGTCCCTCATCCGAGTCAACAAATGAAACAGTTTCTATTGACTCGGCGCTGTCGGTGGCAGTTTTTATTAGAAGCCTTTGGTTTTATGCAGGAAGCTAAAATCATGCGATGTGGTCAGTGTGATAACTGTTTAAATAAACGAATTTTGCCTTTTATTTAGTTCGAGGTAAAATAGGGGATTAAGCGGTCCATTTGGTAACTTTTTGTGAGCTATTATTTTATATAATAACCTGCGCAAGGAGGCTTTTTTCGTATAGCTCTACCCTGGAGAATGCTGTTTTTTCTCCCCTAATTTATCGTGACATAGCTTCAGCCATGTCACGATATTTTGATTAGGGAATTCTAGGATTGGGGAAAGAATTTGGACCTGTTAAAGAGGGTTGGGTAGGTGGATAAACTGGCGGTACTACCGGCATGGCAGCGGGATTAACAAGGGGTTCGCCAGGAAGACGATAAATTCCCCATTCTTGGATACCTCTTCCTGTTAGAATTTCTTCTGCCCGTTCTATTTCATAAACTGAGCCTTCAACGATGAGTAAATAGTGGCCTTGGGAGAGGCGATCGTTATAGATTACGGCCCGTTCTTCCGGGATACCTAAACCCGCTAATGCTCCCACTAAACCGCCTGTAGCAGCCCCGATCGCACCCCCGGCGAGGGTATTCAGCAGGATGGTTGCTACGGTCCCTCCCGCGAGTACAGGTCCAATTCCGGGAATAGATAAGGCCACTAGGGCTTGCAGCAAGCCGATAAAACCCCCGACCGTTCCCCCGGCTACAGCACCCGTGGCGGCCCCTTCCCCCGCCAGAGTTCCCGTGGTGTCAGTGGTATAGCGAAGGGGTGTGGGGCTGGCCGCAGCGTCTCCCATTGTGAGGTGAGGGTTTATGTTAGCTTCTCGTAAATTCTGGGACCGGGGGAGGTCCGGAGCAATAATTGAGAGGTTATTGAGGGAAAAGCCTGCTTGTCGCAGTTGGTTGAATGCGGCTTCGGCATCTTCATAATGGGCGAAAACGCCTATGGCACGTCTCGGTTCATCTACAGTCATGTTTGACCTCCATTTGGTGTTAAATACGAGTCTGTTGGCCGATCGCAGGGCCGGATTTCTGACAGATTTTGATCGCACAACTGACCCCGCTGAAAGGAAAGTTAGTCCGATAGGAGAGTGCTTCTCAGGGGCGATCGCTCGTGGATTTCCCACTCTTGGATACCGCGAGCGTTTAAAATGCGACTGGCAAGAGCAATTTCGCGATCGCTGCCTGTGAGAATCAGTAGATAATCACCTTGTATCACTCGTTCCCAATAGCGATGAGCGCGATCATTGGACATTCCATACGCCATTAAACGACCCACAATACCCCCAGTGGTAGCGCCGATCGCCCCTCCTGCTACCATAACTGTCCCAATCGTTGCCACTTCGACCCCAGCCAGGAGAATAGGTCCAATCCCAGAAAGTGCTAGGATGCTGAGGCTAACCAGCAACCCCAGAACCATCCCTAAACTTCCCCCGGTTAGAACCCCGGCAAGTTGGGTTGCTTGCACTGGATTATCAACGGTTGTTATTTCCATTGGATTTGGGGTAATCGTCCGAAACTGATTCCGTTTTCGGGCGATCGCTGAAATGTTCTTCATCGGAAAGCCTGCGGATTTTAGGTCGCACAGAGCGATGGCGGCCTTTTCCATACTGGGGAATAATCCCACCGCTCGTTTCTGTGGATTGAATACCATGCTTCCTCACTTTAAAGTTCATTAAAATTAACTTGATTATTCGGGGAATTGCGGTAAAATAAAAGGGGTAAAATTGGGTTTGTATTCTTCCTAGTTTAGCTAAAATCTCAAAGAGTATTCCTCACTCTTTAGAATGACTTTTTGCTCTATCGCTAGAAAGATAAAAGCTGCATTGTCTTTTAGACAAAAGCAGCCTGCTCATCTATTGTGTTTCTCAAGGGATTGAGGTTCAGTGGTCGGGTCAAAGTCCCCCTTCCCAACGGAGATTTAGGGGGATAGTTCCCAGTTGAGGCGATCGCAAACCGCTCTATAAGTTTCCCCATTGATGGGAATTTTTTAAGTTTAGCTGTTCGGTTCTTCTACTGGGGGCGGGGGTTGAGTTAGGCCCCAACGATTCAACAGATTAACCACACCGATCGCCGCTACAACCCCAATACTTAGGCCAATAACGATTAAAATTATATACAGCCGTTTAAAGGCTTCTTGTGTTGCAGAAGCGCCAGCGGTGGGGATATTTTCGCGAGTCGAAGAACTTCCAACTTCTGAAGTCACAATGTCAACGCCATCGGCTGTAGGCGGTGGCAGTTGATGAGAGTTTAAAGGGGTAGGGGATGGATCGCCGGGTCGATTCATGATGTAAGATTTATCAGCTTTTTTCTTAAAATAGCACAAGGTCTGAATTGAGGGCGGGTTGGGAAATGATAGGCTCGGTTCAATCATGACCCTGCCTTGGTGAAGGGCGGCAATCAAGCAAATCCTGGGCAATCCAACTTTAAACCCAGTTGGATAAACTACACCCCACCTGGTTTAAAATGAGAGAGATTTTCCTGCTTTGATTAACTTCCGGTAACCATGAATCGAGATTTATTTGCCCAAACTGCGATCGCTCAAATTCCCAAAATCCTGACCCTGTGCGATCGCAACCCCCACAGTCCCACTTATGGTTGTTTTGACCGCAATTTCTGGCACTATAAAATTATAGATTTTCCCAGTGGAATGGCCCAAGAATTTGTTCTGCCCCTGGCATTAGCCTACCACACTAACTTACCGGATAATCCTTTTTATCAGCAACCGACACTCCGCGATTGGGTAGAAGCGGGAATCCTTTATGCCGCTCATTCCGCTCATTCCGATGGGTCTTGTGATGATTATTTTCCCTACGAAAGGGCGAGTGGGGCATCGGCTTTTTCTTTGTTAGCTTGTTTAGAAAGTTACACACTTATGAACCTCAAAAATTTTGAATTATTAAAGTTTTTTGAACATCGCGCCACTTGGTTGGCGAACCATCATGAAAGCGGACGACTAAGCAATCATCAAGCCTTAATTGCTTTATGTTTAGAACTCATTTCTCGTTTGTTAGAAACAGACCGTTGGCAGGGGGCTAAAACCGAACGGTTAGAACGGGTTTTATCTTGGCAAAGTTCGGAAGGCTGGTTTCAGGAATATGAAGGCTGTGACCCGGGTTATCATACCTTGACCATATCGTGTTTAGCCCGCCTTTATGAACTTTCTCCTGACCCGCGCCTGAAAGAATCTTTGATAAAAGCGGTAGAACTCGCGACTCAATTTATCCATCCCGATGGGTCTTATGGGGGAGAATATGCGAGTCGAAACACTTATAATTTTTTCCCACATGGGTTTGAATGGGTAGGAAAATGGATGCCGGAAGCATTAGCCATTAATGACTTATTTTTACAAGGTATAGCCAAAGGTTTAGTTCCTTGTTATGCCGATGACCACATTATTGGACATCATACTTGGAGTTATTTATTGGCATGGCGAGATTTTGTAGAAACTCGCCCTGCTTTGCCTCCTCGTCCTTCCGGACAGGTTTGGTTAAAAGAAGCACAGTTATTGATAGACCGCCGAGACAATGTAGAGCTGTATTTGGCTCTAAATAAAGGAGGAGTGTTTAAACTATTTAGAGAAAAAAAGCTAGTAGCTTCCGATACCCAGTTTTCTGTTCAAACTTCTAAAGGAAGCCAGATAAAAAATGCCGTGGGGCATTTGATAGACCGTTATGATTATCAAGTAGAAGCTGATGAAATCATAATTCAAGGTCAATTAGGGTGGGCGAAACAGAAACAAATGAACCCTTTGAATTTATTGATTTTGCGGGTGGTGATGTTAACAGTAGGGCGCTTTTTTCCCAATTTGATTCGGAAATTGTTACAAAAAATGTTAATTACCGGAAAGCAAAAAGCCCCGTTTAAATTCATCCGGCGCTTGCGGTGGCAGGATGGGAAATGGCAGATTACTGATGAATTAATCGCTGAGTCTTGGCAGAATGTTCAATCGGTAGGAATTGGCGGAGACCAAACCTCAATTTATGTGGTCATGAGTCGCACCTTTCAGGCGGGTCAACTGCAACCCTGGTTAGATTTGAGCGATCGCCTCCCTAGCTTAACTGAGCATGAATCCCTCAAAATTGAACGTCAGTTCTAGTTATTTTTTTGTGTTTCAGGGCTTATGCCACTTTGTAGACTGTCACAGTCTCCTAGAAAAATGAGGGCAAATTGTAGCCATACTAGAGCTAATCGACACCAAGAAAACCGGAGTTTTATGAGATTTAACTTTTTCGGTGGATTTTCCATAAGTTTGGTTGTCATTTTACTGTTAGCATTCGGGATTTTAAATTGGTTAAATATCCCGGCGGGAAATTTTTTAGATTGGGTAATTGGCGGGGCCAGTTTTTTATGGTTAGTGGTGATTGTGACCGTACCTTGGAATATTTATTTCCAAGCAAAAGAAGTTGTTGCCGATGCGGAACAATCCCAGGAAAAAAGTATTCCCATTGAAGCAAAACAGTTGAGATATGTTGAGCGAATTGCCAAGCGATCGCTCTGGATTGCTATTGCTTTACATATCATTTCTGCCCTTGTTTTATATGGGTTAGCCGCTACGGGAATCAGTGCGGTGGGATATATCAGTTCCGTGGCGGCATTGTTGTTAACCGGGTTACGTCCAGTGATTCGGGCTTATGAATATATTGCCACCCGATTAAGCATGATTCGCCGAGAGTTTAAATATCCTCGGGAAGATATCTTAGAACTGCGCGATCGCGTCTTGACTTTAGAGGAGCAAATTAAATACATCTCCGAAAGCTTAGATGAAAATAAAGATGATTCCTGGATTGCTAATAAAAATCGGCAAAGTGCAGCATTGCGCCAAGATTTAAGCCAATTAGCCTCCGCTGTGGAAAGCTTACGATCCAGCAATCAAGCGGAACATAATGCGCTGAAGAAAGAGGCACAGAATGCGATCGCTCAATTAACCACCGATGGACAATTTCTGGATCATGTTCGAGAAATCATTCGCTTTTTTAAAACCGCCTAACTATACTGCTGCGGTTCTTTCAACCCCAGAGGTCAACTCAGGGGTTTTTTTGTGCGAGAAAATCTATCTAAAGATGCGATTAACTGCCTTTAAAACTCACCTCCAGATAGAGTGAGTCTGTAAAGTCAATCTGTTATGTTCCAAATTAGCGAGTTTGGAAACAGCGGTGTCACGACAACTATTTCGGCTATTAATTGGATTTGTGATTGGGCTAGTGGGGGTCTTGAGTTACTGTACAACCCAAGTAGAAAACCCGATTACGGGAGAACAGCAACGCATCCGCTTATCTCCCACAGAAGAGGTGCAACTCGGATTACAAACCCGAGGACAACTGGCCCAACAATTTGGGGGTTTATATCCCGATGCATCGGTTCAGGATACAGTTCAGCGCATGGGTCAGCGAATTGTTTCACAATCTGTTGTCTCTCAATCAGAATATCCTTTTGAATTTCATGTGCTTCAGGATTCACAAACGGTGAATGCTTTTGCCCTTCCAGGTGGACAAATTTTTATTACTAATGGGTTGCTGCAACGGCTGAATTCTCAATCGCAACTGGCGGGAATTTTAGGGCATGAAATTGGTCATGTAGTGGCCCGACATGGTGCAGAACATTTAGCAAAACGGGAACTGGGTTCTACGCTGGTTACGGCAGTGGGAATTGCCACCACCGATGAACAAGGAGGGGGGAGACAAACTGCCGCGATCGCCCGAGTTGCCAATGAAATGATTGCTTTACGATATGGAAGAGAGGCGGAATTAGAAAGCGATCGCCTGGGAGTAAAATTCATGGCAGAAGCGGGGTATGATCCTAGAGGCATGATTGAAGTCATGGAAATCCTCAGTTCAGCACAATCCGGTTCCCCTTCCCCAGAATTTTTGAGTACCCATCCCAATCCCGATAACCGAATTCAACGCTTAGAAGAGGCGATCGCCGAAGAATTTCCCAATGGGATTCCGCCTCAATTAGAAAGTAAAGGTCCGAACTTGAATTCTGTTGCACTTTAGCCCTAGTAGTTGGCATTTGGAAGAACAAACGACTAGAAGACTTTCTCTTTGTGGACTTTTTTAGTGTTCGCTTACTGATATCCCGCCGCTTGTAGGGTAAACAATTTTGCATAGCGTCCATTGGCTTGCATTAACTCATGATGAGTGCCACTTTCTATCACTTTACCTGCTTCTAAAACAATAATTGTATCCGCCATACGCACCGTGGAAAATCGATGAGAAATTAATAAAACCATGCGGTCTTGTGCCAAGCGGCGAAACCGTTCAAAAATTTCAAATTCGGCTTCGGCATCCATTGCGGAAGTGGGTTCATCCAAAACTAAAATATCAGCTTTGATGCGCATAAAAGCACGGGAAAGACCAATTTTTTGCCATTGTCCTCCAGAGAGTTCGGTTCCCGATTTAAACCAGCGTCCGAGTTGGGTATAAAATCCCTGGGGTAAAGTGGCAATGAAAGGGTCTGCCATGCCTTTTTCGGCGGCAGTTTTCCAGCGGGTTTCATCTTCTAAGCTATCTACATCCCCGACGCCGATATTCTCACCGACAAGGAACTGATAGCGGACAAAATCTTGAAAAATCACGCCGATGCGTTGTCGTAAATGCTGGATATCCCATTCGCGCAAGTCTAATCCATCCAGGAGAATTTGACCGGATGAGGGTTCGTAGAGGCGGGTGAGAAGTTTGATTAAAGTGGTTTTTCCCGACCCATTTTTTCCTACTAAAGCGAGTTTTTGGCCCGGTTTTAAATGAAAGGTAATGTCGTTTAAGGCGGGTTGGGTGGCGTCGGGATAAGTAAAAGAAACATTCTGGAATCGGACCCCATCTTGGGGGATGGGTCCTTGGGTGGCAGTCCCATCAGTTTGGGGAATGTCTTGTTCTAAAAATTCATATAAATTTGACAAATACAGGTTATCTTCATACATTCCTCCGATCGCACTCAAGGTTGCAGAAAAGCTGGATTGTCCCTGGCGAAAGACCATTAAATACATGGTCATATCTCCGAGGGTGATGTTTCCGGAGATGGCAGCGATCGCAATCCAGGCGTAGGTTCCATAAAAGGCCAAGCTACTGAGTAACCCTAGCACATATCCCCAAAATCCGCGCCGCAAGGTCAAATTTCGGTCTTCCTGATACAAACGATGGAAGATATTTCGGTACCGATTGAGAAAAATGGGTCCGAGTTGATACAATTGTACCTCTTTGGCGTAATCTTCTCGCGCAATCAGGGTTTCGAGGTAAATTTGTTCGCGGGTTTCTGGCGATCGCCGTTTAAAAACTCGAAAAGCAGCACCTGCAAACTTAGTTTCCGCTAAAAATGGCGGTATTGCCGCGATCGCCAATACAGCAACCACCCATCCCGAAAATTGCACCAACAATCCACTATAGGCCACCAATCCTAGAGTCTCTTGCACTAACCCAAACGTGCGATTCACAAAACTCAAGGGACGACTTGATGCCTCTCGTCGGGCCCGAGTCATTTTGTCATACACTTCAGAATCTTCAAAATGGGATAAAGAAAGGGTGAGTGCTTTTTCTAAAATAAGTTCGTTAACCGTCTGTCCCAGGAGGACGCGCAACAGGGATTGACACACACTCAACCCCCGCTGACAAAGGGTTAACATCATCACCGCGATCGCCTCAAATCCTACATACAGGAGTGCAGTTTGGGGTCCTGTCCCGGAATTCGCTGCGGTGACTACGCTATCGATAATTAACTTCCCCAGATAGGCAATTCCTGCGGGTAACAATCCGGCAATTCCTGTAAGAATAGCAACAATTGCGGTTAAAATTGGGCTGGTTTTCCAGACTAATTGGACCGCTCTTTTGCTATACTTAAATGCGGATAGACTAAAGCGGAAACTTTGCCCAATTTGACTGAACACATTCTGGCGATCGCGCCTTCTCATCGTTGATTTCAATGCCTCTTGCTCATGGGTTACATGGGGGCGGTACAATGCCAAGGGGTTGCCGCAGTTGGCGGATTGGGACTTCTGCCACCAGCTTAATTTTACCTTGATTATCCCGAGACCACCCCTGCGCTTCTACCAATTCCCGGGAAATCTCTACCGAATTGAGTCTCCTTGCACTCCATTGGTGCAGTAATCCCTCCTGGGAGTTTTCGCCACTGGTGGGGGAAGAATCACCTAAATCGATTAAGGGAGACTCGGGGGCGATCGCATCGGTGGGACTGGGCGGTAAACCCCCTCTCCCTGTCACCACAAAGCTACTCTGGGACGTATTTTCAGCCGAACAATTCTGCACGACAACATTGCTTAAATCTCCCAAATTTACGGGTAAATCCACTAAACCTGATGTCGGGTCAACTTCCGGGGTATTGACTTCAACAATTCCATCAAATTGCGCACCTTGAGCAGAAGTTGCCGTAATATCACTCGTATTAGGATTGTCAATTCGGCCTGCCTGGGCGCCAAAAATTCCTTGGGTATTAATAATAACTTGACCCCCGGAGGCTTGTGCAGAATTGGCGGTGATGTTACTATTATTAATCGCCACAAGATTATCAGCCGCAAGAATAATATTTCCGCCGGTTCCTGTGCCCGTTGCATTGGTGGTAATTTGACTATTATTTGTTAAAATTAGGTCCGGCGATCGCACCGTAATATTGCCGCGATCGCCACTCGTCGTCTCCGAGGACAACACCGCGCGATCGCTCAACGTCACCCGTTCCCCTGCTGCTAAAGTGATACTCCCTGCTGCACCCTCCCCCGTTGCACTAGTGAGAATTTGACTATCTGTACTCAGGTCAATTTGATTCACCCTCACTGCAATCTCACCACTAGGAAACGCCGTCGTTGAACCGGCACTCAGAACAGCCCCATCGGATACCTGTAATCGGTCCGTCGCGATGGTTAACCCACCCCCAGAACCCTGCGCAGCCCCCTCCGTACTACTAAAGATCCCAGAGGTAAAACTCCCATCAGGACTTGTGCCACTCACCGTCATTCCCTGGGTAACATTGAGGCGAATCTCACCGGAGTCTCCCGTTCCTCGGGTCAGGGCCTGAATCCCTGCACCCCCTGTCACTGCCAGGTTATCCGCATTAATTTGGATATCTCCGGCATTGCCGATCGCACCCGACTCCACCGTACTGACTAACCCGCTGAACGCTTCAAAACGATTCACCCCGGTTAACACCGCATTGGAGACTTGAATCTCGATGTCCCCAGAATTCCCTTCGCCGCGCGTCAGGGTTTGGATTTGCGCACCTTGGCTCACTTCTAAGGTCCTGGATTGGAGATTAATACTTCCGGCATTGCCTTGAGCATTCGTTTCTACAGTGGTAAAAATTCCTGTAGTCGCACCTTCATCACTGATATTAGAGGGAGGCGGGGGGGGCAGAGTAGGAGGGGAGGTCACCGGTGGTGACCCGGGACTTAGGGGTTCTCCCGGGGTCGGTACTGGGTCAGTGAATTCCACTTCGAGATCTTCAACCAAACTCAGAGGCATGATCGGAGCAACAGAGGAAATCGGTTCAGAGGGGATGGGATTGCGCTGGGTATCATTTCCCCGGATGGAAATTCCATTTGTCATTTGAATCTGAATATTACCTGCATTTCCCTGTTGACCATCAAAGGTACTGCCCACAATTTGTGCCCCTTCGCTCATGAATAGCGATCGCCCGGTCATCTGCACTCCCCCACTATTTCCTAGGGCAATCGAGGGAATCGTGCCAGTAAACGGATCAATTGAAATTGGCCCAACACTGCTAAAAATTACCGTATTTGCCCCCGTTAGAGTAACATCTTCTCGAACTTGGATCCAAACGGGACCGACATTTCCCCATCCCAAGGTAGCCGCCACCAATTGAGCGCCCTCACTTAGGGAGAGCGCTCGCGCCCGAATGTCAATTCCCCCACTCTTTCCCTCAATGCTTCCGGACGCAACGGTACTCAAAATCCCCGTTCTCACTCCCTGTAGGGTAACCGCATCATTGGCGTTAATCTGTACCCCACCCGCACTGCCGAATGCTGAGGCGACGGCCTGGATTTGTGCACCCCCCGTCATCGCCAGGGTTCCCGTATTTATCTCAATCCCATCTGTATTGCCGTTCCCGGCACTATTATTAAAAATACTGGTATTTTGTCCCATCAGGGAAACACCCTCTCTCACTTGGAGGACAATTTTACCTGCATTGCCAATTCCCTGGGTTTGAGAAATTACTTGCGCCCCCTCACTCAAGGACAGTGATCGCCCTTCAATCTCAATCCCCTCACTATTGCCAATTCCCATCTGATCCACCGCATTAAAAATCGCTGTACCGGCCCCGGAAAGAGTCACTCCCTCGGTTGTGCGAATCGAGATAGGTCCGGCATTTCCCTGATTTTGGGTGATCGACTGGAGTTGTGCGCCATTGGTTAACGCCACTGTTCCCGCTTGGATCTCGATTCCTGCACTATTTCCCACTCCTCTGCGTTCCGCACCTCCTTTCCCGAATTCTACAAGACTCAAAATGCCCGTTGCTGCTCCGCTCAGGGTTAATCCCTCAGCCACCTGAATCAAAACCTGACCCGCACTTCCTCCACCATTTTTGACGATCGCACTCACCTGAGATCCTTCACTCAGAGAGAGAGATTGTCCTCTCACGTTGACATTGCCCCCATTTCCAGTAGCATTAAACCCGACTTGGTTGCCGATCGCACTCTGTTGCGTGAGCGTAATCGCGCCGGTAGCATCTAGGGTAATTTCTCCCCCTTGGGCATTAGGTCCCCCTTCCTGAGTCTGAATCCCTGCGACGATGCGACTGCCCCCCGATAGCTGGATGTTGCCTCCCTGGAGGGAAATATCTCCCCCATTATTAGCAATCACCGAGAGCAGGGTATTACCCGTTAGAGAAATATCACCCCTCGGAGTCGGGGTTGGCGTGGTGGAACTCTGATCCAACGTCACGGCTGCATTCTCCCAATTTAACGCGATCGCCCCTTCCGACCCCACGGCATTTAACACCACTCGACCCCCGGGGGCTTGCAACTGTCCCGAGGCGATCGTAACCTCAGATCCTGCCAAAGCCAAAGTTTGACCTGGTTGCAGGAGCAAGTTTGCCCCCTGCACCTCTATTCCCTTGGGGTTACTTCCATATTGCAATCCTACCGGCACTGTCACCGACAACAGGGGGGTTTGAACTCCCCCCCCGACAGCGGCAAACTCACTCCCATCCGCAAACGTAAACCCGTTTGCCGTACTCGCGATAAACGACCCCCCGAGATTCAAACGGGCATTTGCCCCAAAAATAATCCCATTAGGATTGAGTAAAAACAGATTGGCAATGCCATTCGCTTGAATTAATCCATCAACCGTTGAACTGCCACCCCCAGTAATTCGGGTGAAAATATTTTGAATTTCTAAAGAATTATTAAACAAAGCAGTCTCACCCGTGGGGAGATTAAACTGCTCAAAACTATGAAATAAATTGCTTCCAGATACAGTACCTCCATCAATGGTCAAGATTGAGCCACTGGGAGTAACCAGAGAATTGATGGGCAGGGTAGTATCAGGAATGATTTGAGCATAACTGGGGCCAATGGTAGCAATCCCAGTGAGACAAAACAGGGCGACAGCGAATCGGCGGATTCCCGGAGTACAGGAGCTGGCGTTAAATGTTGGCATAAACCCGCGTCAAATGATTGTAGGAAAACCGAGCCTTGTTTAATTGATTATTCCTTAGAATGGTTAATTCTGCAATTCCTGGGATTCGGCCCTTTCTCCCCTTAGAGTCACCCTCAGAAAAAGTTCAGAAACCGGGTTTCTTTATCCCCGTTGTGACTTGGGGTAACAAACGTGAATCACAAAACCTGGTTTCTTGTTTGCGGGTTGTGGTGTGTTGACTCTACCAACCGCCTCGGGGATATTAAGATAGAGGGTGCAAAATATTCAGATAAAAGGAACTCTCCCCTTGTCTTTAGAAGCGATCGCCATTCCACCGATTAGCGACCAACCGCCGACCGGTATTATTGTTATGCTCCACGGATGGGGTGCTAATAGCCAGGATTTAGCGCCCTTAGCCTCTATGCTCCATTTCCCTGACTTTCTGTTTCTGTTTCCCAATGCGCCTTTCCCCCATACCCAAGTTCTCGAAGGCAGAATGTGGTATGACCTGAACAGCCCCACTTATCAAAAGTTACCCGAAAGTCAGGAAATATTGACGATGTGGCTGCGATCGCTCGAAGGGAGTACCGGCGTTCCCCTGGAACGAACCGTATTAAGCGGGTTTTCCCAAGGCGGTGCCATGACGTTAGATGTGGGACTGCGCTTACCCTTAGCCGGTTTAGTCTCTATGAGTGGGTACTTACATTGTGAACCCCAACCCATGAGCGATCGCCTCCCCCCCACCTTAATCATGCATGGCACCGAGGACCCTGTGGTTCCCCTAAGCGCGGCGCATCAGGCGCGCGAAGTGTTCCAAGCCTTGGGAGTAGCCGTGCAATATCAGGAATGGAGAATGGGTCATTCCATTCTGCCGGACCAAATGAAAGTGATGCAATCCTTTATTGAGGAAAATTTTCCAGCATCAGAAGCCACTAATATGAATAAGCCTTAAGATTTAGGTTGCAACCGGGTCAATTAGAGTACAATCTACTCTTGTAGCGGACTTGCTTTGCGAGATCCAAGTGCTCATACATAATGGAGGGGCGAACGATGGGAGCGACGACCATTTTCACTCAGGATATTACTTCGATGACGGAGGCTGATATCGAGAAACTCGCTATCCGTCTGGAACTAGATGATTATGCCGATCCGTTTGAGGGCTTGAATGATTGGCATCTGCTACGTGCGATCGCCTTTCGTCGTCCAGAACTCATTGAACCTTACATCTATTTGTTGGACTTGCAACCTTACGATGAAGGGTAACCTCTGGAGTTAGCCTCAACCATGAACAATCAGGATAACCTGATGGGCATCCAAGGGGGAAACTTCCTCGTGCCTTCTGCATTTGAGAATAGACGGATTCTGCTTGGCATCACCGGTGGAATTGCCGCCTATAAAGTTTGTGATGCCATCTCAACCCTGGCGAAAGCGGGGGCGCAGGTTCGGGCGATTCTGACTCGCGGTGCACAGGAATTTATTACCCCCTTGACGGTGACCACCCTTTGTCGTCATCCTGCCTATACCGATGCCAACTTCTGGCAACCCGTCCATTCCAGACCCTTACATATTGAATTGGGGGAATGGGCGGAAGTTTTGGTGATTGCCCCCCTGACGGCGAATACCTTGGCGAAGTTGGCAACGGGAATGGCGGATAATCTGCTCACCAATACGGTTCTAGCTTCTACTTGTCCGATTTTACTGGCCCCGGCGATGAATACGGAAATGTGGAATCAGTCAGTAACCCAACGCAATTGGGAACAGGTGATTGAGGAGTCGCGATTTCACGGCATTGCACCCGGTTCGGGACTACTGGCTTGCGATCGCATCGGAACGGGGCGGATGGCAGAACCGGAGCGCATTTTAGCCCATGTGGAATCAGTCTTGCATACCCAGGGAAAGCAAGATTTAGTCGGGCAGCGGGTGTTAATCGGTGCCGGAAGTACCCGGGAGCATTTTGATCCAGTCCGGTTTATCGGCAATCCCGCCACGGGCAAAATGGGTATTGCTTTAGCACGCTGTGCGCTCCATCGTGGGGCTGAGGTGACGTTTGTAGGAGGGGCAATGTCCCCAGGGTTTCAGGAGTTGATACCCGGTGCTCGGATCGTGGCAGTGACTCACGCCGCCGAAATGCAACAGGCGATGCTAGAGTATTTTCCCCAAGCAGATATTACCGTAATGGCGGCAGCAGTGGCGGATGTTAGGCCGGTACAATTTCATTCGCACAAGTTGCCGAAACAGGTACTGCCGGAGAGTTTGCCCTTGGAATCCGTGCCCGATATTATCGCACAACTGGGGGAATACAAGCAATCCCATCAGCGGTTAATTGGGTTTGCGGCGCAAACGGGGGATATTGTCACCCCCGCCCTCGAAAAGTTGCGCCGGAAGAAATTAGATGCGATCGTTGCCAATCCCATTGATCGTCCCAACGCGGGGTTTGGGAGTGATAGTAATCAGGCGGTGATGATTGATGCCACCGGACGACACCAGGCGATCGCCCCCTGTAGTAAGTTGAAATTAGCCCACCACATCTTTGATTTTATTGAGTCTGCTTCCTGGTAAGTCCTGGGGTAGATGGCGAGGGGACGCAACTTGGTAGAATGCTGGGGTAATCTTTCACCTCAAGAGTGTTTATGACGAGCGAAAACAAACCCGTTGCGGAAAGTACCACCGGCGCCGATGCGATCGATGTGGCGATCGCCAAGGGAATTGACTTTGATGGTTCTCCCATTCCCGAAGCCAAACTGGATCTGTACAATCAGGTGATGGGATTAGAGGCAGGACGGCAGCGCAGTGGCGTTTCCAATACCATGCGATCGCGCATTGTGCGGATTGGGGCGAAACATATCGCTCAAGATGAACTCGACCAGATGCTGATCAAGGCTGACTTTGCTCCTTTAAAAGAGAAAGAAATCGCTTTCTACTACGGCGGCAAATAAACCCAAAATTTGGGCTTGAGAATCCCGGCTTTCGGGATATTTTTAGGGAGCGCAGTTAGCGCTCCTTAAATTTTTAAAAGCCTATTTCTAGTTTAGCATTTTTAAAACCAGACGGCAACTTGGACTCAATGGGTTGGTTCGTTCACCCGCCCTTTATTGCTTCGGGTCAGATTTCAAAAAATTTAGAGAGCGCAGTTGGCGATCGCCTGTAGGAAATGTCTGGACAGGCAAGGGGTTGAGAGGGAGGCTATGTATCACCCTCTTGTCTGAGTTAGGGATAATCTCCTGAATTTTCTATCACAACTCTAAATTAAATCAACAAAAAATAGAGTATTTTTCGTTAAAAATATAAAAAAATAAGTTATAAATCAGGCGAATTAAATTATTTTTAATGGCTATTTAAACTGATACAAACTTGAGATTTCGTAAGGAGTAAGAGAAGCTCTGAAACGGATCTTGGATATGCGTAGCTACTTTTCGATTATTTTCTATAGCCTGTTCTTACTGGGTTTGGCGGCAAACTTCTCTGGGCGTGAATCTCACAGTTTAGAGCTGTCGCGTTCCGAATTCAACACACAGGTATTATCAGCCAGACTAGAATCGGGGCAAGAAATCGCCCCTCATCGTGGCAGTGGACGGTAAGGTGTAGCGGCGATCGCCGGGAGTAGATGACCCGATGAAACACTGTATCTGTCGGAATTGAACGGACCGATGGTTATACAGATGAGGAAGAAAATCCATTGCGCACATGAAGGAAGGCGATCGCTCAAGAAGAGGGAAATCTCCAGCCACCTCTTCCCAGAATGAGACCTTTGATATCAGTCTAGCCCAGTATGCATACTGGGCTAGACTGCTGCCTAGCTTCATTAAGACGGCAACCCCGGACGAGGGAGGCCGAGATGATTGGATGATGAATGTAGGGAATTGGTTTGGAGAACGCTGACGTAAGACATATTCGGATGATTGTTGGATACAGGAGGGCGATCGGGCGGACGCATTCCGACCAAATTGTCCTGATACAGACCGATCGCACCATCGAGCTTTGCTTGAGCGAGATTTGCGCCGGTCAAATCAGCACCGGTGAGATTCGCCCCATTGAGGTTGGCATTTAATAAGTTAGCATTTCTCAAATTCACCCCGGAGAGATTTGCATCACTGAGATCCGCTTCCACTAACCGGGCATTACTCAAGTCCGCATTGGATAAATTGGCGTTGCGGATTTGAGCATGGCCGAGATTAGCACCCGAGAGGTTAATCACATTCATCTGAGTGTTATTGAGATTTGCACCAATTAAATTTGCCCCTTCCAGAGAAGCCCCACTGATATTGGCTTCTTCTAGGTTGGTATTGACTAAATTCGCAAAAACCAAATCCGCACCGCCGAGTTGGGCGTGATTCAGCTTGGCATCGAGGAAGTTGACGCCTTTAGCGTCTACCCCGCTCAGGTCGCTACCGATGAGGTCAGCGGCCACAAAATTTGCAAAACTCAGCTCGGCTCCACTTAAGTTCGCATTACTCAGATTAGTACCGTTGAGGTTGGCAAACATCAACTTAGCACCGCTCAAGTCAGCACCACTGAGATTGAGCCGAGTTAAGTGGGCATCTCGGAGGTCGCCACCTTGACATTGTTTCGTTGCCAACAAGCGTTTGATGTGGGCGTTATTTGCAGACATATTTCTTCCTGTTGATGGTAATCCCTAAAACTCTTGAATACTGACGGTAGGGCCTATAATGTTTCGTTAGAATGAAAAGGGAATAAATCCCGAGGCTACGACCCCAAAAACCACTGTTACTTACACCAATTTTTTTCAAGTTTCAGGAAAATTGAGTTCGTAAACTTCAAACTAACTGAGGACCTAAAATCCTTGATTTTAGACGGTTTTTCGTGGCTGATTAACGAGGGCCTCTAATAAAAAACCGCCAATTTTTTGGGTAGACAATTTTTGTGTGATTCTCATGAATTTTTCCTTTTTAAAAGAAAAAAGTACCGGTTTTCATGTTGAATTTGGGGCTGGCTTAGGTCAAGGAGTCTGTAATTTTATGCAGGGGAAATGGGCAAAAATAGAGGCAAGAAACCTCCCTTCACTTCAGCGACTGCCAGAAGGTCGAGGCTTGATCGGGGTATTTGTTGGTAAAGAAAGACGAACGGGAAAAGATTGATTGGACCCCAATTGTCCAGGTTGAAGAGGGGGAAACACAGAAAAATCCCCCTAGCCCAAAGACTAGGAGGAAGCCAGGGTGCAACTAATAGATTTATTCGGCATAATTGCACCGGAATCCGGAATACAGAAACGCTAGGACCTCTGAGGTCCCCAGACTTCACCCCCGAATTCAGAGGGAATCCGGTTTTGATAGACCTATCAAAACCTGTACCCTGAAGGGGGGGGCTATCCGGATGTAGACGCGCCAGCGGCTTCCCAAAGGTTAGCCCGCCTGCGCGGGCAGGGGGCGAAAACCGTTCTTGATCGCCCCACCCTTCAGGGTGCGGGTTTTGGATCAAAGTCTTGCCGATCGCCGCTAATAATCCCAATAGCATTGAGATCACTGAGGGAGCGATCGCTCCTTCATCGGTCTGGCAGATCGCATTCAGATTTTGCACAATAAGAGGAATCAT
>CBFGOM010000087.1:0-26327 GCA_965650385.1 uncultured Oscillatoriaceae bacterium
AATAAAAATTACTCTTATTATAGCAAGAATTGTAATTTTTGGAGATGTCTAATAGTTTTTCTAAATCAAGCAATAGCCCCCTGGAAACCAAGGGGTGATTTTTTCTAAATCATAGTCCACTAAAAAATCAATATCACTATCTTCCGTCGCTTCACTTTTGGATCAACCCGAGAACAATGGATGATGTGCTTATGTACCACAGTTCTCCCCTACAATAGAAAGCCGATCGCATCTTCCCTAATATTCACCCCATGCCTATTCTCGCCCTCTTGTCAAGTCTGCTGATTGCTCAAGCTCAACCGGCACCAGAACCCCAGGAAATTGTTCAACCCCAGGAAGTTCGCCCCTTACCGGGCGGCCTGGATAATGTGCCGATGTTTAATAGCAATAGTCCTGAAAAAATCGGCAGCGAAGGCATTTTGCTCTCCACCTTCCCGCCCGATCGCAAAGCGTTTCCCTCAGCCCATCTTAACTTCCCTTTTCAAGGTCGCTTTGATATCTTTGCTCATCATGTCTTTGGCGATCGAGAACTGGTTGATTTAACCCCTATGTATGTGGGAATTCTTGTCCATAATCCCACCAATGAACCTGTTACCCTGAATATCCTCCAGGGGGCAAGTTATCTCTCCCAACCCGATGCGCCATTTGTACAATTGCCGCCCTTAGTCGCCAATCCTCTAGGAGAGGTTTTCGCGGGACCCGGGGGGAGGGTGACTAATGAAATCTTGCGGGGACAGCGCCAAGATATTTGGCCCGCGCAACTGGTGATTCCGCCCCAATCGAGTCAGATGTTGAAAAATCTGCCGATTCCGGTCCGCACCTTAGAACCGCCTCTGAATGGTCGTTCGACCTTAATGCGGTTGTCCAGTAGTGGGCGAGTTTATGTGGCAAGTTTGGCGATGTATGCCAAGCAAGATGCCAATGGG
The DNA here is from genome assembly GCA_965650385.1 of uncultured Oscillatoriaceae bacterium. GTDB lineage: Bacteria > Cyanobacteriota > Cyanobacteriia > Cyanobacteriales > Laspinemataceae > Laspinema. The sequence continues at coordinate 927 of CBFGOM010000087.1, forward strand.
AATGAGCGCGCCCCGACTTTGGAAGAATGGCAACAGCTTTTAGAAACCGCAGATGTGGCAACGCCGCGCGATCGCACTCCTACTCCTCCAGAACAAACCGAGGGCCAAAGAATCTACGGTCGAGTTGCGGGGGTCTCCCAGGGGTCTAGTTGGGTGGGTCAATTGGTCGATCGCCCGGATATTCAAGCTTTGAGTATTCCTGCCTCGGGAGAAAGCTTTTCTTATGCGATCGGGACCTTACCCGGAGGACAATTGGGAACGGATCAATCCCAAAGTGCACCGATGTTAGTGCGTTACCCCGATACGGCCTATTCTGCTCATGGGAATTATGCCTTAGAATACCGTTTACGTTTACCCCTGATTAATGATACGAATGATACAGAAACTGTGACGGTAAGTTTACAGACGGCGTTGAAAGAAGAGACGTTAACGCAACAAGGGTTACGGTTTTTAGAACCCCCAGGACCCCAGGTATTTTTCCGAGGAACGGTGCGGGTTCGCTATACCAATGATATGGGAGTGCCGAGCACGCGCTATTGGCATTTGGTGCAGCGTCGGGGACAAATGGGGGAACCATTGGCGACGTTAGAAATGCCCCCAGGCGATCGCCGTTTGGTCGAGGTAGATTTGATTTATCCCCCGGATGCTACACCACCCCAAGTCCTCACGATTCAGTCTCGATGAGTGGGGGATCAACGCTTCTCTCTTTTATTTAAGGGAATCAATCTTGCACTAAATTCGTGAATTTTATATGCAGAAGAGGGGGCGGCGATCGCACCTCTTTTGCCATCGACTGGCGGAGTGAAGCTGTGATACAAATCACGAAAAATTTTGATAAATATCACAGCCTATTTTTCTTTAGATCACGGGATATTTGCGGGTTTTAGTTAATACTTAGAACATCACTTTTTATTGGTCGTGATACCAGTTCACGCTATGCTTTATCAATCCAGAATTTCAGACGTATTTTTTCAAGCTTGGAAAGCGGGTTATATTACCCGGTATGAACACACCCAACTTTTGAATGTTGGATTAGTAACCCGACTGAATGAAGAAGACCGGGCAGCCCTCCATCGCCTCTCTCATGCCATTAAGCGGGGATGGCTGGAAGTTATTGATTAATATCTTCCCACGGGAGTTTAAAGGGCTATTGAATAAGTGTTAATTTGTCCTCCAGTTTTACAACTATCTTGGCTTTAAAACTGGTTTTGTTTTTGTGCATTCAAACTCTGCCAATTATTTGGGCAATTTTTGACTCATGGATACGGAATCGGGTTGTGATAGGTCTATAAAAACCCACAGCGTCAAGCCTGGGGCTCTACAGACAAAGCCAGCGGGCGAGGCGTCAGAGAGAAACCCAACTTTCAACAACTGGATTTGGTATGAGGTCAAATTGCGAGACATATAGCCGGAAAAAGTGCTTAAAAAACCAGCATCCTTAAGGATGCCGGTTTTTTGCCAGCTATGTAGGGTAGAGACTATAGCATTAACATCCACCCGTTTGAGATTTGGAGAATATCGGGGTGAATGGGTTGATTAAAAATGGGTCACCGGGGGCTCGAACCCCGAACCAACGGATTAAGAGTCCGATGCTCTACCATTGAGCTAGTGACCCAGATTAATCATAATAACATTGTTTTATAGGGTAAGTCAAGAGGCCAATTCCCATCTCAGGCGACTGCACTGATGGGTTTGGGAGGGGTTAAAAAATCATGGTCTTTCAGGAGTTGGTAAAGATTGACATCGGTTTCGAGTAAACAAGCATGACCGCTATCGGGTAATAAGACTTGTTTGGCATTGGGAATAGAATAGGTCAAGCGCGTGGCTTCGGCAACGGAGGGTAATAACCGATCGCCGGTACTCGCAATTACCAAGACGGGTTGACGGATGCGACTTAACTCATGAGAGTCCATTTCAAACTCCCGGAGTAAATTGACTCGCCAAGTGCTAGTAGGCTGGGGAACCGACTGCATTGCCGCTAACAAATCATTGCGTTCGGAACGGGCGATGCACCCGAGGGCGGCTAAAAAGGGTAATAATCCCATAACCGATAAAGCGTAGATGGGAGGCGGTAACCATCCGGTCAGGTGAGAACCCAAATGTAGCCATGCACGGCCCATAAAACAAGAGGCGGGATTCACTAAAATGAGGCGATCAAAGAGTTCTGGGGCATTGAGAGCAATTTTCAGGGCCAAGCAACCGCCAAAAGACTCGCCACAGAGATAAATCGTATCAGGGCGACTACGCCGAAATTGAGTACGCAATAAACCCACAACAGTTTCGGTTAATTGATCCCAAGAGGATAAATCATGGGCAGGCATGGCTAGACACTGGATATTAAAGGCGTTAGAGAGACCTTTATTAATTTGCGATCGCAGGAGTTGGCCGGTCCCATCCATGCCGGGTAAATAAACCAACAAGGGTAAGTCTGGTTGGAAAGTTGAGGGGGTTGAAAAATGAAACCGCTCGTTAAAATTGTTGATGAGTGAACCCATATCTTGCTTCCGTAAAGTTCTGCGTTTTCAACCCCATTTAATAACAGCCTTGCCGGAGTAAACCGGCAATTTCTTCCTGGCAGCGATCGGTAATTTCATTCACCAACCGTTTTCCTGATTTACCAGGATAGCCCTGTTTTTGTGCCGGAGTCATCCAATAAGGGCGACCGATGAGGAGATTAACGCGACGATAAATTACCAAAGGGTGGAATCCGTCTTGTTGGAAATGAGGTTCGGTGGGGTCAAATAGACTCAACATCCGAATGGGGAGACCCGAAAGCACTTGTTCTTCCATCGAGGCGATCGCCACCGGCACGATCGCCAGTTCCGGCACCTTGGCACTCAGGGCTAAATGGGCGAACCCGCGATGAAACGTACCCACTTCCGACGGCGGGGTTAAATGGACCATCGGTGTTGCACCTTCAGGAAACACCCCGATCGCCGCTTGTTGTTGTAGCAGCTTGCTTCCTTGACGAAAAAAGCGATGCTGTTGGGGTCCGTATGACTCTAAGACCAAGCAGCCCAATTCGGTCACAAATTCTCGCAACAGAGGGACTTGCCCCATATAATGATGGCACGCAAAGTGGATTGAGCGTCCTGTTCCGGCCATAAGTAAAGGAGCATCCATAAAGCTGCGATGGTTGCTCACGATCAAGGCAGCACCTTCCAAGGGAATGCGATCCCGGTAGTGGACAAAGGTGCGGGTGCCAAAGGCGGTGAGAAACCCGTGGGAAATTTGCAGTGGCCTATCTTGTAAGGACATTTTCACCGGCAGGATCAATGAACAGCTTGGGGAGATTTTAGAACTTCCCAGCAGCTTTTTTACCTTTATGAGAGGTTTTGTAAACAATTATAAAGTAAAAATCAGTTTGATGGATTTCCAGACGAGGGGAATTGTCAACCAGGGGTAGTTAGTCTAAGGGTCTGAAGTCGAGCTTTCCTGCGACAGGGCCGGGGAAAGAAAGCCGCAAAGGTTGGGGTCAGGCCGCCGTGGAAGGCTCGTCCTTGGCTCAATTGGGTGGAACTGGAGAACCATTCCATTGGGGGGATCAAGCCAGTTGGGTGCAGTGTTCTAAAACGGCAGTGAAAAACCCGAACACCCCGGGGGTTGGCAGAATCAATCGGGGTCGTTTTTTGATAAAAAAAGGGAGGACAGGGTAACCTTTCAAACCCATTGATCCCCGGCGAACCTATTGCTGAATCGGCCTCATGGGAGTGTCGTTCCTTAAGTATCTCTAGTAAATCTTTAAAACCCTAGGCAATAAAGGTCAACAAATTTTATAAAATCTTTATATCTTAGAGGCATAAATCCCTGTAAACCCCTGGAATTGGGATAAAAATTTGGTGAAATGTCGAGTAGAATGGAAGTTTGCCGTCCCTCATGTTACCATCGAAATAAAAGAATGGGGGTCGTTTTTAACCGAATCCATGAACTCTAACAAGACCAGTAAAAACACATTTGCTATTACAACACCGCTTTACTATGTAAACGATTTGCCTCACATTGGCAGCGCCTATACCACGATTGCTGCCGATGTTGTGGCGAGGTTTGAGCGACTTCGGGGAAAATCAGTGCTGCTGATTACCGGAACCGATGAACATGGGCAAAAAATAGAGCGTACAGCAGAAGCATTGGGGCGATCGCCCCAAGAACACTGTGATACAATTGCAGCCGGATTTGACCAACTCTGGCAAAAACTGAACATTGCCTACGATCGGTTTAGTCGGACGACCAATCCCCGTCATGGAGCGATCGTCAAAGAATTTTTCCAGCGCGTCTGGGACAATGATGACATTTATTTAAGCCAGCAAACGGGATGGTACTGTGTAGCGTGCGAAGAATTTAAAGACAAACGGGAGTTGCTAGAAGACAATCGCTGTCCGATGCATCCCAACCGGGAAGTTGAATGGCGCGATGAGCAGAACTACTTTTTTCGCCTTTCCAAATACCAACCCCAACTAGAGGCCCTGTATCAAGAACAGCCTAATTTTATTCGCCCCGAAATTCGACGGAACGAAGTTTTAAGCTTTGTCCAACAAGGATTGCAAGATTTCTCGATTTCTCGGGTCAATGTGGCTTGGGGGTTTCCAGTGCCCGTGGATCCAAAACAGACCCTTTATGTCTGGTTTGATGCCTTGTTGGGATATGTGACAGCCCTCCTAGACCCCGATCAAGAACCCACCTTAGAGAATGCCTTATCAAAATGGTCGCCGATTAATCTGCACTTGATTGGTAAAGATATTTTGCGCTTTCATGCGGTGTATTGGCCTGCTATGCTCATGTCAGCAAAGGTTCCCATTTCCGGTGGGGTGTTTGGACATGGGTTTTTAACGAAAGACGGGCAAAAAATTAGCAAAACTTTGGGTAATATTATTGATCCGTTAGATTTAGTGGAACGGTATGGATCCGATGCCCTGCGGTACTACTTTTTGAAAGAAATTGAATTTGGACGGGACGGGGATTTTAACGAAACTCGATTTATTAATATTCTCAATGCAGATCTTGCCAATGATCTGGGGAATTTATTGAATAGGACCCTGGGCATGGTCAAAAAATATTGTCAAGGTCAGGTGCCGAAGGTTAATCCCGATGAAATTAGCGATAACAATGGGTTAAAAGCAGCGGGGGTAACCTTAGGCGATCGCGTCACCTGTGCCTATGATAGCCTGCAATTTAGCCAAGGATGTGAAGAGATTCTGTCCCTGGTACGAGGGTGTAACAAGTACATCGACGAGCAGGCACCGTGGAAACTCTATAAGCAGGGAGAACAACAGGCCGTTGAGGAAGTGCTCTATGCTGTTTTAGAATCCGTGAGACTCTCGGCGTACCTACTCTCGGCGATCATTCCGAATATCAGCACTGCGATTTATCAGCAACTGGGATATTCGATTGATTTTAATGACCCAAGCGCTCTGGTAAGTGAGTTGAACTTTGCCACGCATTCGCGGTGGGGGATTCTCAGCAGCGATCGCGTGCTGGGAGAAGCTAAACCCGTATTTGCTCGCCTGGAGTTGAGCAATCCGGTGTCTTCATAACTGGGGCGATCGCCAATGTTTACTCAAAAAGAACGAGTAGAATTATCGAGTATAGGGGGTGGGGTTACAGAGGGGTCCTCACCCCATTGGCAAAGAAAGGATTATCGGAGCGTTAGGGCATCGTTCCGGTATATCATCAATCGCCTAATGTTCACCGGATTCAGGTAACAACCGGGCGATTCCCTCTATCATAGATCATATGAAAAATCAATTTCCCGATAAAAAAAACTGAGGAATAACAACCATGTTGCATCATCATCCAGAAAACAACAACATATTTACCCCCGAACAGGTTTTAGAAAATCGCGGTCGAGTTGCCATTTTTATTGATGGCTCCAATTTGTTTTATGCAGCTTTGCAGTTGGGAATTGAAATTGACTATACCAAGCTCCTCTGTCGCTTAACAGCCGGTTCCCGACTCCTGCGTTCTTTTTTCTATACGGGCGTTGATCGCACTAATGAAAAACAACAGGGATTTTTATTATGGATGCGTCGCAATGGGTATCGGGTGATCTCGAAAGATTTGGTGCAGCTTCCGGATGGCTCTAAAAAAGCCAATTTGGATGTAGAAATTGCAGTGGATATGATGGCCTTAGTCGGGTCTTATGACACGGCTGTATTAGTCAGTGGCGATGGTGACTTGGCTTATTCGGTAGATGCAGTCAGCTATCGGGGGGTGAGAGTAGAAGTGGTGAGTCTTCGTTCCATGACGAGCGATAGTTTGATTAACGTAGCCGATCGCTACATTGACTTAGAATCCATCAAAGAAGATATTCAAAAAACACCCAGACAACCCAATTATACCTACCGACCTCTTTCCAGTATTGGCATGATGGATGATGTGGAAGACCGTTAAATCCTGGGGGATTCAGACATCAACACTATCTATTAAAAAGTGAAAAATTCCGTTGTTTTCCTTTTGCTTTTATACGCCTTCCTGGGACTGGGTTTACCGAGTTGCGCCTTTTTTCAAAAGGGTAAGACTCCAGAGGTAACCGAGGGAGAAGAAGGGCAAGATCAAGCGTTAACATTTAACGATGTCACCCTAGAACAGGCTAACGCGGAGGGTGAAGTTGTCTGGAAGGTGCGATCGCCCTCCGCTCGGTATAATGATGAACAGAAAATTACCTATTTAGAGACACCAACTGGGGAACTGTTCCAGGAAGGTCAACTGGTTTATAAGATTGAGTCAAAAACGGGGGAGGTGCATGGTGATGGCTCAAAAATTGTCCTCCAAGACCAGATTATTGCTACCGAACTCCAAAATCAAGCGGTTATCCGGGCACAGGAATTAGAATGGTTACCCGCAGAAGATTTACTCATCGTTCGGAATAACGTAAGCGGCACCCATCCAGACCTCCAAATTACCGCCAATGAAGCAAGGCTCAAAAGCCAAGCGCAACGCATGGAACTCGTCGGTAATGTCGTAGCGACAACCCAGAAAAACCCCGCCTTACAGATGCGTTCCGAGGCGGTGGTATGGCAGATGGAGACGGACCAAGTGATCAGCGATCGCCCGGTGGAAATTGACCGTTATCTGTGTGCAACCCCTCAAGAGTGTCCCGCTAGTGATAAGGCAGTGGGCGATCGCGGTGAACTGAACTTACAAACCAATGTCGTGACCCTAGAACAACAAGTTCAGATTACCTTGAGTAACCCTCCCCTGACGATCAATAGCGACTTGATGCGCTGGAATATTGATGCTCAAAGCGTGACGAGCGAACGTCGGGTCAGAATCGTCCATCCGAAGCAAACCTTGACCTTAATGGGCGATCGCGGCACTCTGGAACTCGCATCGTCCATCATCTCTTTAGTCGGGAATGTCAGCGGAGTCCGCGATCGCCCCGAAACCGAGTTCAAAGCTGATCGCATGACTTGGGTGATTCCCACTGAAGTGTTTGAAGCTGAAGGCAATGTCTTTTATCGCCAAGCTAACCCACCATTTACAGTCACGGGACCCAAGGCGGTGGGTAAACTTCAGGACCAAAGTATTATCATGACCGGGGGTGATGTGGTAACAGATGTGGTTCCCTAAAGTGCCGGGTTAGTCAAGGTTATTACCTCAGTTTCTTCAACAGTTTCTGCTTTGGAGTAACGTTAGGATAGGCAGGACATTCGGGTTCTCATCCTGGATATTTGAAGCTTTACTACATCGGAAGATCGGCGAATTCAAATTCACTAACCCGTGAGTTTTACCTCGGAAGTTAAAACTCATCACCGACGATAAAAGAAAGGTTTTCTCTATAGAAATTTATAATAGAGATCTATATCTGGCCTTGAAGGTGAACCCATACCCGGAATGGGCAGATATACAAAACCCTAAAATTGCTTAAAGTTAGTTATCCGTTAATTTTAACCATCCCCGGCGTACAGCATAAATGAGGCGATTAATGCAGCTTTGTTCTTCTTCGCTGAGACTATCTTGTAAAAGAGTTGCTCTGATATATTCTCGGTGTTCTGGGGTGAGTCTTCCTGACCAATAAATTTGAAAGAATAGTTCAGAAAAATGACGGGGAGGAATTACAGAATGGGTATTCATTAGAAATGAGGTTAAATGTTGGATGGGTTCATCTCAATATGACCTCAGTTTGAGGCTTTGAGTGCGATCGCATCCCTTCTGCTCCCGTGATATCGATCAGCTTAGGGTGTGATTTACCTCCAATGATACCTATAGGTAATCTTTAAGTCAAAACTCTTACCGACTATTAGACCGCTTGCAACAAAAAAGAGTGATCACCCCAAGCCTCCGATTAACATCAATCGGCTTTTGAGAAGTTTGCAAGACGTTTATTATCTACCCCTCCTGAAATTGGCTCAATTTCACGACTAGAAATTAGAAATTTAAGGGGAGATGGGGGATTTTAGCCCTAAAATTTTAGGGGCTAAATCCCAAAAAAAATACCCGTTTCCCGGTCAACTATGAACCCGAAATCTCTTAAAAAGACACAATTCCTAACGTAACGAATCCCTAGAATATCAGCATCAACTTTACTCGGACCAAAGGACAGTCAAGAATAAGAGCCTATGAAAGCTGGGGAGCAAGGGACCGAATGAGTCACGGCGATCGCTCAGTAACCCGGAGTCAAGAAGGGTTGAAAGTCTTTGTCAGGAAGAATTGAGTTTTGTTAGCCTGACTATCGCGAGTCTAAATCAATTGAACAATTCCCAAACAGAGTAGGAGCATCTTGCTTCCTACTGCGGATCGGGAGCAAGATGCTCCCACCGATCAATTCTTGAGTCAGACTGGTGCAAGAGACACGATAGAATGATCTGAATTCTATTACCTAAATCGGCTATCATAAGCTTGAAGGGGGCGGTTTAAACCCGGCGATGCACGTTCTTCTGCGCCCACTCCAGTCTGACGGCTTTCATCGCTAGTTCTCGTCAGTTAGCATTTGTTTTTTCAACTCCCCACTTACCCCTTGAATCGAAGACTTATGATTCCGACCCAGGGACGGTTCTGGCAATACTTGACCCCGATAGGCATACTGGCTGTAAGTTACTCGATCGCGGCAATGTTAGCGATTTGGATTCCCGGATTGGAGGAAAATCTCTTACCATTTGGGCCACCTGCTGGAGTTGCCTTGGCTGGACTGGTGTTAGGGGGAGTGAAAGTTTGGCCCGGGGTAGCAATTGGGGCGTTTTTATATGCACAATCCCAGGGAGTACCCTATTGGGTAGCAGCCCTTGGGGCGATCGCCTGCGTTGTACAAGCCATTGTAGGGACACGCCTCTTGCAAAAGGTCGAGTTTGATCCCACCCTAGAACGCCTGCGAGATGTGGGCTGTTTAATTGGCATTGGCGCAATCCTCTCGACCCTGATTAATGCGACCCTCTCCGTGGTGATCCTAACCCTAGCTGGACTGGAAACCTGGAGTGAGGCAGCATCCCAGTGGGAAATGTGGTGGCTAGAAGATGGCATGGGAGTCTTGTTAATTGCCCCCATTTTCTTGACCTGGATCCGATTTCGGCCCAGCCCCATCAAATCGAGACGGTGGGTATTAATTGCCAAAATCTTAGAAATCATCCTCCTCTCCATCTTGCTCCTCACTATCAGTTGGGTGGTATTTTGTTCGCGAACCCGGGTTTATATCGCTGACTATCCCCTAGAATATTTACCGTTTCCTGTAGTGATGTGGGTAGCCCTGCGCTTTGAATTGCGGGGGACGGTTCTGGCGAATCTCTTAGTGGCGAGTATGGCAATTTGGGGAATCGCCCGAAAAAGTGGACCCTTTCTCAAACACGCCAGTAACCCCGAACAAGCCCTTTTCTCCCTGCAAGTCTTTATGGGAGTGGTGGCGGCGACTGCCCTGATTTTTGCTGCTGTCATGGCGAGAAGGAGACAAGCGGAAGAATTGCTAAGGCAAGGGGAAGAAAGGCTGAATAATGCCCAACGGATCGCTCAGGTGGGCAACTGGGATTTAGACCGCGATCGCAAAGAACTCCACTGGTCCGATGAAATCTATCGGATTCTAGGAGAAGAACCCCACAGTTTCACCCCGAGTCACGAACAGTTTCTGAAGTATGTGCATCCGAGCGATCGCTCAGAAGTCCGCAAAGCCTTTAAAAAAGCTATCACTGAAGAGCAACCCTACTCCCTGGAATATCGACTCGTGCGTCGGGACGGGGAAGATCGCATCGTTCATGAACAGTGCGAAATTAGTCTATTTCGGATTACAGCCACTGTTCAAGATATTACCCCTCGGATTCGGGCTGAAGCCGCCTTACGCGCCAGTGAGGAACGCTTCTCGAAAGCCTTTCAAGCCAGTCCCTTGGGGATCAGCATCAGTACCCGGGCGGAAGGTCGGTTTGTGGATGTGAATCACACCTTTTTGCACCTACTGGGTTATGCTCCAGCAGAGGCGATCGGCAAAACCTGGGAAGAACTCGATGTCTGGGTCCATCAAGGGGATTACCTCAACCAAATGCTTAGTAAAATCGAGCAATTTGGCTCAATTCGGGACTTAGAACTTCAGTTTCGCACCAAATCTGGAGAAATTCGGGATGCACTGCTTTCCATTGAACCGATTGATTTAGAGGGAGAACCTTGTCTGCTGACAATGGTCAGTGACAACACCGAACGCAAACGCGCTGACGAATTCCGCAAGGCGAAAGAAGCGGCAGAAGCAGCAAATCTTGCTAAAAGCGCCTTTCTCGCGAATATGAGTCATGAACTGCGAACCCCCCTGAATGCCATCATCGGTTACAGCGAAATTCTCCAAGAAGATGCCGAAGATTTGGGTCAATCGGATTTCATTCCTGACCTGCAAAAAATTCACGGCGCGGGGAAACAGTTACTGTCATTAATTAGTGATATTCTCGACCTCTCTAAGATTGAAGCGGGTCGCATGAGTTTGGAATTAGAAACCTTTGCCATTGATACGCTCATTTGGGAAGTGGTCACAACCATTCAACCTCTAATCGATAAAAATGGCAATCAGTTGTCGATTGAATGCCCGGAAGATATCGGACCCTTTCATGCTGATATTACTAAGGTGCGGCAAATGCTTCTCAATTTAATGAGCAATGCCGCTAAATTTACAAAACAAGGGCAGATTGAACTTCGAGTGAGGCGGACTTTAGAAAAACCCTTAAAAGGGGAAAATGCTTCTTTAAAATCTCGTTCCCCTTATGAAGTGGCAGGACAAGAATGGATTTTTTTCCGCGTCAAAGATACCGGGATTGGCATGACTCGGGAGCAGTTGGAACAAGTATTTAAACCGTTTACCCAAGCCGATGCCTCGACAACTCGTAAATATGGAGGGACGGGTTTAGGGTTGACGATTACGCAGAAATTCTGTCAAATGATGGGGGGAGATATTAAGGTCGAAAGCGAGTTAGGAGAGGGTTCCCAATTTACTTTATGGCTACCCGCAACCGTCGTTGCTCCAGTGGTATCCCGGGAGGAAGAAGAAGAAGAAGGGCGGGTTGGAGGGGATGATTTTTCAGCCTAGTGAGGCAATTCAGAGGGGTTTTTCTGAGTGATTTAAGGGGGGGAGCGCTGCTTTAAAATTGCCGATCGCCACTAGAAGAGTTCTACCCGAGGTGATTGCAGACTTTCGTCAAGCAAGGTACTCGCGATCGCCCGGACAAATTTTCTCAAAATTTTAACATTTATTATTGCTCCTTAGAAATACTTAATAATTTATCTTAAAACCTGAGAAAAACTGGGGTGGGAGAATTATCAAAATTAACCCATAATTTAGAGTTTTGCTGACGTCATCAAGGAGCAAATCAGGGTAAGATATTAGCCTGAATAGAAAAAAACAACAGACGCGATAGAGCGTCTCATAGGTTTGGTGAATTGTTGGAGGACAACAGCAGTAAGATGGTAGCATTAACCCCGAATTCTAGCTTTAGTGTAACGATTCGCTTGCAACTTCTCAACCGAGCGGGAACCCTGGCTACGGTGACCCAGGCGATCGCCTCCGTGGGGGGGAATCTCGGCCAAATCGACTTGATTGAACAAACCCGTGCACATACGACTCGGGATATTACCGTTGATGCTTCTAGTACCGAACACGCCGAAGAGATTGTCCAAAAAATTAGGGGCATCTCCGACATTAAAGTGCTTAATGTTTATGATCGCACGTTTAACCTACATCGTGGCGGAAAAATTAGTATCGAAAATAAAATTGCCCTCAAAACCCAAGCCGATTTAGCGATGGCTTATACCCCGGGAGTGGGGCGAATTTGTATGGAAATTGCTAACAATCCCGAACAACTCTACAATCTGACCATCAAGCAAAATACGGTGGCGATCGTCACGGATGGTTCGGCAGTATTAGGCTTAGGCAATCTCGGTCCGGGCGGCGCACTCCCCGTCATGGAAGGCAAGGCAATGTTATTTAAAGCCTTTGCGGGAATTGATGCGTTTCCGATTTGTTTGGACACCCAAGATAGTGATGAAATTGTAGAAACGGTCAAACGGATTGCCACTGTATTTGGCGGGGTGAATTTAGAAGATATTAGTTCCCCTCGCTGTTTTGAAATTGAAGCACGATTGCGCCGAGAATTGGATATTCCAGTGTTTCATGATGACCAACATGGCACGGCGATCGTGACCCTTGCCGCCTCTATCAATGCCTTGAAATTGGTAGGGAAAGCGATGGAAGATATCCGGATTGTCATGAATGGGGCCGGGGCCGCTGGGGTGGCGATCGCCCGCTTATTACGCCAAGCCGGTGCCCGCTATATGACCTTATGTGATTCCAAAGGCATTCTCAGTCACGATCGCACCGATTTAAACGAGGAAAAACGCGAATTTGCGGTAGAAAAAGGCGGTACTTTAGCCGATGCGATTAAAGGAACGGATATGTTTATTGGCGTCAGTGCCCCGGGGGTATTAACGCCGGAAATGGTGCGATCGATGGCACCGGATCCGATTGTCTTTGCAATGGCAAATCCCATCCCAGAAATTCAACCGGAATTAATCATGGATGATGTCGCCGTCATTGCCACGGGACGCAGCGATTATCCGAACCAAATTAACAACGTTTTGGCATTTCCCGGCATCTTCCGGGGGGCGCTTGATTGTCGGGCCCATACGATTACCGAAACCATGTATCTGGAAGCCGCTAAGGCGATCGCATCCTTGGTAAAACCGTCGGATCTCAGCCGGGAAAATATCATTCCCTCGGTGTTTGATGATCGGGTCGTTACCGCCGTCTCTGCCGCAGTTCAGCAAGCAGCGCGTCAAGAAGGTTCGGCCCGCCATTAAGTCCTACGGAATCCGGTTTTTAAAATAAAAACCGGATTTCCCATCCCAACCTGAGCAAGGATGGTGCAGCGATCGCCACTTATATTACAATCTGTAAAGAACTATTAACAGGATAGGCAGAATGCGGGTAGCGATCGCAGGGGCGGGACTAGCCGGAATGTCCACCGCCATTGAGTTAGTTGATGCGGGTCACGAAGTAGAAATTTTTGAGTCTCGTCCCTTTGTCGGCGGGAAAGTCGGTAGCTGGGTAGATGCCGAAGGCAATCACGTGGAAATGGGATTGCACGTCTTTTTCGGCTGCTATTACAACCTCTTCGACTTAATGAAAAAAGTGGGTGCAATCGACAGCTTGCGCCTGAAAGACCATACTCATATCTTTGTCAATGAGGGTGGCAAAACCGGGGAACTGGATTTTCGGTTTATTACCGGGGCACCCTTCAACGGTTTAAAAGCCTTTTTTACCACCTCTCAACTTTCAGTCCAAGATAAACTCACCAATGCGATCGCCCTGGGGACTAGCCCCATTGTCCGGGGTTTAGTAGACTTCGATGGGGCAATGAAAACCATTCGGGAACTCGATCGCATCAGTTTCGCCGACTGGTTCCGCAAACATGGCGGTTCTAACGGCAGTCTTAAGCGGATGTGGAACCCGATCGCCTATGCGCTGGGTTTTATCGACACGGAAAACATTTCCGCCCGCTGTATGCTGACCATTTTCCAGTTTTTTGCTGCAAAAACGGAAGCTTCAGTTCTGCGGATGTTAGAAGGGTCCCCAGATACCTACCTTCATCAACCGATTCTCAAATATTTAGAAGCTAGAGGCGCTAAAATCCATACCCGACGACGGGTCCGGGAAATTCTTTTTTCGGAAGAGACTGGAGAAACGGCAGTCACGGGATTGATTCTGGCGCAAGGGGAAACGGAAGAAACCATCACCGCTGATGCGTATGTCTTCGCCTGTGATATCCCTGGCATTCAGAAAGTCTTACCCCCGGCATGGCGCAAATGGCCGGAGTTCGATAATATCTACAAACTCGACGCGGTGCCCGTTGCTACGGTGCAATTGCGCTTTGATGGGTGGGTGACGGAAATGCATGATGCGGCGAAGCGTCAACAGTTGGAGGAAGCGGCAGGCATTGACAATCTGCTTTATACCCCCGATGCAGACTTCTCTTGTTTTGCCGATTTAGCCCTGACTTCCCCCTCGGATTATTATCGTCAAGGGGAGGGTTCGTTGATGCAATTGGTGTTGACCCCGGGAGATCCGTTTATCAAGCAGAGTAACGAGGCGATCGCCCATCATGTGCTTGATCAAGTGCATAAACTGTTCCCCTCGTCCCGAGAACTCAATATGACCTGGTACAGTGTGGTCAAGTTGGCGCAATCCCTCTATCGGGAAGCGCCCGGGATGGACCCCTATCGGCCCGCACAACAGACTCCCGTAGGGAATTTCTTCCTCGCTGGAAGCTATACCCAGCAGGATTATATTGACAGTATGGAAGGGGCAACTCTTTCCGGACGACAAGCGGCAAAAGCAATTTTAGGGCGAGTGAATGAATTAACAGCGAGTCCTAAACCCTTGGCGATCGGATAATTGAAGTAAACGCTAAACTGTAGAAGTAGGGTGGGCTTTGGTCCACCCTACTGGTTTTAGAAAACGAGTTCAACCGATAAACTATTAATTTAAACCTTTAAAGTCTGATGACAAATTGGCTAGAACATAGCGTCTTAGTAGAAGTCAATACCCCCATTGATCATGTCTGGGGTCTTTGGTCTGATTTAGAGCAGATGCCGCGCTGGATGAAATGGATTGAATCGGTACAAATTTTAGAGGAAGATCCAGATTTATCGCGGTGGAAGTTAGCCTCTGGGGGATTTGAATTTAGTTGGTTGTCTCGAATTTTAAAAATTGTTCCGAACCAGATTATTCAGTGGGAATCGGTAGATGGATTGCCCAATCGAGGAGCAATTCGCTTTTACGATCGCCATCAAGAAGGCAGTGTCGTTAAACTCACCGTTGCCTATGCCATTCCTGGGATTCTGGGACAGATTATGGATAATTTATTTTTAGGTCGCGTTGTGGAATCGACGATTCAAGCAGATTTAGAACGATTTCGGGACTATGCGATCGCAGACTATTCTCAACCGTAATCCAATCAGAAACCCTCTGTATCCTGCCTCAATTACCGGTTGATCGGGGAGTTAAGGGTAACGTTACGGTAAAGGTTGTCCCCACATTAACTTCACTCTCTACCGTAATCTCTCCGTGATGAGCTTCTACGCAGTTTTTCACAATCGTCAGTCCCAGTCCTGTTCCCGGGATTGTGCCAACATTTCTCGCCCGGTGGAAGGACTGGAACAAGCGTTTTCGGTCCTCTACTGGAATCCCGATTCCACTATCGCGAACTTTAAAAATAGCCTGATTGTCGTGACAAATTAAATCAAAATAAATGGGGTTCGTGGAAGGCGAATATTTGCACGCATTAGTGAGTAAATTGCCTAGAATGTAGCGTAGAAGCTTTTCATCGAGGCAGGCATCGTGCGTCGAACCAGTTGCCTGAAAGATGATAGAATGATGTTCAACATCACTAAATTGCCGTTCTTCCACTAAATCTTGACAAAACTTGACTAAATCGAGGGGATGGGGTTCATACTCCAATTGTTGATTCTCCACCCGACCCAGAACCAACAAATCATCAATCATTTGGTCCATATATTCAGCGGTTCTCTGAATCATTTGTAGGTAATTAAACCGTTGTTCTTCCGTGATTTTATCGGCAAATCTTTCTAATAATTGGGACGCACATAAAATCGAGGTGAGGGGATTTCTAAATTCGTGAGTCACCATTGACGTGAAACTGGATTTCAGTTCATTCAGCTCCTTTTCTTTAGCAAGAGCCTGATTTAATTCTTCCTGAGCTTGTTGACGTTCTACAATTTCTTTTTGCAAGAGTTCGTTTGTTTCGGTGAGTTCAACAAGCTGTTCTTCCACGGATTGCTGTAACATCTCAATCACCCGATACATTTCCATGGGATCAAAGGCTTGCAGGAGAGTAGATTGAGTGACAATTCCTAACAGTTCCCCTTGTTCTGATACGACAACCAACCGGCGGACAGACCACTGTTTCATCATCTGATGAGCATTCCAGAGGGAGTCGTTGGGTTTGAGGGAAAATAACGGCTGACTCATGACGATCGCCGCTGAAGTAGCGTTCAAATCCAGATCCAGTGCATGAAATTGCACCAGGTCCCGTTCTGTAACCATCCCAATCGCTAGAGGTCCGGGTTCCCCACGACGTTCCGATTGAGGGTCCGATCCTGGGGGAGAAATCGGGACCCCGTGAAGGGGACCCTCTGGGAGGTCAGGGATCACGGTCCCTGGCATCTGGGTAATCACCACACAGCTAACCTTATTCCGGGACATCAGTTCCGCCAGGGAGA
Source organism: uncultured Oscillatoriaceae bacterium (assembly GCA_965650385.1). Taxonomy (GTDB): domain Bacteria; phylum Cyanobacteriota; class Cyanobacteriia; order Cyanobacteriales; family Laspinemataceae; genus Laspinema. Next base: position 17,619 of record CBFGOM010000087.1, read on the forward strand.
GTAAAGATGCCGTCGGAGGAGCCGTCACCACCCCGCGAGTCATCACTTCTAAGACCGATCGCGCTTTGAGGAGATTGACCGGCTGTAGCACTTTTCGGATACTACCATGACTCAAAAGACCTAACACTTGGCCCTGTGCATTGACGAGCGGCAAGTGACGAATCCCATGTTTCTGCATCAGGGAGAGGACTTGAAACAGGTCCCGAAACTCGGACTGAAGTAAGGTAATCACCTCCCTCGTCATGACTTCGGCAATGGTGATATCTACAATTTTCACACCAGCAGCACACAGATGCACCACATCCCGTTCACTAAAAATTCCCCGTAATTGTTCAGCTTCCATCACCAGTACGCAGCCGTCTCCCACGTCATCCAGGGGACTGAATGCCATTGATGCGGTGACATCGGTAAGGGCGCAACTCGCCCTAGCGTGAGCCATTTGGGTAATGACATCAATCAGGCGGGTATCCGGAGAAACGAGCATCGGCGATCGGTTGATTGCTTGTTCTAAGTCTGGGGAATAGAACGATGAATAATTAGGTTGCAGCATAATAACTTGACAGAAGACTGAAGGGGCGGCACAGAAGGGCGATCGGATCTGAAGGCATCCGAATCGCTGGGGGTGTTTCTTTATAAGATAAGCTAGAATTTTCTCAAATTTAAAATCTTTAACCCGTTAACCAAAGACCCAGGATTGTCAGTCAATTTAAGCTGCTACTGCATTTAAACTGGATGTTCCCTAGAGAGCAAGATAGAGCGGTTTGCGATCGCCTCAAGTGCGAAGGATCCCCCCAAATTCCCCTGTTAAAGGGGGATTTTGACTTGAAAACTGGACCTTAATCGCAGCCTTGAGATGCTCCAAGAGTTTGATAGTTTTCTAATATCCAATTTAGATAGGCAAGAGCATACCACAATTCGGTTCTGATGGGATTCATCCTTCTGGAATAAGTTGAGAAGGGGATCAAAATCAAAGTCCCTCTCCCGTTGGGGGAAAGGGATAAAGGATGAGAATTGCACCGGGTGAGATTTAACCTTTACCAGGTGGGGTCGATATAGACATTAATGGTGACTTCTTCTTGACCACCAGGCACACCCGAAATACAGGAACAAACGGTGCGATCGCCATTAATTTCGACTTCACAAGCATGACAAGACCCCATCAAACATCCGGTTGGAATTATAATTCCAGCCCGTTTCGCCACCTCTAACAGGGGTTCTCCAACCTCAGCTTTTACCGTAATGCGATCGGGTAAAAAAATAACATTTACACTCATAGTTTTAGCTTAAAGGAAGGCTGACTCTAGTATTTCTCAAGGGATTGAGATTCCGTTTTCGGGTCCAAGTCCCCCTTCATTAGAGGGATTTTCTGCCCTAGACTCCTGCCCTTTTTTTCATGAATCACCCCGTGAGCTAGTCTTCATAACAAGGGAGTTAAATCTAAATGGGCTTCCACAATCGTTGCCAAAGCATCAATAATTTCTTCGCGTTGGTCTCGGTAGTTAGCAATTCCTGTGGGTAAAGATTTTAACCCTCTTTGATTCCGCAGGCGATTTAACCAAGCCCGCCGCCAAGGTCCATTATCAAATAGACCATGTAAATAACAACCCCAAACCGATTGCTCTTTATCCACCAGTCCCAAATTCAAATCATCAAATAGGGGTTTAATATCTGGAGATAACGTCCCATTGAACCGTTCACTTGGTTGTGTCCGCCCTTGATGAATTTCATATCCCATGACGGGTAAACCGGGTGTTGGATAATGAGAATTAACCACCCGTTGCCGAGACACTTTATGGTTCGTAATTACGGTTTTAATCGGCAATAGATTTAGCCCTTCAAATCGTCCTTCGACACCTTCAACGCCTTCCGGGTCAGCCACCACTTGGCCCAACATTTGGTATCCACCACAAATACCTAAAACCGTTCCGCCCCCAGCCACATAGTTTTGCAATTCCTCCGCCATTCCGGTTTGTTTAAGAACAAGCAAATCGGCGATAGTTGTTTTAGAACCGGGGATAATCACTGCATCGGGATAGCCTAAAGATTGCTTAGGATTGATATATTTGACGGTTACACTGGGTTCAGCTTCTAAGGGGTCGAAATCGGTAAAATTAGAAATTCGGGGTAAGCGAATCACGGCGATGGTAATTTCGCTTTCTTCTTTGTGTGTGGGAGGATTTAATAAACTGAGGGAGTCTTCTGCGGGAAACATTTCTGAGATCCAAGGAATTACCCCGAGTACAGGAATGCCGGTATATTCCTCTAACCAGGTAATGCCTGAGTCCAGAAGCGATCGCTGTCCTCTAAACTTATTAATGACAACACCCCGAATTAAAGCCCGTTCTTCTGGGTCTAATAAAGCTAACGTACCAACCACATGAGCAAATGCTCCACCTCGGTCAATATCGACCACCAAGACAGTAGGCGCGTTGAGATGTTTGGCAACGCGCATATTGGTTAAATCTCGATGTTTGAGGTTGATTTCTGCTGGACTTCCGGCCCCTTCGCAGACGATGATATCAAACTCTTTGGCAAGGGAGTTTAAAGATTCAACGATCGCACTCCAACCCCGATCAAAAAACTTTTCATAATATTCCGCTGCACCGACTCGGCCCTCGGGTTTTCCTCGCAGAATGACTTGGGAAGTCATGTCTCCTTGAGGTTTTAATAAAATCGGGTTCATTTCTACTTCCGGAGAAATTCCCGCAGCCCAGGCTTGGACCGCTTGCGCGTAGCCGATTTCTCCGCCTTTGAGGGTAACGTAGGCGTTTAAGGCCATGTTTTGTCCTTTGAAAGGGGCGACGCGCATCCCTCGACGATAGAGGATTCGGCATAGGGCCGTGGCGATCGCAGATTTCCCGGCGTGGGATGTGGTCCCCACAACCATAATGGCTTTCATAATGGCAGAACTTTCTCAGTGGTTTTGCTAAAAGAGTGGAAATCGCACCCAACGATTGAGGAAATTATAAAGGCGATCGCCCCAGGATGGGGGTGGAATTTCTCCCGGGGACTGTTCCCATCCCGCCACCAGTTGCCGTCCCAAGGGAGTGAGGCGGAAACTATCGGTAATCCCTTGCCCATCGACTTCTCGGCGCAATACACCCAGTTGAATCAGCCACAAGAGGCCGTTTTCCACGCTACGTTCAGTGAGCGGCGATCGCGTATAGTTGTTTTGGACGCCGACAGAATCGACGATTGCTAATAACGGCACACTGCGATCGCGCATGGTTACAAATAATTTTAGTTTAAAGGGCAAACACTTCATTCCCCTGGCGGCCCGTTTTAAGGTGCGTTCGGGATATTCAATTCTGTGGGTTTTCTGGGATTGAACAGCAGTCATAGCGGTGGAACGATTAGGGCTTAAATAGTTTGAGATTAACTCCAATCTTACCCTCTCGCGCCCTTGAGTTGAACCTCGTTGGGGATAAAATATTCAGTGAATTCCCCGGATTGGCTTGATCCGACTCTTTGTTCGGGGCTCATTCAGATTGACAAAATCACCGGAAACTGATACTTGAAATTCGGCAAAATCGGCCCCGTAACTTTTGATGGGCTATGGGCAAGCCTTCTCAAGGAAATCGCTTCCACCATCGGCGATCGCCTCTCTCACCCTTTCCCTATTCCCTGAATTGAGTACGGAAATCTCTCCCTTACCCCACTCTTTTTCCGTTGTCGAAATTCATCGTTGATGGTATCATTAACAGACATCAAAGTTAGCAAAAAATAGCATTCATGACCTTACCAGTTGGCACCGCAGCTCCAGAATTTACCGCCCGAGATACCAATGGTAACCTCGTCAAACTCTCTGATTTTGCCGGAAAAACCTTAGTCTTGTATTTTTACCCCAAAGATGATACTCCGGGCTGTACTAAAGAAGCCTGTAGTTTTCGGGACTCTTATTCCGAATTTAAAAACAAAGATATCGCTGTATTAGGAGTCAGCCGAGATGATGAAGCATCTCATCAACAATTTACCCAAAAATTTAACCTCCCCTTTCCACTTTTAGCGGATACCGATGGTGCAATCACCAAAGCTTATGATGTAGAAAAAGGGACCTATTCTAAGCGGGTTACCTACATCATTGATGCGATCGGCAAGATATCCCAAGTTTATGAAGGGGACAATCTCAATACTGAAACACATGGTCCCGATATCCTCGCCGCCATCCATTAGAATCGACTCAAAAGGGCCTTTTCCCGATTAGGGTAACAACGATTCTAAGTGGGTCATCTAGGGGATTGATAGGGACGGCAACATTGATCAAGTTTACGTGCCAGTCAATCCCAGCCACCCTGCTGAAGATAGTGTTGCAACCGTGTTATAACCTCAAACTTCCTTCGGGATAAAGTCCAGTTTAGAAACCGGGTTTTTTGACCAAATTTTCAGCAATTTAGCGAAAATTTGGTCAAAAAACCCGGTTGCTGGTCCTGGGGATTAAATACTGTGGCAATATCTTAGGGGTGCCACGGCTCAAACATGACAACATGGTAGAGTTGAACACCCGATGCCACCTCCAGGAAGTCCCTTGGAGGTTTTTTTATGGACCTAACAATTAATCCCCTAAATTCATCAGAATCAATGCCGACTAAAGATTATTCCGGATAGAATCTAGGCTCACAAGTAACAGGGTCTTATGGGGTAGGCAGGAAGTCTTCCTCCTGTTGATATTACTGTGAGTAGAACCGATGAGTTTAGGCAATTCCTTTACTTTAAAAATTCTCCATGACACTTTTTTAAAAGTGTCCCCTGCATCATCTTCTAGCTTAACTGCCAACCACAAGGTAGCCGTAAAAGCAGGAGAGGTCGTTGAGATTAAAAGCTATGAATTGAGCGAAGGTCATTTCCGAGTCCAATTAGCCAAAGGAATCGCCCCAGTGGGTGAAACCGGCTACTTTTATGAAAAACACATCGAACTCATTCCGAACCTAGTTAATTGTACTTTCAACAGTGGTAACTCCAGCGAACCTCCCCCGGGTTTTGGATTGCTAACCCTCCTTGAAACGACCAAAATAAAAGCCAAACCCGAAGACTCCTCACAACTAAGCGATCGCGAACAAGCTGAACTGCAAGCGGGTCAAACCTTTTTAATCACAGGTCATGCTTGTGTTTCTAGCCATTTTCTAGTTGCCCTCTCCGAAGAAATCCCTGGATTTGGGAACCGGGGTTATCTGTATCATCCCCATGTTAACCTCAAAAAAGATGGCAAGGCGATCGACTATGACCCGAACGCCATTACCCTCACTATTCTCCAAAATAGCCCCTTTAAAAAACAACCCATTGACTCTAGCCAACTCCCACCAGAAGAACAATATTCCCTAAAATCTGGTGAGATTTATGGGGTAGCCAGCTATGCAATGGAAGCCGGTCATTTAAAAATTTCCCTCACAGAAAACCTGCCTCAATTTGGTAATACAGGCTATCTTTTCCCCGATTTTGTACAATTAAATCGAGGCAATACCGTAATCAGCACTGGGTTTGGCCTCAGCTATGAAGGTCCAACGGAAGTGTTAGTTGAAAAACCGGTGATTCTCAAAGGCACTTATGATCCCCAAAAAATTGCCACCGTCACTGTTTCCGCTGAAGATAAATTTTCCCTGCCGGTGCAATTAAATCCTAGTGCAGGCACTTGGCAAGTTCATCTCAACAACGGCTTTAGTGGGGCAGGATCTCGCTGGTTGCGTCTCAAAGGAACGGATGCCAAGGGTCAACTGATTGGGTCTGATGTGATTAATCTTACGGTCACTACCGATCCTGCGACCGTTGGAGAAGCTTTAACTTTAAAAATTCAGCAAGACACCTTTTTTAAGGTTTCTCCCGTGGATTCAGCGAGTTTGAACAGTCAGCAAAAAGTTCTCATTAAGGCAGGCATGACGGTTCAAGTGAGCCGCTATGGATTATTAGATGGTCATCTGAAGGTCACCCTTCAGAGTCCGATTCAACCCATCGGTGAGTTTGGCTACTTTTATGAAGGCCATGTTCAACTCAGCAAAGGGAGTAAAGTCTTCAATTTTAATATTGAGGATGTGCAGATTTCTGGGACTCCTGCTCAAATGTTGGTCACAAAAACCACATTAATTAAGGCACAACCTGTTGATTCGGCGAATCTCTCTTCGGCTCAAAAAGCCGAGTTGCTGCTGGGTAAAACCCTGGGAATTACGGGCTATGCCTGTACCTCGGGCCATTTTCGGGTAACTTTGAGTGAATCGATTCCCGGTTTTGGCAATGTGGGGTATGTGTATTGGCAACACGTTCAAATTAAAAATCGGGATCAGGTAGTCTCTTATGATTCCGATGCATTAACCGCAACGATTCGGGAGACAACGGCATTAAAAAAACAACCTGTGGATGCCGCGCGCTTGAGTGCTACGGAGAAGGTGACTTTACCTCTGGGAAGGGTCTATGGGGTGGCGAGTTATGCGATCGAATCGGGACATTTGAAAGCCTCATTAACGGAAGAGTTTCCCGGGTTTGGAAATACGGGTTATCTGTTTCCGGGACATCTGCTGATGCAGCGTGGGGGTCGCACCTTTGATCCAGTTCCCAATCAAATCGAACTGAATGTACCGTATTTTTCCCAACGGGATAATCCTCGCTACTATTGGTCTACCTGCAATGTGACCTCGATCGCGATGGTGTTTCATTACTATGGCCTCCGGTCCAAGCATGGGGGTCAGTTGGAGGATGAACTGCTGCAATGGTGTTTCAACTATGGGGGAGTCGGGTCCCAAACCGATCACAGTGTTCTATCGGCGATGGTCCGCGCTTATGGGTTCAAGCATCGTTTTATCACGAACAGTACCTGGTCTGAGGTGAAGAACGAGCTGATTAATCGCCGTCCGGTGGTGATTGCGGGATACTTTACGGCAACCGGGCATATCATCACAATTATCGGCTATAACCGGCAAGGGTTTATTGTGCAAGACCCTTGGGGAGATGCGCTAACGGGTTACAGCCATACGGAAGGACGCCGGTTAATGTATCCCTATAGCTACATGGACCGGGTTTGTGGTCCCGATGGCAATGTTTGGATCCATTCGATTCAGAAGTAGGTCTGAACAACCCTAACTGTCGGGTACCCTTGTTGGATCCGGCGTAAAATTTAGAAACGGGAGGGTGCGATCGCCCTCCCGTTTCTGTGTTGAGCAGCGCCTAGATGCTGCGACTTGAGTCAGTATTGTTATCGAATTGTTATCCAGGCACAGGCGATCGCGACTCTAAAATCTCAGCGCTCAAATCCTCTGCCTGCGTTATCCTGAGCTTAGAGAGCATTTAAGTATGAATCATTGACACTCAGGAGATTAACGCGATGAGTTGGAACAGTTCTACCCCCGTACCCGATCGCATTTTTGCAAGTTTGCCCTACCTACTGCCTTTGATTGTGGGGGTGCAATTTGGCGTTTTTTTGTTCCAAGAGTTTCCCGTTCTCGCAAATCTGTTTAGACCCCTACAACCTTTAATGAGTCTGTATTATGGCATTCCATTTGCCGGACTGATTATCTTTTTCGTCCTGCTGTTTGCTGTGGTTAGAAACGACAATATCAGTCGCTTCATTCGGTTTAATACCATGCAAGCCATCCTGCTTGATATTATTTTAGCCATCACGGGTTTTGTGGTAGAACTGCTCGGCAAGGCCCTCCCTGTCTTGGCGGTGCAGACTCTGTTTAATATGCTGTTTCTGGGAACGGTGGCAGCGGTAGTTTACTCTGTGGTGCAGTCCTTGTTGGGGCGCTATGCCGAAATTCCGACGATTTCTGAAGCCGTTCATATGCAGGTTCCCTAGAACTGACCAGCAGCCAATGGCTGCTGGTGCAGCAATTGAAGCAGCCGACCACTGACTAGAGATCCGATGGGGTCAGGCGTTGCCTGACGGTGTTTTCTAAGCTGCCAATACCTTCGATTTCGACCCGGACGCGATCGCCCACTTGCAATGGCCCTATCCCTTCCGGGGTTCCCGTCAAGACCACATCTCCGGGGAGTAAAGTCATCACTTGAGAAATATAGGACACCAGAACATCTGGAGGAAACACCATATTATCAATGATGCTGGATTGCACTGGCTCAGGGGCGTCATTGACAAAGGTCTGTAAACAAGCTCCGGGACTGAGCTCTCGGACAATCCAAGGGCCTAGGGGACAAAAAGTATCAAATCCCTTACCTCGGGTCCATTGACCATCTTTTTTTTGTAAGTCCCTCGCCGTCACATCATTGGCGATCGTGTATCCCCAAATTTTCCCCGTTGCCTCCTCCGGCGTGCAATCGACGCACCGTTCTCCAATCACAAGGGCCAATTCTCCCTCATAATCGACCCGCTCAGACTGAGGCGGATAGGCGATCTCGTCTCCATCGGCAATCACCGCAGTGGGGGGTTTCAAAAAGAGAAGGGGTTCTCTGGGAACTGGCGTTCCCATCTCAGCGGCGTGATCTGCATAATTTTTGCCGACGGCGACAATTTTTGACGGAACGCAAGGCGCTAAAAGCCTATACGTTTCTGGTTCTAGGAACCGTTCAGTCGGCTGTCCCTTTAACCAGGGGGGCGCATCAAGCAACTGAACGCCTCTACTCAATTGAAGTAATCCATAGTAAATCCGTCCCTCTGGGGTTTGGATTCGGACGTAGCGCTGTGCCATAACGTTGATTTATGCCCTCTGTCGTAGTGTGATGTTTGGCTCTTCTGACCCTAGTCTTAGGAGTTTTAGAATTAGTCTTAAG
>CBFGOM010000088.1:0-26145 GCA_965650385.1 uncultured Oscillatoriaceae bacterium
CTTCAATTTCCGGAGAGACATCCGGTTCTGAACTATTGTCTTCAATTTCTGGAGTGACATCCGGTTCTAAATTATTGTCTTCAATTTCTGGAGTGACATCCGGCGGCAAATCTGAGGGTGAGGGTTCCTCTTGTTGGGTTGGGGAGGAAATATGCGGTGGCAAGTCTGAGGGTTGATCAATGGGAGTAATTACTTGTCCATTTGAAGAAGTGAAATTGACTTGGGGTATCAGATTAATAACTAGGGGATTTAGACTGGGTAATGACGGGACTGGGGGTGCAGAGTAAGGCGAAAAGTTATCTCGCGCGATCGCCTCGGGAGAGATGTTTTGAAGAATGGCTAAATACTCTTGATTTATTTTATCTTGAATGATAGTATTTCCTGCATTTTCTCCCGTTCCTGCAAAAATATTTAACTCATCAAATGTCAGTCCCCCTAGCAGTCCAATTAAGTCTTGACCTGGGGTAAAATCTATAATCCAGTCGGCATTATTTAAGGTCGGACCGCCGGTACTGAGGAATCCGGGAACATCAAAACGTCTGCCAATTTGAAAGTAATTTTGTCCTTCTCCTCCCCATAAGCTATCGCTTCCTAAGTCTCCAAATAGGACATCATTTCCACCATTACCCAACAAGAAGTCATTATCTTTACCGCCATAAAGAGTATCGTCTCCTTCCCCGCCATAAAGAGTATCATCGCCTTGGTTTCCAAAGCTTAAATCATTTCCGGAACCCCCGACTAATAGATCTTGACCCGCCCAATCTTCAATCATGAAATGATTGGTTCCACCAACCAGGGTGTTGTTCCCATTTCCACCATAGATGGTATCGTTACCGACATCACCCATTAATAAATCATCAGCGGGTCCTCCCACGATTAAATCATCTCCTGAGTTACCGCCGATCGCTTCATCCGTTTCCACTCGGATTTGGGTTTTGTTCCTTACGTTTAATCGCTGGATATCTCCTGTTGTCAGGATTTGATGAGTCGATGAGTCGATATTTTCTACCATACTGATTTTTCCTTAATTTAAAAAAGTCATGGATTAAAACCGAACCTTTAAAAGGATGAAAATCTCCCTAAAAAAAGAGAAATTTTGCTTTAATACTCCGGGTCAATCCCAGCAAAAGAAAACTGATTAAAGGTGAGAATTTTTCAGTATCATTGCTTATTCTCTCCTTTTAGTCTCTTCTATCTAATCCTGCATGGGCTGAGACTGTATCTATCTTTAGAAAGATTGCCGTTTCTCAGAAGTCATCGGTAGCGGATTCACCCTATTGCAAAGAAAGATCGCTATCAATAAACAAGGGGACAGGAGCTACTTGGTTAGGTTGTATCAAATCTTGATAGAGTTTATATTATGTTTTGATAAAGCTATTGATTAAAATTTTAAATTTTTTGTAAAGAATGTAATATTTAGCCTGGAATCAGAAACAATTTACCCCTAAATCCGTAGGTCACTACACCGAATGGAGAGGGGTGAGTTGAGTGACAAGTTAGAGAAATTAAGGACTCAGGGGGGATACGAGGACCTGTCAATTTCTAAAAAAATAGCTTTGGCAACTTCCTAAAGGAGTATTTTTTGGAAAAAATTAGGCGATCGCCCCAGGGTCCAAAAAGAGAAACCGTCACCCTTGGAAATTGTCCCGCTGTTTTTGCGTCCATAATAGGAAGTCAAGATTGAGAAAAATCATAACATCCAGCAATGATACCTATTGATGATAATCTCCCTAATCGTTATCCACCGTTGGTCACCTATGGCCTAATTGGGTTAAATGTGGCCTTGTTTGTGATGGAACTCAAACTAGAAGCGACAGGGGAACTCGGGGCATTTTTGCAAAGTTGGGGAATTGTGAGCGATCGCATGACTTCAGTGATCACGGATGCGATTCGCAATCCCAGTCCTGCTGCCTGGGTTGCCTTAATTGTGATGTCTGCCGGTCCCTTACTGTTCTCAATGTTTCTCCACACCAGCTTTAGTCAAATTTTGGGGAATATGCTGTTCTTGTGGGTGTTTGGTAAGCGGATTGAAGAGATTCTCGGACATGGCCGATTTTTGCTATTTTACCTCGTCTGTGGCATCCTGACTGCGATCGCCCAGGTGGCGATCGCCCCAAACTTAGCGGTTCCTTTAGTCGGGGCTAATGGCGCAATTTGTGCTATTTTGGGTGCTTATTGTCTAAACTTTCCTAAAGCTAAAATCGAAACCCTCTTACCCTTACTTATCCTTTTTATTCCCATCGAAGTTCCCGTTGTCTTTTATCTGATGTGGTGGTTTATTCAGCAGGCATTTTATGGAATCGGTCAACTCACTATCTTGAGAATGGTGAACCCCAGCAGCTTAGGCTATTGGGCGAATGGAGTGGGATTATTTATCGGGGCGGGGTTCGTTTCATTGTTGGTTAAATATAAGCCCAAGACCGCTATTTATTAAGCAACAATGGGCTAATTTGACCGATACTGCTGTTCAAAAAAGGAGGAGAGTGAATTTCTCTCCTCCTTTGAAAGATAAACCGGTTTAAATTTTCTATAATTTATGGCTTTTTAAAGCTTGCTGATTAACAGGTTTCGTCTGAAGATTTAACCGAAAATCGGGACAATTTTCTGCATTTGCACCGTGGGGATGTACGGCACAAAGTAAGTGTGGGTCGCCAGAATAGAAGTGGCAGCGATCGCACTCTCTGAGTTCTGCGGACAAGTCCCCTTGTTGGAACTGCCAATACTGACCGCGATAGAGTCCCGAAATTTCTCCGGGGGGTGTTTTCACCGTCGGAGTTAAATCATAGCTGACACCACGATAATAAAGTTTCATGAATCTCACCTGTTAGCGATCGGGCATTTCATCAATTTCTAGGCCCATGAATCTTCAATCCAACTCTACCCAATGGTAGAGGTCAAAAAGATGGAATTGGAGTATAGTGCCTAAAAGCGCAACTTATTTCTTCATCTCCTCGATCCTGACATCAGGAAACCGGCGATCGCACCGATCCCCAGTATGAGTTCTAGTCATCTTGAGGGGAAAATTAGCGACCTACTCCCCGGATTGGTGAGCATCCGGGGTGCGATCAGACTCACAGAATGACTTGATTTCCCTTAAAATAGCACCGTCATTAAATTCCGGCGATAAACCTTTGTCAGGGGATGGTCATTTCCCAGTAAGTCAAAAATAGACAGCATCGCCTTTCTACCGCCATCCTTTTTATAACTGCGATCGCATTCCACAATCTTGAGGAACAGTTCCAACGCCTCCTCATAGTTTCCCGCCACAGTTAAACAAGATGCTTGAGTAAACATCTGGTCCAATTCACCGTCTCCTGAAGCCGAATTACATTCCATCTTAAACTGAAGTAACGCTTTCACAGCTTGCGCTTCGGCAAAAAATTCCGGTTCATCCGCTTGAATAACGGCTAAAAGTTCCTCAACTTTTGCCAACTTATCCTCACTCATATAGAACTTTGCTGCTTCTAAGCGTAACCGTCTATTCTCTGGATAGTTAGTTAACAAAGTAGCAAACTTGGCCTCTGCTTCGGTGCGATTTCCCTCAAACAGTGCCTGACGAATCCCCTGCAAACCTTCGTCTAAACCCGATTTAATATTACAATTTGCTAAAAATTCTCGCAATTGGGGTTCCGGTAATACCCCCACAAACCCATCTAACACTTCCCCATTGCGGATGATTTTCACATCGGGAACGCCTTCAATCCGAAATGCTTGTGCTAGATATTGATTGTCATCAATATTCACCTTTGCCACGACACAATCATATTCTAGGGCGACCTTTTCTAACATCGGTTTTAACATCTGACAAGGACCACACCAAACCGCATAAAAGTCTACGATCGCTGGAATTTCGTAAGACTTTTCTAAAACTTCTTGCTCAAAGTTGTGGTCATAGACCTCGATCGAATATCCCATTGTTTCTTCTACCTAACTAAACTGCAATCCTCCCATTGTAGTGAAACCCGGGACAGCAGGAAAGCCACTCAAAACCCGAGGCGCAAGGTCAAAGATTTAGGTAAATCAAAAGCGGGCGATGGGACTCGAACCCACGACGTTCAGCTTGGGAAGCTGACATTCTACCACTGAATTACGCCCGCTTGCAGTCATCGTTACAATTGCGTGCTTGTTGGCATTTAACGGATAACGATTGGACTAGACAACTATTATATAACCATTGCCCCCAAGGTTGTCAAGGGGTCTGTTCAATTTTCCCACCCAGACACCGCCTAATCTACCCAGTGGCCCTCCAAAGTTGAATGTCTCGACTTCCGTCCTTATCCCCTCTTGGTGGGTTTAGACGTGAGCAAACCTAAAAATTATAACGGTCATCCCTTTTTTTTCTGGGAATCCCTAAAATCCCCAGTTTATAGGCTTAAAAAGTCAAGAGGCTCTAACTGTCTATTTCCTCAATTGTAGCTTGATTAAGCGCTGCTGTATAGGCCCAAAAAGCACCCTACTGGTGCAAACAAAAGGACAAAGGCCGTTGGAAAGAAAGCGATCGCCTTCCCTAAATTCCGCCAAATTTATTGCAAATAAAAAGGCAAATCAACTCCGAGAATCGAGGGCGTTAATCCCTCTTTTAAGGTGAATCCTTCCTTTGGTAGATGTAAAATTCCCCAAAAAAATGTAAACCAAAGATGAGTAGAGAAACAATGATGAGCAAGTGAGCGAATCTGAACACCCAAACAACCAGGACCTCTGTACATCATGGAACAGCAGCCAGCCAAGCAGGAGACAAAGACAGAACAATTGGGATGGACAGATATCGCGGATCTGGACTGCCTCAGAACCGTTCGGGACTGGTCGAACACCCCTCTGGGTGGGATGGACACTTGGCATTCCAGTTGGCGTACAGCGGTGAGTTTGGGTTTAACCTCCCAATTTCCGACCCTGCTTTGGTGGGGTCCTGAGTTCCGGCTGATCTACAACAGGGCGGCCCTAGGTTGGGTGGGGGATGCCAAATATCCCGACTCCCTCGGACAACCGGGACGAGAGGTCCTCAACCCGGAAACCTGGGAGACCCTCTCTCCCCTGTTAGAACGAGTGTTCAACAAGGGAGAAGGCATCGGATCCGAGAATTGTCGTTTGGTGTTCGATCGCCCGGGTGGGCCGGTGGTGGGGTGGTTCCATCTGTCTCACAGTCCGATTTATACGGAAGACCATCAAGTGTGTGGGGTGTTGACGACAGCGATCGCCTTACCTAACCCCAACCCTGAATCCCCCGAGAACAAAGAAAACATCGCCCAATCCTTAGAGAAAGGTCCGGAGGACGGTGCACCCCCCGGGCGGATTTTGCTGGTGGATGATAACTCGATTCGCCGAGACTATGTAGAATCCGAACTGGTTCGCCAAGGATATCAAGTCAAAACCGCAGGCGATCGCACAACCGCCCTCGATGCCGCCCGGGATTTCTTCCCCTCAGCAATTCTCACCGATGCGATCGCCCCGGAACGCTTAGATTGGCTAGAGGAACTCGGGACAAAAGTGAACGGGAAACAGATTCCCGTGATCCAGTTTCCCCTAAACGTGATCGAAGGAGAACCCATAGAATCTACCTCACAAATCGAAGGGGGGCGAGAGTTTCTGAACCCAGCCGGGTATATCCATGAATTGCTGACTCACGTCAACACTCACTTAAAAGACCCTAACCCGGGGCCCGATTCAGAACTCCGGGACGCGACTCAACAGGATTGGACGGCAACCGAGAAAGTCAACCCCCTAAAAGTCCTAGACCGCCTCACCGATGGGTTTGCCTGTTTTGATCAGCAAGGGCGCTATACTTATATTAATCCAGCCGGGGCGAAATTGCTGAATCACTCGGTAGAGCACCTCATAGGACAGTATTTATGGAATATCTTTCCCGAAAGCCTTGGAACTTCCTTTTATCGAGGGTATCATCGCGCCTGGGCGGAGGGAAGAACCATTGAACTGGAAGAGGATTATCCCCCGTTAAACAAGCGGTTTGAAGTGCGGTTTTATCCCCAAGGTGAAGAACTTTGTGCGTATTTTCGAGAACTCGGGATGCCCGGAGGATCAGCGAAGAGAGAACTTCACCAAGAACGGGATTTTTTGGCAGCCGTGGTGAATGCAATTCCTAATTTAGTCGTCATTCTCGATCGCGAAGGTCGGATTGTAGGTTTTAACCAAGCTTGCGAAACCACCACCGGGTATTCTTTTGCCGAAGTCCAGGGGCTGTATGTTTGGGATCGCTTGGTGGTTCCGGAGGAAATTGAGTCCATCAAAGGTGTGTTTGAGAACCTGAAATCAACAGCGAAACCCACCGAGTATATCAACGAGTGGGTAACTAAAGGGGGGGGCCGACGGGCGATCGCCTGGTCCAATACGGTCCTGCGCGATCCCACAGGCAAGATGGAGTATCTCATTGGTACCGGCATTGATATCAGCGATCGCTATGCTGCTGAAGCCGCCTTGCGCCAATCCACAGAACGCTTTCGCATTGCCGCAGAAAATACCAGTGACTTGATCTATGAATGGGAGATTGCTACGGGAAAAGTCGAATGGTTTGGGAATATAGATGAACAACTCGGATACGAGGTCGGCACATTTGACCGGACTCGCCAAACTTGGCTCAACTGCCTCCATCCCAGCGATCGAGAACGAGTCGAAAACGCCATAGACCGGCATTTACAGACCCGAGAACCCTTTGATGAAGAGTACCAAATCCAGCGGGCTGATGGGATTTATCTATATTGGAGCGATCGGGGAACAGCCCTGTGGGATGAGCAGGGACAACCTTATAAATGGATTGGAGCTACAACCGATATCACATTGCGTCAGTGGGCGCAAACTGAAATTCTCAAGCTGAATCGAACCCTCAAGCGGCGGGTTAAAGAGTTACAAACCCTCCTCAAGTTTATCCCGATCGGTATTGCCATTTCCGAAGACCCACTTTGTGAGCAGATCCAATTTAATTCGGTTTTATCTCACACTTTGGGAATTTCCTCGCCGATTGTTTCCCCTTATAATATCCTACCTGAAGCCCCAGCACATGGATTTAAGCTGTATCACAATGGCCGGGAACTGGCTTCCGAAGAGCTTCCCATGCGGTATGCAGCCACCCATCAGGCTGAAGTGCTAGAGTTTGAAGTTGATGCAATTCATGAAGATGGAAGAGTCATTGAGTTCCTGACTTATGCCGCGCCGATCTTGGATGAAGAAGGGCAAACCCGAGGCGCAGTGGGAGCTTTTGTGGATATTACCCAGCGTAAACAGATCGAAGAAGCCCTCCGCAACAGCGAAGAACTTTATCGATCGCTGGCGGAAGCACTGCCTCAAATGATATTTTTGTTTACACCCCAAGGAAAGTTAGAATATTGCAATCCAAGTGGGGTAAATTATATTGGGCTAAGTTTGGAACAAATTCTAAACCGATCGGCCATCGAATGGATTCATCCCCACGATCGCTCAGAAGCAATCGCCCATTGGCGCAACGCAACCGCGACGGGAACCGGCTACGAAATAGAGGTCCGTTTGCAGCGGTCTGATGGGTTGTACCGTTGGCACACGCTGCGCTTAAATCCGATCGCCGGAGTGGGCGATCGCCTCCTGAAGTGGTTAGGAACGGCCACGGATATTGATGATGGCAAGCGATCGCAACAGCAAGAACGGTTTTTAGCCACCGCCAGCAGCGTTTTGGCAAATTCCCTAGATTACCAAACCACCTTGGATAGTCTGGCTCATCTCACGGTTCCCTGTATAGCCGATTGGTGTGCGATCGATGTCATCGAAAAAGATGGAACCATTGAGCGGCTGGCGGTGGCTCACATTGACCCCACGAAAGAAGAACTCGCCAAAGAACTCTATCGCCGCTATCCCCCGAAAAAAGAGGAAAAAACCGGACAACCTAACGTTTTGCGGACGGGACAATCAGAACTGTATCCCCATATCCCCGATGCTATGCTCGTCCAGTCTGCTTACGATACAGAACATTTGCGAATTCTCCGGGAGTTGCACTTACATAGCGGAATGTGTATTCCCCTAAAAGCCCGGGGAAAAATTCTAGGAACGCTCACGTTTGTCTTAGAAGCAGGCCGCCGCACTTACGATCACACAGACCTGATGTTAGCAGAAAAGCTGGCTCATCGCGCGGCGATCGCCTTAGATAATGCCCGTCTCTATCGGGAAGCCCAAGATGCCAACCGGCTCAAAGATGAGTTTTTGGCGACTCTCTCTCACGAGTTGCGAACCCCCCTAAACTCCATTCTGGGCTGGGCGCAAATTTTGCGCAATCGTAGACTGTCTGAGGAAAAAATGGGACTAGCCCTAGAAACCCTAGAACGCAATGCTCGATTACAGTTTCAATTGATTGAGGACCTGCTGGATGTATCCCGAATTATTACGGGGAAATTACGGTTGAATGTGAGTTCGGTTTCTTTGAACAAAGCCATCGAAGACGCGATCGAGTCGGTTCGGCCTGCTGCGGAGGCTAAACATATTCAACTGAAAACACAACTGGCGCGCCATGCTGGACCGGTGTCGGGCGATCGCGATCGCTTGCAACAAATTGTTTGGAACTTACTCTCGAATGCCATTAAATTTACCC
Organism: uncultured Oscillatoriaceae bacterium; assembly: GCA_965650385.1. GTDB lineage: Bacteria > Cyanobacteriota > Cyanobacteriia > Cyanobacteriales > Laspinemataceae > Laspinema. Next base: position 8,564 of record CBFGOM010000088.1, read on the forward strand.
CCCCAGAAGGCTCAGTCACAGCTATTTTGGAACAGTTTGAGAGTTCTATACAAATCCGGATTGTGGATACCGGGCAAGGGATTAAACCGGAATTTCTGCCCTATGTCTTTGATCGCTTCCGGCAGGCGGATAGTTCTAGCACTCGGGCCTATAATGGACTCGGACTCGGACTAGCGATCGTGCGACATCTCACCGAACTGCATGGGGGTACGGTATCGGCGGACAGTCCTGGCTTGGGGCAAGGTGCGATTTTCACGGTAGAACTGCCGCTGATGCCTCGGTGTGAGCTTCCGAACCAGACGGACTCTCACGACCTCACGTTAGAGCCTCCCCAGGAGGTCAACCCCAAAACTTCTCTGGAGGGTGTGAGAGTGCTGCTCGTGGATGATGAAACCGATGCTCGGGGTTTACTCACCCTGGTCCTGGAAGAGTGCGGCGCACAGGTTCAGGCAGCCGCCTCGGTCCGCCAAGCCCTGATGGCGATTCCCGAATTTTATCCTCAAGTGCTGATTTCCGATATTGCCATGCCGGACGAAGATGGATATACCCTGATTCATCAAGTGAGAAAGAGGGAATTATCGGAAGGGGGATATTTACCTGCCGCCGCCGTTACGGCTTATGCCAGGGCAGAAGACCGCACCCGGGCCCTGAAAGCGGGATATGATATCCACCTCCCGAAACCTGTCGATATAGCCGAGTTAATCGCCGTAGTCGAACGTCTTGCCGCGCGATCGCGTCAGACACTTTAATCCGGGTGAGAGTTACCGATAGCAGGCTAATCGCTGTTGGACTTGGGTCTTTAGGGTTGGACTTTCTAGCGATCGGACCACCTGCATGGCTAACTCATTTTCCCCCAATTGTACATACCGGATGGCAATTTCTTCATACAAACTCCCCCGATCTGCCGGGTCCTCTACTTCGGTATAACCAAACCAATTTCCCTCAGCATCGTACTCTCCCCCAAATCTCAGGAACTTCGATTCTTCCCCAGGAATAAGCCGTGCGATATCAAAAGCTTTAGCTAAGGCTTCGCGGGCAACTTCTCCCTCTCCCGCCTTCCGACTTTGATCCGCAATCGCAATTAAATTACCCACTTTTTCTGAGGGAGATTTCACCAACTCTAGGACTTGATAAGCTTTATCAATTTGTCCCCCTTGAATAGACCGCTCGACCAGCCGATTAATTAAAGTGCTTTGGAAATATTCTTCCTTCATGGTGCGCACTAGCTGCAAGGCAAAGTCATCCAGTCCACCATCCAAAAGCCGATCAAATACCGTCACCCAGATATAAGAATTTTCTTGAACCTGGCTGCTGATTAAGAGGACTTTAGCAAATAACTCTTCAGCCTTAGCCTGCTGTCCAGCTTTGGCATATTCTACCACCAGAGCGGCAAAGCCTTCAAATTTATATTCGTTAGTTTCTAGGGCTTCAATGGCTTTTATCCCTCGGTTTAAAAGCTCAGTCCCCCGTTCAGTTTGGCCGAGATTCTGATAGACAAAAGCCAGGGACACTAAGTTAATCGGCATGATTTCAGCCGCCTTAACGGCTATTTCATCATTCCCTCGGGTTGCTGCCTCCGTTGCCAAGGTTAACAAAAGAGCCTGTTTTTTTTCTAAATAAGGGATTTGTTGAGCCGCTTGAATCGCCACTTCATAGAGTCCCAACCGCGTATAATCTCTAACCATATCCAGGAGTACAAATTGTTGTTCATGGGATTCAGAAATAGTTCGGACCGTTTCCAACGCTTGTCCAGCAATGGTGGAGGCTTGCTCCCGTTGTCCTTGGGTAGCATATTCAATCGCGATCGCACTCAGGACTTGAGCTTTGATTTCGGGCCTTTCTAGGGGAGTAATTTCCTGCAAAGCTCGGTCTGGATATCCCGCTTCTGCATAGTGACTTAAAATGGGGGAAAGGGCTACCATCCGACTGTTTTGATCCGAGATTAAATTGGCCTGACGCACCGCTTCTGTAAATAAAGGAATCACCCGATTAGTTTGTCCCTGTTTGGCCGATCGCAACCCAATTTCTGCTAAAATCCGGGCTTTGATTTCCGTGTCACTGACGTGATCTAAAACAATTTTATGGGCGCGTTCAATATTCCCTTGATCCGCCAAATTTTTGGCAATTTCGGCAAAAGTTTCACTACGATAATACGCCTCAGAAATCGTTCCGGCAAGCTCTAAAGCTTTCTCCAATTGTCCGACTTGACCATAATAAATGGCGAGGGGTTGGAAATCCCACGCTTGATTGTAGGCATCTTGATACGCAATCGATTGAGCATACTGGAGCGATCGCCCCAGGATTTGTGAGGCTTGAATCGGATCTTCCAGGGCAATATAAGTTCGGGCAATTTCAGTTAATCCCTTGGTTTTAAACGCCGCACCTCGGATACCAGTTTCTGCTAGAATAGCACGGGCGAGGGTTGTCCGGGCGCGATCGCGTTGACCACTTTGAATATACAATCGCGCAATTCCAGCCAAAGTTCGAGTTTTCCCATAGCTATATCCACTGTCTAAAGCATGGCTCACTCCTGCCGCTGCATCCAGGACGGACTCTGCCTCAGACCCCTTTCCCTGTTCCACCAGGCGCTCAACCAGGGTTTCCAACATTCCCTCTTGTGCCTGAGTCCCATTCACGAGTTCAATCAACATCAGGACCGTCTCACGGCGAGGACTCACTGCTTGCATCCCTTGAAATAGCTCACTTAAATCTGCCGTTGCCTGATCCAATTTGCCAGATTGGAGATGATTTTGAGCGCGATCGCGTAATTCAAACAGGCGGTTTTGAGTGTCTTGATTCTGTTCCTGCGGACAAGTCACCCCCTGAGCGATCGCCAACGGTTCCAACAGCTTACAACCACTGGTCAGCAACATTATACCTAATCCCAATCCCACGGTCCCGGCCATTGATTTTTTCATAGATTGATATCCGCTATTTATCGCGTCCTTCGTTGGATTCAGCACTGTTCTTAGACCACTCGTCCTCTGGATCATTTTGACTTTCCACCTGTTCGGAATGTTCGGAGGATTTGGGCTGTTTCCCCCCCCAATCCGAGGCCCGTTCTGCCGCTTTTTTCCTCACCGCTTTACCCACCCCATAAATCGGTGTGAGGGAGGGAGAGGGCGACGAAGAACCGGGTAGAAGTTCTAACTGCTGGGGTTTAGACCCGGGCAATTCCGCTCCAGTTTTAGGGTTGGATTGTCTCGGGTTAGTCATCCCGCGTCGTCGTTGAGAAGTGCCCTCTTCTGCTGTATCTTCTGCCACCACTTCATACAAAATTGCTCGTTTATTTTTCTGGCTTCCTTTGCGTAAAATTCGCCCTAATCGTTGAATATACTCCCTAGTCGAACCTGTTCCCGATAGCAAGATTGCCACTCTTGCATCTGGCACATCGACGCCTTCATTTAAAACATGAGATGCGATAATCGTTTTATAAATTCCTTCTTTAAATCGAGTTAAAATTTCGTGACGTTCTTTAACCGGAGTTTGATGAGTCAAGGCAGGAATTAAAAAATCCTGAGAAATGCGATAAACTGTCGCATTATCTGCGGTAAAAATCAGGATTCGTTCCGGGGAATGTTGCGCGAGTAAATCCGCGAGAATTCGCATTTTTCCATCGGTTCCCAGGGCAATTTCCTTCGCTTCCCGGTGTGCTAACATCGCCCGTCGTCCCGCAGGCGATCGCGCTGAAGCTTGGACAAAGTGCTGCCATCCTTGAAGACTGCCTAGGGAAATGTGAGACTGCTGTAAAAACTCATTACGGGTTTTGATGAGTTGATCGTAGCGATCGCGTTCTAGCTTAGAGAGTTTCACTTTAATTTGAACAATTTCATGGTCAGCTAAAGCACCCCCAGCTAAATCTTCCGCCGTTTTGCGATAGACTTCCGGACCAATTAACTGCGTCAAATCTGCGTGTTTTCCATCCGATCGCTCAGGAGTCGCCGTTAACCCCAACCGATAAGGTGCGATCGAATATTCGGCGATCGCCCGATTAAAATCCGTCGGCAAGTGATGACACTCATCAAACACAATTGATGCATAGCGATTCCCCAACGCCTCTGCATGGATTGCCGCACTGTCATACGTTGCCACCAAAATCGGACTTTTATCCCGAGAACCACCACCCAACAACCCCACCTCTACATCGGGAAACGCGGCTGAGAGATGCGCATACCACTGGTGCATCAAATCCAACGTCGGCACCACAATCAGGGTCGTGCGCGGGGTCGCCTGCATCGCCAACTGCGCTAAATAGGTCTTTCCTGCGGCAGTCGGCAAGACCACCACTCCCCATCGTCCCGCCTGCTTCCAGGCCGTCAGCGCCTCTTCCTGATGGGGATAAGGCGGCATCTCAAAGCTGGGCACCAACTCCAGCGGTCCAAACCCCTTCGCCTCATCAATAAATTCCGTCCCCTCTGCTTTAAGCGCCTCAATCAACGGACGATAGTCGATCGCACGGACGCGAAACTTTTCTACCCGTTCATCCCAGGCGGCAAAATCAATCCACCTTTTCCCGCGCGGTGGTGGATGCAGCAACAAAGTTCCCCGGTCAAACGTAATCGTTGGTATGCGGCCCATCAGTTCATCAACTTGTCAATCCCTGACCTATTGTACTAGAGCATGGGTCTTCGATGAAATCCCCTCAAGATTAAATAGAGGATTTATTGGAGAATAAACCCTCTATTTAGGCATGAATTTGACAAGAGGGAGGTTTAGAATCAGAACAGGGTTTGTTGTCCTTTGCCTTCCGGTCTTGATGTGCTAGTCTTCTATTTTATATCCCAAATCAGCCAATTGAATACGAGATTGTCGCCAATTGGGTTGGACTTTGACAAACAGTTCTAAATAAACTTTACCTTGAATCAGTTTTTGCATTTGTTCTCGGGCCGCTGATCCAATTGCTTTGAGCATTTGTCCACCCTTGCCAATAATAATTCCTTTTTGAGAGGGACGTTCTACATAAATAGTTGCTAAAATTCGGGTTAAATCCTTTGTTTCTTCCACGAGATCTAGGCTAATGGCTACAGAATGGGGTACTTCTTCTCGGGTTAAATAGAGAATTTGCTCCCGAATCAGTTCACCAATAATAAAGCGTTCGGGTCGATCCGTGACTAAATCTGGAGGATAGTAATAAGGGCCCGGTTCTAACCGATCGCCCAGTAAGGTTAATAAATCTTCTAGTCCTTCCCCTGTTGTCGCTGAAAATTTGGCGATCGGCCAATTCAGGTTTTCTGCAAGTTCCTGATAGCTGCGATCAATCACTTCTATATCTCGCGATCGCGATAAACTAGAGCGTAAGTCAATTTTATTTAGTCCTAGAATCACCGGCGTTTTGGTTTGGGTCAGCATTTCCGTAATAAAGCGATCGCCCCCCCCCGCTTCCACTGAACCATCCACCATCAACAGTAAGATATCCACCGTCGAGATGGCCCCGATCGCATTTTTTACCAACACTTTTCCCAGTTGATGATGGGGTTTGTGAATCCCCGGAGTATCCACAAAAATAAATTGAGCCTCGGGAGTTGTTAAAATTCCCCGTAAACGGTTTCGGGTCGTCTGTGCCACCGGGGAAGTAATCGCTATTTTTTGTCCCACTAGGTGATTCATCAGGGTAGACTTGCCCACATTGGGTCGTCCGATAATCCCGATAAACCCAGATTTAAACCCAGCAGGGGGTTCGGGAATAAGAGAAAAAGGTGAGGGATTCAGGGTCGTACCTCCTAAAAATATAAAACCGTTTCTTGCTATTTTAATTCATTTTGATAAAACCTTGACAACTTTTTGGTATTTTAGGTCCAGTTTAAGGGTCAATTTCCCCGTTCAGTGCCAAAGCAACCCCAGGCGATCGGCTCATCAGGCTTCATTACTTTTTGCAACCGACTGTTAAGAATTTGCAATAATCCCGGACAGTTCCGAACCGAGATGCTAAAATTCCGAAATTAAAGCTCAAGCCTTACCTGACAGGAAGTATCATGAATTACTTTTCAGTGCTGGTTAAACTGCTTCAAGATCGTCAATCCTTTCTGGAAGAAATCCACAAAGGCATAAAGCTCAATCAAAAAATTGTGGCTCTCCTGATATCTAGTGCTGTATTTTTTGGAATCTATGGGGCAATTATCGGGGCCTCTCATAGTTGGATGCAAGTCATTTCTTCCTTCTTTAAACTCCCCTCTCTGTATCTGCTGACTCTGTTGATTTGCTTTCCTACGTTATACATTTTCAGTATTATTTTTGGGTCAAAACGCAGCTTTACCCAGTATTTAACCTTGCTGATGACTGCGGAAGCGATTATGAGCGCTATCCTATTTGGATTTGCCCCCATCACCCTATTTTTCCTGATTAGTACCCAAAGTTATGATTTTTTCCTGTTGCTGAATGTCGCCATTTTAACCTTAGCTGGATTTTTGGGAATTAAGTTCTTTTATGAAGGAATGCAGTTACTTGCCGAACCGGAAATAAGCGGGCAAGAGACGCGGACTAAACTCCTGCAATTTTGGTTATTACTTTATGCATTTGTGGGGACGCAAATGGCTTGGACCCTCAGACCCTTTTTCGGGGTTGGAGGAGATTTCCAACTGTTTAGAGATTTAGAAGGTAACTTTTATGTCAATGTTTTGCAAACATTAGGGCGCTTATTGGGTTATTAAAATAAGGATGATCGCCAAGAACCCCGGTTGAAAAAATCAGGAGAGAAGAGGAGGATGAAATAGTTTATGCAACCTGACTTAGAAAAGGCCCTCGTCACCGAAAGCGAACTAGAAGCGATCGCTGGGGTGGATGTGAATGATATTGGGTTAAGTCTAGCCTATCGCCCTGCTTCTCTCCACAATTTGAACCAACTGATCTCCTTTGCGATCGCGCAGTTGTTTATCCTTATCCTCTTCTTCATTTTACTCACCCCCCTTGGCATCTTAATGGTTCGCAATTCTGGGCTATCTGGGCAAGAAATGGGGACAACTTTTTATTTCCTAATATTCACCGGTGGAATTGCTGGAGTTGTCTCCCTTGTTCTGAACGTCTATTTATGGAGGCGATCGCAAAAATTCCAGACTTTTTTAACCCTAGTGGAGGAAATTAAAAAATATAATGAAGTGGTACGATCGCTGGATATTTTAGATAAAATAGAAGCAGCCGGGGCCGCAATTCAACTCAGCGATCGTCAGGAAGTTATCGAAGCCCTAAACATTACCCGCGAGAGTTTATTAGGTAGCTTGCGAACGGATAGAATCCTCAGAGAAAATCAAGACCTCCTCGACCGTCGTCATGAATTATTTGCTAAAATAGAAAACAATCTAGCGACCTTAAATCATTTAAAAATTAGTGATGAAGCTACCGAATATGGGCGATTACTTAATCAAGCCCTCAAAATAGGTGTTAGCGTAAATCGCGAAATTCGGCGTCTGCAAAATCGGACAATGAATTAATCCGGGTGCGTCCCTAAAATGCTCCAAAGTTGCCTCAAATTCTGTTTTTTTAGCCAAAAAAGAGGAGCAATTTATCAATCGCCCCTCCCTCGAATTTAAAGTCTATGACTCCAATTATAGGGATTCTAAATCGATGCCCTTCTCCCGGAGTCGGGCTTTAATCGCCTCTAATTCCGAGCGAGCTTCCTCAGCCCGTTGTGCTTCCTCTTCAGCCCGTTGGCGAGCTTCCTCAGCCCGTTGGCGTTCAATTTTAGCCAGTTCTTCGGGCAAGAGAATCAAATTTCCCTCAGCATCAAAAAACCTTAACCAAGTTGCTGTTTCCTGTTGCAATGTTCCCTCCCAAGTTCCCAGCCAGAACCCGAGAGAATCGCACCATAACCAACCGCGATCGTCCTTACTCAACTCCTCATACCCTTGTCCCGTTAACCGCCATCCCCGGAATGAATCGGGCGCAAATGGGTCATAAACAAAATAATTAGGAAGTCTAAAAACCCGTTCATAAACGTCTTTTTTAGTTCCTAGGTCTTTTCGGGCAGTAGAAGGCGACATTAACTCTACAATCACATTAGGATAACGTCCTTCTTCTTCCCAAACGACCCAACCTTGCCGTTCCTTCGTCCCATCCACATCAAGGGTGACGAAAAAATCTGGGCCTTTAAAATCGCGATTTCGGGCTTGTTCGCTACTAAAATAAACGAACATATTGCCCCCAGTAAAATAGTCTTGCCGCCCAGCAAAAGCTTCATGTACTGCGGCAATCAGTACATTCATGGCGATCCGGTGACGATTACTTTCCAAGGGTTCTCCATCATCAAAAATTAAATCCGTGGGAGGCATCGGAGGCGTCCACTCCTCCTCTACCTCCATCGGAGTTTGCAGTTCTTGGGTGAGTTCAACTTGAGTCATAAAATTCCCCACCAATTACTAAATTAGGATGTTTTTCACTGACCCGAGAAACCGAGTAGAGAGAAAGCACAGGATAGTCTTCCCCGATGGTTCCCCGGCTAGATCTATTCTAACAGTGATCGCTTTAGGAGTTGTCCATATCATCTAGGAAACTTAGAGATTTTTAACGTTCCCTGAAGCCCAAATGTGTCAAATATTCCTTAAATCAGACACAGAGTTTTCTAAGTCAGATTGCCATCTTAAAACCGCTTGTTTGAACTCAAATAACGCAATCGTTTCGATGGGTTCTCCTTCCACTAATAAATTTTCTATTGTTACGGTTTGCGGAGAAAAAATCAAATAGTAAGAATTTCCCGATCGCGTCCATTCACAGATTTGTCCGGTCTCCAGTGCTTTTATTTTATCTAATAACTGCTGCACCCATTCTTGACTATTTTGAATATCCAGAGTCAGAAACTCTAAAACTCGACGATGAGCGCTACTTTGGTCAAACCAGTCCGCTTCATTCCATGCTTTTTCTGTCATAATCTTGATCACCTTAAGGGAAAGCCCGTATTAATTTTACCATCTCGATGGGTCGCCCCAGCAATCCGATAAGAACTGCCATTATTCGCCGTACAAAACCGAGTTTGCTCTCTGGTATCTGTTGGTGCATTGAGTCCACACCAGGCCCAATTCGGTGCGCCGTTCGGACAGGACACGCGATTGGCTTCGGCATACGCAATAGAATTGATCACTTGTGCGGCGGTACAGCGATCGGGAAACATGGTGGAAAACTTGCTTCCACCGCCGGAAGTATGAGTCCATTCTCCCCCGTAAATCCCCTGATTATTCACCGATTGGGTGATTCTAAATTGTCGGACTGTCGAGGGGTTTTGTCCTCGGGGTCGCGCATGAAATCCTACCAACCGACCCTCTCGATTTACTTCCCCACAAAAAATGTGAGCATGATTCACTTGATGATTATTATAAGCCGTTACCCAATGGGATGAACTCCCACAAGTGACCCCTTGTCCTTGTGCTATACCCTGAAAACAAGCCACCAGCACACAAACGAAAACACCTATCCCGATTTGACGAAGCGTTTTCTGGTTCAACAATTGCTCAAATGTGCGATTTATTAGCACGTTTTACCTCCGGATTTTACCCCTGCCTGGAAATTTGCTCTCACCTTATCATACTGGCTGTCTCCAGGCAATCCGCAAATTTGCTAAATAGAGATGAATCGGGCAGAAATTGATGAAAAGTGAGAACGAAAATAAAGTGAGATAACGCTTAAATTTGAACTAGAAAGGGGGCGATCGCCATCCTTGGGTTCCCACCGTTTGAGGATTTGATAGAATGAATCTTCGAGGCTTATGTTATCCTCTGTGTCGAAGACCTGCACCGACTTGATCCATCCCTATGCTAAGAACTCCCCGTTTGACTGCTGCTGTATTGGTCACCCTCTGTGTACTCATGACGGCTTGCAATCCTTCAGAAGCCCCCGAAACTGAAGTGTCCTCCGCAGAAGCGTCGAACCCAGAAATTCAGACTCCGGAACCTCCACCCATGACAGCGATCGCCCCCTTAGACAACCCCGACCCCACGGTTACCGCTGCGATCGCCCAATATATCAACAGCCTCTCTTCCCAAGGATTCCCCCCAGAAAACCAAGGGATTTGGATGCAACGGGGGGATACTCTCCTCGCCCAACATCAAGGGACTATTCCCCTTCCCGCTGCTTCTCTCACTAAAATCGCCACTTCCCTCGTTGCCTTGCAAACCTTCGGTCCCGATCACGAATTCATCACCGAAATTAGCGCCACAGGACCTATCAAAAATGGCGAATTACAAGGTGATTTAGTCATCCAAGGAGAAGGTGACCCGCTGTTTGTTTGGGAAGAAGCAATGGCGATCGGCAATCGCCTCAACGAAATGGGAATTCAGCGGGTAACCGGAGATCTCGTCATTCTGGATAAATTTTATATGAACTTCGAGACAGACCCGGCCCTTGCGGGTAACTTCCTCCTCGAAGGCATCAACGGGCAAATTTGGCCTTCAGAAGCAGAAACCCAATATCAAACCTTACCCCCAGGTACTCCCAGACCCCAAGTGGCGATCGCGGGGACCGTCCGAGTTGCCACGACACCCCCTGCGGAACTCCAACCCCTGATCCGCCATTATTCCCTTCCTGTAGTGGAACTCCTCAAACGCATGAATCAGTACAGCAACAACCCAATGGCGGAAATGTTTGCCGACGCGGTAGGAGGGCCCCAAGTCGTCGCCCAAAAAGCGGCTGTTGCTGCCGGAGTTCCCCCCCAAGAAATCCAACTGATTAACGGGTCCGGATTAGCTGAAGAAAATATCATGTCTCCCCGCGCCGCTTGTGGTCTATTTTTAGCATTAGAACGGGAATTACAGCCCCATAACCTGACCCTGGGAGATGCGATCGCGATCGTCGGACAAGATGAAGGTATCCTCAACCAACGGCAAATTCCCCGCTTCTCCGTCGTCAAATCCGGGAGTCTCAACTATGTGAGTGCCTTAGCGGGTGCATTACCCACCCAAACCCAAGGTTCTGTCTGGTTTGTCATTATGAATGGTGGCAGTAACCTCGATGGATTCCGCCTTCAACAAGAAGCCCTCCTTAATCAGTTTGTCAGCCAATGGGGATCCGTCAATGCACTCCCGCCAGAATTAAGCCCAAATCCCCTGCGAAAAACCAAAACCTCCCGCAGTGAAATTGTCAAACAATAGGATAACTTTAACGGTCCTCAATAGCACAGAAAACAGAACTTCTAAATAGCCCCAGGCTGGACGCTGTGGGTTTTTATAGACTAGCCCTGTCAAGTGTAGTAGGGGCGCAATGCTTGCGCCCTGAGAGAGTTGGGCGCAAGCATTTACTCCGACAAGAAATAACGATTTTTCGGCCCTAGCAAAAACCCGGTTGGTATTACCTCTAATTTACTGCTGTTTTAATACGTTGAATTCACCGGAAACTGTTCTATTAAAAATCAATCTCAAATTTTCTGGAGTTAACCGTTTCAGCATCCTAACTTAACCCTGAGTTATCGGAACACAATTAATCTTTCTGACACTCCATGACGGTCTATCAAGGGCCAGGAAAAAATGTACCCTTTGAAAAATGTTTCAAACCTGTAAACAGGGTAGAATCAAATCAGAAATAAAAACCACTTAGGCGAAGTTTTGATACTTTCACCTGACGGATTTCTAACGAGACTCCACCTCGAACGTTGAGAGGAAAGTATCCTTATGACTGACCGGATCTCTCGCATCGCCACTGCCTTAGTCATCCTGATGGGGGCCATCCATTTACTGAGTTGGCATTTTAATCTTGAAGGGTTGACAACCAGTTTTGCTGGAACCCCCTACGGGATGAAACCCAATACAGCTCTGTGCTTCGTCTTCTGTGGGATTGCTCTAGGATTGTTACAACAGCAGCGACTCCCTCAACGGTGGCGATCGCAGGTTCAGGGATTAGCCGGGGTTGTCATCGCGATCGCCTCAGTGACCTTACTCCAGTATATTTTTGGCTGGAACTTCGGCATCGATGAACTCCTAGTTCCCCATCTCCAGGGTTCCCTCAGCGGACCCTATCCAGCAAGGATGGGCGAAAGCGTTGCTGTAAATTTTATTATAATTGGCATCTCCTTGTTACTGTTGGCACAGCAAACCCCGCACAAGGACCGACTCGCTCAGATCTTGAGTCTGGTGGTGGCATTGATTGCTTTAGTGTCTCTCGCCGGTCATTTGTTTGGTTCTGAAGTATTGTACGAGTTATTAGTCCCGACAACTACCACCGCCTTCAATACCTCAATAACCTTTCTCCTCCTGACCCTCGGGATATTATGCAGTCGTCCAAAACAGGGGCCGATGCAGACAATCGTCAGTCCTTTAATGGGGGGAATCATCGCGCGACAATTGTTACCTTGGGCGATCGCCCTGCCTTGGGTGCTCAGTTGGTTAATCTTTCAGGGTCAGAAACTGAAATGGTATGACGAACCCACCACCTATGCTGCACTGATGATCAGCGAGATTGTCATTTTCTCCACAGGGATTTATGTTCAGGCACAAGTGCTGAATCGCATCGACAGCGATCGCCAGCAATCATACCGATGGTTCCAAGCTGCCATCATGAATTCCCCAGTCCCGATCATGCTGCACACCGAAGATGGAGAAGTGCTACAAATTAATCTCGCTTGGTCAAGGATTAGCGGTTATCAGCAAGCTGATATTCCCACTGTTAAAGACTGGAGTGAAAAAGCATATCCCGACCAAACCCCAACCCTCACCGAGCCTAACCCAAAACTTTACCCTTTAGAAGCAGGACAGGTCCTAGAAAAGGAGCAAACCGTTTGCACTAAAACCGGACAAAACCGTGTTTGGTACTTCTATACTGGGACTTTAGGAAAAACGGCCAATGGTAGAAGAATTACCCTGAGTACCGCCGTTGATATAACCGAGCGCAAGCAAGTCCAGCAAGCCCTTCTGGAGTTAACTCAAACGTTAGAAAATCGCATTGCTGAACGAACGGATCAACTCGAACAAGAATTGAAGCAACGACAGCAAATTGAGGAACACCTCAGAAGTAGTAAAGCACTGTTGAAGAGTTTAATAGAATGCAGCCCCGACATTATTGCAGCGATAGATACAGAATTTAACTGTCTGGTAGCTAATGATCCGGCTAAAGCCGAATTTAGCAAGCTGTTTGGCCGTCCCTTTGAAGTCGGTCATAACCTCCTTGAAGCCTTATCGCATTTACCCCACGAACAGGCCAATTCTAAGGAAGTTTGGGGAAGAGCATTTCGAGGTGAACACTTTAGCTTGACTCTGGAATTAGGAGATCTAAACCAGGTGCGTCATTATTATGAAATGAACTACAGTTCAATGCGAGATCCCGCAGGAAAAGTTTTGGGAGCCTCTCTCATCGGGAGGAATGTGGATGCTCGGATTAAAGCGGATCAAGCGTTGCGCGAAAGTGAAGCCAGATTTCAGGCATTTATGAACTACAGTCCGGCCCTCGCCTGGATTAATAATCACGATGGCAAAATAGTTTATTGCAATCAGAATCTGGCGAATTTATTCGGGCAATCTGTGGATGAGTTGGTAGGTAAAACACCCTTCGACCTTCACCCCCAGGAGTTAGCTGAACAGCACGTTGCAAACAATCGGTTAGTGGCTGATGGCGGTAAAGTCATTGAGGCGATCGAATCCGCATTTCGGCCCGATGGTTCTCTGGGTGAGTTTTTGGTCTATAAATTTCCCATCAAAATTGAAGGAAAAGAGCATTTAGTGGGTGGAGTTGGACTGGACATCACCAAGCAAATTCAAACTGAGAAAGCAGTGCGGGAAAGTGAAGCAAAGTTAAAAGCCATTTTAGATAATGCTCCAGCGGGATTTTTTTTGAAAGACCTACAGGGTAAAATAGTATTAGCCAATCAATATATCCTTGATTTGTTACAAATCTCAGAACAGGAGTGTCTCGGTAAAACCGCTTCAGAATTAATCCCTGGAGAGTTTTCCGAGCAAGTCGAAGCCCAGGAACGAAACCTAATCGAAAATGGAGTGCCTTATTCTTGTGAAGAGTATCTCCCCGGCCCTGATGGCATTCATACTTATTATACCATCAAGTTAATCCTCCATGATTTGAGCGGTCAACCTTATGGTTTATGTGGAATTACTACAGATATCACCGATCGCAAACAGGCCGAAATTGCCTTACTAAAAGGGAAAGAAGCGGCGGAAGCGGCTAACCTGACTAAAAGTGCTTTTCTCGCCAATATGAGCCACGAACTGCGAACCCCGCTGAATGCAATTCTGGGTTTTACTCAAATCTTAGCTCGGGATTCGTCTTTAAATCCACAACAACAAGAACAAATTGCCATTATTAACCAGAGTGGTGAACATCTCCTCAATCTGATTAATGATGTCCTAGAAATCTCCAAAATTGAAGCAGGGCGATCGGCCCTTCATTTGAGCAGTTTTGACTTCTATGATCTGCTTACGGGATTAGAAGCTATGCTCCAAGTTAAAGCCGCCTCTAAAGGGTTACAAATTATTTTTGACCGAGATACTGTCCCTCAATATATCACCACCGATGAAAGCAAATTGCGCCAAGTATTGACCAATTTGGTGGGAAATGCGATTAAATTTACGCGGGAAGGGGGAGTATCCCTGCGCGTGAGAGCAACCGCACTCAAAGAGGCTGATTCAGAGGACACCTCTCGCTTCTATTTCTACTTTGAAATTGAAGATACAGGCATGGGAATAGCTTCAGAGGAGTTGCCCGGATTATTTACCCCTTTCCATCAAACCACAACCGGCAAAACCACCTCGGAAGGAACGGGTTTAGGACTCAGCATTAGCCGTAAATTTGTCCAAATGATGGGGGGTGATATTGAAGTCACCAGTCAGCTAGATGTCGGGACTTTGGTTAAATTTACCATTCAAGTCGCGATCGCCCAAGCCAATGACCTCAAAACAGCTAGTCAGGTTCACCGGATTATTGGTTTAGAACCGGATCAACCCCTTTATCGGATTTTGGTGGTTGACGATCGCCCAGACAGTCGCCGCTTAATTCGCTGTTACCTCGAACCCCTAGGATTTCAAGTCCGTGAAGCAGAAAATGGTCAACAAGCGTTAGAAGTATGGGAAAATTGGGAACCCCATCTTATAGTGATGGATATGCAAATGCCCGTGATGAATGGTTATGAAGCCACGCGACAAATTAAGCGCCATTTAAAAGGGCAAGCAACAATTGTCATTGCCTTAACCGCGAGTGCCTTTGAAGAAAATCGCAGTTTGATTTTGTCCGCAGGGTGTGATGAGTTTCTGAGAAAGCCCTGCCGACAACAGGTACTTTTGGAAACTTTTGCTCAACATCTCGGTGTGCGCTATCGCTACGAAGATTCAGAGTCGGGAATAGAAAACAAGGGGAATTCATCAGATTTAACCTTTATTCCTGACTCTTCGGCATTGCAAGAAATGCCTCTCCCCTGGATTAATGCCTTACACAATGCTGCCTTAGCTGCGGATAGTGAAGCCATTGAGGAACTCATTCAGGAAATTCCCGAAAGTTTGGCAGCGATCGCTCACTGTCTCCGGGACTGGACTGATAATTTTCGATTTGATAAAATTAGCAAACTTACTCAGGAGTTCCTATATGAATAGCGAACCAACAATCGGGACTTTAGCTGATATTTTAATTGTTGACGATGAACCGAATAATTTGCGGCTTTTATCGAATTTACTCAAAAAACAAGGCTATAAAGTCCGGGCAGTTCTCTCAGGGGAGATGGCTTTATCTGCTGCCCAATTAAACCCACCCGATTTAATCCTTCTCGATATCATGATGCCTGATATGGATGGCTATCAGGTTTGTCATAAACTCAAAAATGAGTCGGAAACCTGTCAAATTCCCGTAATTTTTGTGAGTGCGAAAGACCAAGGATTTGACAAAGTAAAAGCCTTTGCCGTAGGCGGAGTGGACTACATTACCAAACCGTTTCAAGTCGAAGAAGTATTTGCCCGCATTGAATGTCATCTGAAACTGAATTACTTGCAAATGAAGCTAGAGGAACAAAACTATCAATTGCAAGCCGAAATTTGTCAGCGCAACGCTGCCGAAAAAGCCTTAGAGGAGCAGAATGAACAGCTTAGGCGTGAAATTGAACGACGGCAAATCATCGAACTAGCTCTCCAAAAAGCGAATCAAGAACTCGCCCGTTCTAATGCCGACTTAGAACGATTTGCCGGAATTGCTTCTCACGACTTACGCTCCCCTTTAGCCACTATCAATGGTTATGCCCAACTCTTGCAAATGTGTGGAAAGGAACAACTCAATGAGAAATGTAACGATTTTGTCGAGCAAATTTTAAAACTCTGCAACCGCACCAACCTATTAATAGAAGACTTACTCTCCTATGCTCGGCTGAATAAGGCTCAGGAACCGTTCCAACTCCTACCCTGCGATCGGCTTATCCAACAGGCTTTGGAAAATCTAACCACGGAAATTTATACCCATCAAGCCCAGATTACTTATGACGAGTTGCCTACAATTATGGGAACTGAATCCCGATTTGTACAACTCTTCCAAAATTTAATTGGAAATGCTATTAAATACCGTCGTGAAGAGTACCCGAACATTCAGGTGAGTGCACTATTGCAACAGGATCACTATTTATTTTCCATCCAGGATAACGGTATTGGGATTGATGAAAAATATTGGGAGCAGATTTTTGAAATCTTTAAACGCTTACATAGCCAAGACGACTATCCCGGGACCGGCATTGGATTAGCCACCTGCCGCAAAATTGTCGAACAGCATGGCGGGTCCATCTGGCTTAAATCGGAAGTGGGTCAGGGGTCCACCTTTTATTTTACAGTCCCCACCGAACACAAGACGGTAGACCAAAAAATGCTAGAGGCGATCGCCTCTACCCACTAAACCACTCCCTCAAAAAAAATAAGCCCACTGCCGTGGACTTATCGAGGAAAGTGGCAAAATAAAATTGATATTTTGCCACCCCTGTATTGATTTCCCCAAAGAAAATCTTACTTGATGCTGACTTTTCCGCCTGCTTCTTCCAGTTGCTTCTTAGCATCTTCTGCCGCATCTTTGGCGATGCCTTCTTTAATCGGCTTCGGTGCAGATTCCACCATATCTTTGGCTTCTTTCAAACCTAATCCGGTTAAAGCACGCACAACTTTAAGAACAGCAATCTTCTTGTCTGCGGGAACATCTTCGAGAATGACATCAAATTCAGTCTTCTCTTCAACTTCTTCAGCAGGAGCAGCGGCACCAGGAGCCATCATCATCATGCCGCCAGCAGGTGCAGCAGCGCTCACGCCAAAGGCTTCTTCAATTTGTTTGACCAGTTCAGAAGCTTCCAACAAGGTCAGGGATTTTAGCTTTTCGAGAATTTCATCAGTTGCTGCAGACATGGATTGACTCCTATCAAATATGTTGTAAATGGAATAGTCAGTGATTCAGGGTCACTAGACAAATGACCCGTGACAGGGAAGATCCTTAAATCTTTTATCCAAGGACAAATGACAAAGGATAAATGACAAACGACAAGCCCCTAGGCCGCTTGATCTTCGTCGCTGGAGCTGCCGTATTTGTCGGCGTGGGTCATGGTGACAATAATGTTTTGCGCACCAGCTACTAAATCCATAGCGCCGCCCATGCCTTTGACCAGTTTGCCCGGGATCATCCAGCTGGCGATATTACCGTTTTGGTCCACTTCA
>CBFGOM010000089.1:0-25316 GCA_965650385.1 uncultured Oscillatoriaceae bacterium
TCAGCTCTCTGAAGATGCGGTTACCGAACTGTTAAATGAGTATCCAGATGCTGGAGATATCCCAAATTGGGCCAAGCAAGCAATGGCAACAGCGGTACAAGAAGGATTTGTCAATACCGATCGCAATCCCGGGATTCGTCCCTTAGAACTAATGACGCACCACGATCTTGCGTATGCCTTAATTCAATATCTCGACAAACAACAAAATCCCGCGTTTATCTAGCAAGTTTTCTCAACCATTCACAGGATTTACCGAGATTAATACGAAGCTTGATGAGTCGGTTTTGACCTGAATTTACCAGTTTTTAGGATTCTCTGAATTCATCACGATTCATTAATCTCAAGGGGTGTAGTTTCGACTGCACCCCTTTTCCATTGGGGCGACTGTCATGATATAATATTGCCGTCCTTTGAACTGTTTCCGTGAGTCATCACTGTAAAGAAATAACCAGACCAGCAAAAAAAGTGGAACCGTGATGCATATTGATGAGGCAACTATAACTAATCAACAAGCTGAACGCTATTATCAGGAGGGCAAGTGGACCGAGGCAGTGGCGCTGTGCTATGAACTGATTCAAACTCAGCCTAATTTTGCTCCAATTTATAAAACCTTGGGCAATATTCTCCAAGCTCAAGGTAAACTAGAGGCAGCAATGCGGGCTTATGATCGTGCATTGCTTATCAATCCTAAATTTGCGGAAGTTCATGCTAATCAAGGGACAATTTTTTATCAAATCGGTGAGTTAGATTCAGCGATTCTATGCTATCAAAAAGCCTTAACTCTTCAGCCGAATTCCGGGGGAATTTATTGGAATTTAGGCAAAGTTTTAAAAGAACAAGGACGAGTCGATGAGGGAGTCGCGTATCAGAAAAAGGCATTAACCCTCAATCCGACTCAGTTTCCCCCAGACTTGCATAACCAAGTGGGATTAGAGTTAAGGAAAAGGGCCACCCTGGAGGAAACCACAGCATTTTATCAGCAATTTACTGAGACTTACCCAGACTGGGGTCCCGCCTACTTAAATTTAGGGGTATTTCTGGAGTCTCAAGGGAAGATAGAAGAGGCGATCGCCTGTTTTCAGAAAGCAATCACTCTACAACCGAATCTCACTGCTGCTCACTTTAAATTGGGTTATTTACTGCAACAAAAAGATGAACTTGAATCTGCGATCGCTTGTTTTAAAGCGACGATAGAACTGCAACCGGATTGGACTGAAGCCTACAATAATTTAGGGTTGATTTTAAGAAAAATTAATCAGGAAGAAGAAGCAGTTTTTTGGTTAAAAAAAGGCATTGAAATTAACCCCAATTTTGCAGAAGCTTACCGAAACTTAGGAACCACCTTTCAAGTACAAGGAAAGCTAGAAGCGGCGGAAGCTTGTTTGCGAGACTGTATTAAAATTCAGCCTGATTTTGCCCTCGCCCACGGCAATTTAGGCTACGTTCTGGAACAACAAGGCAGACTGGATGAAGCCAAAGCATCTTTGCATCATGCGATCGCTTTGCAACCCGATTTAGCAATGGCTTATGGCAATTTAGGCAACATTTTACACCGGGAAGGTGTACTGGAAGAGTCCATTTCCTGTTTCCAAAACGCGATCAAATATGATGCAACCTTTGGGAAACTCTACTTCCGAGGACAACCTCACTTAGAAAAGATACTGCGGGAATCTTTCGTTGAACTTCCCGTGAAATCACCCAAAAAAGTTTGTCGATTGACTCAAAATTTAGCTACCCAATTTAACTTCAATTACCCCACCTCGGAAATCATTTATCTCGAAATGAGTCCGCGAGTTTCAGTTGATTTAGCCCCAGGGAAAACCTTGGCAGTGGAGAATGAAGCCGGTCCGACTTATTTCCCTGAAACCCAGGGATATTCGCCGGAAACCTATCTGGCGATTATCCCCAATGGACGCGCTTGGGGCGATTTATATACCAGTGTGATTTGGTCTGAAGATAATACTCTATTGGGAGATTTGTCCACTGGAAATGTTCCCTTTTTATTCGCCTTAGATCAATTACCGGCGGTTCATAAAATTGAGGGAACCGTAGCCTTTTTATCGACCCTAGGAGGGGACACTTATTATCATTGGTGGGTGGATATCCTCCCGCGACTTGAACTATTGCGACGCAGTGGAATTGATTTGGATAAAATTGATAAATTTGTGATTAATAATGCTCAACATCAATTCCAAAAAGACCTACTTCCTACTTTAAATATTCCCCCAGAAAAACTAATAACCAGTCTGGACTATCCTCACATTCAGGCTACTCAGTTACTGGTTCCTTCTGTTACTAGTAGTACAGAAAAATGGTTTGGCCCCTTTATTGAAGGTCCACCCAAATGGGTATGCGAATTTCTGAGAGAAAGATTTACCTCCCTTGCTGATTCCCCGGGTTCTGAAACCTTTGAAAAAATTTATATTAGCCGCCGTAATGCCAAAGTTCGGCGATTTATTAATGAATATGAAATCCGCACATTTGTAGAAGCTTTGGGATTTAAAACTATAATTTTAGAAGCGCTTTCTATTCAAGAGCAAATTGCTCTCATGACGCGGGCTAAAACGATTGTGGCCCCACATGGTGCCGGATTAACGAACACTTTATTCTGTCAACCCGGAACTCAACTCATTGAAATTTTTTCTCCCCGGTATGTTCCTGACTGTTATTGGATTATTAGCAATCACGTTAAATTAGATTATTATTATTTAATTGGAGAACCTGTAGAGAATTACTATAATAATCATCCTGATTTACGTCCAAAACCTGTTAATTTACCCCCTCGGGCTGAAGATATTTACGTGAATTTAAACTCCCTATTTGAAGTGATGAATTTGGCAGGTATTGTTTAGGGACAAGCTGTGCTGTTTCGATTAATAAGTTACTATAAACTTGCTCAATTCAAACTCAAAAGTGAATTTTAAAATTGACCAACTAATTCAGAAATTAAAAAAAATTCCGGTAAGATAATTTTAATTTGTATTTTTGTTTTAAATTAATTCAAATTAATCCAGATTTGTCCGCCGTTATAAACTGTCGGATGCGATCGCCGCTTCCATCAGCAGTCAATCTAAAACCCAGGAAAATCTCGCGAATTTGTGGAATAGTACAAGGTTTGCTCAAGAAATGTATCGCTTGTTTGAACAGTTGCGTCAAGGGGACGAATAAACAATTTGTTTTTACTCCGTTTCTTTTGCTATTAAAAAACCAGTTCAAACAACCCGTTTTTCAATTCTATACTGTACTAAATTTCTACAATTCTGGCTTATTAATCGTGAGAATTGTCACAGGATTTAACGGAGAAAACCGGGTCAGATGAGCAATGGGAACGGAACGGGATAAATTCGCTTGCAAAATGCGATAATCCCACTGACGTTCATTTACCCAATTTAATGCCTCATTCAAATGTTCTAGGGTTGCTAAGGCGATCGCCATCGTTCCTCCTTTCGCTAATTGTCCCCCACAAAACCCTAGAATCATTCGCAATTGTCCCCCCGTTCCCCCAATAAAAATCCGGTGGGGAACCGGAAGTCGGTCTAAAATATCTGGGGCACTCCCATGAATTGAAATCACATTGCGCACCTGGAGACGTTGACAATTTTGTTCAATTAAAGAAATCCCTGCACCGGTTTTTTCAATGGCATAAATTTGAGATTTTGGAAATAAGCGGCCAATTTCAATGGAAACTGAACCCGTTCCTGCGCCAATATCCCAGACAATTTGACCGGATTGTAATCCCAACTCCCCTAAGATGAGAATTCTCATTTCTCGCTTCGTCATCAAACCGGGGCGATCGCTAAAGGTTAAAAAGGTACTATCGGGTAATCCAAACGTCGGTAAATTCTGAATCTCTAGCCTGTCATGATTAACCACCTGCCGGATCAAAACTACCACATTTAAGGAGGAAAAGTTTTGAGATTCTAACGCACTAATATCATGGGTTTGCTGAATTGGAAACGTCTGAATGCGCTCATCGGAACCCCCTAAATTTTCACATACCCAAAAATCGTAGCGACTGGGTAAATCTAAAGACAGCAGCAGACGTGCAATTGTACTCGGACTATTTTTGCCATCAGTAAGAATGGCAACTTTGGATGCACCTTCGCGCAATACGGTTAATAATTCATCTAAAGTGCGTCCATGTACACTGACAATTCGGGCATCTTGCCAGGGGACTTTGATCCGACTGAAAGCTAATTGAATGCAACTTAAATGGGGATGAAAATCAAGCTGGTCCGCAGGCAGTTCCGCTAACAGTAACCGTCCTAATCCAAAAAATAATGGGTCACCACTGGTGAGAACCACAATGTTTCGGTTTGCGGGACTTTCTAATGAACCAGAATTCCAGCGAATTAACTGACGGCAAATGGTTTTAAACGTTAGACCAATGTCTTCGATCACTAGGCGTTCGGCGGGATGGAGGGGAAAATAACTCAAGTGGCGATCGCTTCCTACCAGAAGATTCGCCGATTCGATAATTTGGCGCAGGGGTTCCGTGAGCCCCGCTATCCCATCCAACCCAATTCCTATTACATGAATCATCCGTTTATTTTCGTTGCGATCACCACTGAATTTATACCATTAAATTTCAAAACATTGCTGTTTTAAAACAAGGGAACGAGCATCTTGCCCACTACAGGAATCATCCAAAATCTCGGGATTTTCGAGTTTTAATGTTCTCCCTGCCAAGCTAACAAAATTAACGCATTAACTATCGCCGCTGTTGCAGGAGAACCCCCTTTGCGACCGTTTATTCTAATCTGGGGGACATTCTGCTGTGCCAGTACCGCCTTAGATTCCACCACTGAAACAAACCCCACCGGTGCCCCAATCACTAGGGCCGGTTGAATCGGGGACTGGGGGAGGGCCTCACACAGCGCTAACAAAGCCGTAGGCGCATTGCCGATCGCATAAATTGCCTCGGGAAATTCCGCAAAGCATTGCAACAAACCGATTTCCGTGCGAGTTTTGCCCTCAGTCGCCACCGGGACCCGTTCCACTGCTGAGTGTAAGGGATTGGCAAAAGTTTTGGCAAGCAACCCGCTGCCACCTTGTTTCACCATGCTGACATCAGTCACCACCGGAACCCCCCGACGCAAGGCCGCGATCGCCCCTTCAATCGCCCCCGGACTAAATGTCATCAAATTTTTAAATTCAAAATCGGCGGTACTATGAATCACCCGCCGAACAATTTCATATTCAGCGGGAGTAAAAGAATGTTCGCCAATCTCAGCATCAATCACGGCAAAACTTTGTTGCAGAATCGGATGAATTAGTGAGGTCATTGCTCCTTGGTCATGGGGTCTTCTGGCTTAATTCTTTTACTCCCCGGGTCAAAATTGAAACACCGGCCAATCCGCTTCGCGATAGTAGCGGGTCATATCATCAAACTTGCGAATTTCAGCGCTTTGAATCACAATTTCTTGGGGACTATCCAGCCATTTATCATTAAAATCCGCTAATACACTGCTAAGATGCTCCCGGTCTAAACTGGAGGGAACATCACCAAAATAGCCCAAAGTAATATGGCCGGTAAAGTGATACTGCTGCTCAATTCCTAACCCCATTAACTGTTGATTTTGATAAATTGAGCGCCGGAACTGGACGATTTGCTCGTATGAAGCTTCATTTTTGGGCGCTAAACAAATCCCGATCGCCCGAGTCCGCAACATCACCCCCAGGGCCTGCCACCGAATCGGGGGGCCACCCGCAAGGGACTGGCATTGCTGGAAACTTTGGGCGATCGCCGATCTCAGTTGCTCATCATAGTCCGGTTTTTCTGCCGACGCATCGCGGTAGCTACCGTCCCAAATTAAATCCGCTAGGGTGATATGAAAACTATCCGCAGGGACCGGCACCATTAAACCCGGTGCCAACATCTCCAGGAGTTGTTCCTGGCAACTCTCCATATTCTTATAAAACTCTTGATTCTCAACATCTTCTCCCATCGGCGGTGTAATTACCGTGTACCCTGGAAAAGACACCGGCTTTCTGGCCCCACCTTCAGTCCCCTGAAATTTAGGAGAGGTCTGAATATGCTGGAGTCCCGACTGATAGGCATCTTTCAGGGTCATCCGCGCGACTCGATTCAAATAGGTTTGTAAAGTATCGTCCAATTCTTATTGCCTCGCTTGTCTATATCTATAAAGGGTTTCGCGATCGTCTGAGATGCGGTGAGAATGACTCCATTCTGAGTAGTTCACCCTGAACGGGGATCAGTGGTATGACCCTTGCCAATCTCTTTTATCCTAAAGGAAGGGTTAACCTTCCTGTATTTTGACCCTGGGATCTTATCCATAGTCTTCTATATGTCAATTTACCTCTATTGGGGATCAGATGACTTTGCGATGACAAAAGCAGTCAATGCTTTGCGCGATCGCACCCTAGATCCCGCTTGGGCGACCTTTAATGCCGACAAAATTTCTCCGGAACAGTCCGATGCCGTGATTCAGGGCCTCAATCAATCCGTCACCCCGCCCTTTGGCAGTGGAGGGCGCTTTGTCTGGTTAGTGGATACCAACGTTTGTCAACAGGCATCCGCCGAAGTCTTAGCGGAAATGGAACGAACCCTACCCGTGATCCCCGAAACCAACGTCCTGCTACTCACCACCCCCAACAAACCCGATGGCCGACTCAAAACCACCAAACTGCTACAAAAGTACGCCAAAGTCGAGGAATTTTCGCCCTTACCTCCCTGGAAGCATGATGAAATCGTCTCATCAGTCCACAAAGTAGCCCAAGAAGTCGGCGTCAAACTCACCCCGGATGCCGTGGACCTGTTGGCCGAATCCGTCGGCAATGATACGCGATCGCTGTATAATGCCCTGGAAAAGTTGCACCTGTATTCCCTGAGTGCCGGACCGCAACCCCTGAGCGCTGCCACCGTAGATCAACTCGTCACCGCAACGACTCAAAACAGCTTACAGCTTGCCAGTGCCATTCGCCAAGGAGACGTAGGAACCGCATTAGAATTAGTCGCTGATTTGATCAACCGCAACGAACCCGCCCTAAAAATTTCCGCCACCCTCACCGGGCAGTTTAGAACCTGGTTCTGGGTTAAACTCATGATAGAAAGTGGTGAGCGCGACGAAAAGGCGATCGCTGCTGCGGCAGAAATCGGCAATTTTAAACGAATCTACTTCTTAAAAAAAGAAGTCAGCGCGCTCTCCCTGAGACAATTAGAACAAATCTTAGCCCTGCTTCTCGAACTAGAAGTCAGCCTCAAAAGAGGTACAGAAGAACTCTCCACTTTACAAACCAAAACCATAGAACTATGTCAACTCTGTCAGCCCACTTCATTTCGATAAACTGTCTGTAACGCCCCTCTCTCTACCGCGCCAATCGGAACTAAACCCGGTAAAGTTGAATCATAAAAAGCACATAGGCATCTCATAAATTAGCAGGATAAAAGTATCAAATCCAGGTTTGAATCGGTTGTAAAAGATTAACAACTTTCGTCAAAAATAATTCTGATTTGAGAAATTCATCCAATTTTTTTCTACCCTATTTATCACCAATCCAAGTTATGATCATGTTCAAATTCTCCCGCTTTCAGGTTCAGGGAATCCGCTCAAAACTTTTGTGCATCAGTGTCCTTTCTGCCTTGGGAATCCTCACCGGTTCCGTTCCCCATTTCACCGGGGAATCTGCCACCTGGATGGGGACACATTCCGCCTCAGCGCAAAGCATTACCCCCGAAGAAATGGGGAACTACGCCCGTTCCATCTTGGCGATCGAACAACAGCGATCGCAAGCCTACCAAGAAGTTGAAACCATCCTCCGTTACGTTCCTGCCATTGATTGCCGCAATACCGATGCAGTCAATCAACTCGATCGCGAAGTCAAAGTCATCGTCGTCAACTATTGCGAAGGCTCAAAAAACCTAGTCACCAGCAACGGATTAACCATCCAACGCTTTAACGAAATCACCGAGCTCGTTAAAACCAATCCCCAATCTGAACAACAACTCCGAGAAGCCCTCACTCGCCTCCAATAATCATTGATTGTTCCTCCCCGGGGGAGTGCGGGAAAATCAATCGCGTAGTAACAACTTCAGTCGTTTCCCTAGGGAAGTTCGGAAAAATCAAAGTTCGTAGTAACGACTTCAGTCGTTATCCCCCTCCCCCATTCCACAAGTCTATAACCCAACCTCCCGTCCTCATCAGCTTTTCAAAAATACAAACCCTCCTTTAAGAAATTATTATCCAGAAAAACCATGACCGTTTCTACTGAACAAAAACACTGGACCGATAAAGAATTTATCGCCTTATCCCAAGATGGAAATCAGTACGAGTTAGTCAATGGAGAAATAATAGACATGGGAAATTCCGGGATGGAACATGGCTATATCGCCTGCATTTTAGTAGCGGCTTTAATCACAATAGTCAAACCCAATAAACTCGGGGCAATTTGCGATTCCAGTACAGCCTTTACCCTAAAAAATGGGAATAAACGCGCTCCAGATGTTTCGTTTGTTGCCAAAAACCGATTGCAAGGGTTAACCCGACCCCCCCGAGGATTTTTTCAAGGCTCGCCGGATTTAGCCGTTGAAATTTTATCTCCCAGCAATACTGTGGAAGAAATTCATAGTAAAATCGTAGAATATTTCGAGAATGAAACTCAGTTAGTCTGGGTGATTCATCCCGATGAAAAGTTTGTCTTAGTTTATCATACCCCCGAACCCGATGGTTTTTTGCGTTCAGGCGATCGGCTCGATGGAGAAGACATTATCCCCGGTTTTTCCCTAGCCGTCTCCGAACTATTTGAAACCTGGGATTGGTAAGCTGGTAAAAAAAAAGCGCTATTTGCAAAAGGTGCTATTTGCAAAAGGCCAAATGATGATCCCTAATTCTCCCCCAATTTCCTACGGCAGGGGAAACGAACCCAGGATATTATCTACAAAGGTTCCCCGACTATTTTCGCCATCGGATACGCCATCGTCATCCATATCCACAAAAATGGCCCCGGCAGAAAAGACACATTGAATGTCAACTTGTTGCTCAGTTTCAGAGACTAATAGATATAAATCTCCCCCCAGAAAACCACATTGGATTTCATGGTTTCGCATTTCCTCGGGATAGGTTTCTTGTAAAGTAGTAACCTGTTCCTCACAGAGGCGATCGCTACATCCCCAAGAACTACCAAAGCTCTCTTCTTCGCCAGGAACTGGAAACAGACCCAAAGAAACCCCTTCTCGATACCCAGCGGTATTATCTCTTTCTGCATTCCAGCAAGTCAAGCTAACTCGGCGACTATCATTCTGTTCCCACAGATTCATACCGATGAATTGATTCTCGCTACATTGGGATTTCGCTTCAGTGATCGCTTCGGGGAAACCTGCTTCTAATTCATCCAGTAGTTCCACACAGTCGAACTCAGCACAACTTCCCACAATGGCAATAGGCTCTCCCGTCGCGCGCAAGGGTAATCCGACAGCAGCAGCGATCGCGATCGCAACCATCAACAAACAGCCGGGAGTTTTGAGAGTCATACAGGTTGACCACAAGAAGGGATGATTGAGAGTTTAGCGCAGTCTTGGCCTGAAAGTGCCCACATAGATTGAGCTAACCCTGGAGTTCATGACGGGAAAATTCAAACCCTGGGTATTTTTGCGATATCTTAAAACAGCAGATTCTTCGTCTGATGGCAAGGGGAGTGCGTGAAATATTTTTTTCTAACAGAAGGCTGGACCGTGGGTCGCGTTTGGGGTGTGGAAGGACTGTGGAATGCAGTCGCTTGGAGACGTGAACCTGAAATCGAGAAAATAAATTTTTGTATTTTGGAGAATAATGACGAAAAATTATGGCTCTATCGGGTGGAAGACTCCGTGATCATGGTGGAAGTCAAGCCGATTTCCCCCTCATCCAGTGGGGCCTCCACTATTGGGCAAGTCGTGCTGCGGCGGCTGATGAGTGGGGATCAAGTCATTGAGCGGTTATCCGCCTCCGAAGCCACCTGCCAGATTAATCGGCCCAATTTTGCGAATCTGGGTTCAACCTAATCCCCAAACTCTCAGGTCCTTACTCGGAACCGATTCTCCGGGAATCTTGTAAACTTCAAGGCCCCAACCCCTTGCTCTAAAGGAGTACAACCCTGAGAGACTGGGGAATCCGGATGCAGTCGGTTCTCAGAAATCATCACCTGCCGGCGCAAGGGCGCGATCGCTTTTCTTTACATCAATAACCAAAACTCTTGCATTCGATTCCATCAATAGTTACACTTCTTTAAATACTGTCTCATTTTTGAGATGCGATAGTCATCGCGCAGCCACTGTCAAGCCCCCAGCTTTAAGGCTTGGCCCCCAGTGAAAACGCTTTGACTTTATAAAAGGCTCAAAGATAGCGTCCAAATAGATAACTCAAACTGAGGAGGAAGCGTAGTCAATGGGACTACCCTGGTATCGAGTACATACAGTCGTTTTAAACGATCCGGGTCGGTTGATTGCCGTTCACCTGATGCACACGGCTCTGGTGGCAGGTTGGGCCGGTTCAATGGCCCTTTATGAACTGGCGATTTTCGATCCGAGCGATCCCGTCCTGAACCCCATGTGGCGTCAGGGAATGTTCGTCATGCCCTTCATGGCTCGCCTAGGCGTGACCGATTCTTGGAGAGGCTGGAGCATTACCGGCGAAAGCGCTGCCGACGTCGGATTCTGGTCCTTTGAAGGGGTTGCGACCGCTCATATTGTCCTGTCCGGATTACTCTTCCTAGCTGCTTGCTGGCACTGGGTTTACTGGGATTTGGAACTGTTCACCGATCCGCGCACCGGCGAACCCGCCTTGGACTTGCCCAAAATGTTTGGCATCCACTTATTCTTATCGGGTCTGCTCTGCTTTGGATTTGGGGCATTTCACCTCACCGGGTTATTCGGACCAGGGATGTGGATTTCTGACCCTTATGGCTTAACGGGACATATCCAACCCGTTGCGCCAGAGTGGGGACCCGATGGCTTTAACCCGTTTAATCCGGGTGGTATCGTGGCTCACCACATTGCAGCGGGTATTGTTGGCATTATTGCTGGCATTTTCCACTTATCGGTGCGTCCGCCTGAGCGGTTGTACCGAGCACTGCGCATGGGGAACATTGAAACCGTACTCTCCAGCAGTATCGCTGCGGTCTTCTTCGCCGCTTTCGTGGTCGCCGGTACTATGTGGTACGGTTCTGCCACCACTCCGATTGAACTGTTTGGTCCAACCCGCTATCAGTGGGATAGCAATTACTTCCAGCAGGAAATTGATCGGCGCGTGCAAACCTCCCTGGCTCAAGGGGATAGCTTAGAGCAAGCTTGGTCTCAGATTCCTGAGAAACTGGCGTTCTATGATTACGTCGGCAACAACCCCGCCAAAGGGGGTCTGTTCCGCGTAGGACCCATGAACAATGGAGATGGACTCGCCCAAGGTTGGTTGGGTCATCCCGTGTTTAAAGATGGTGAAGGTCGCGTCCTCTCGGTGCGTCGTCTTCCCAACTTCTTTGAAACCTTCCCAGTGGTCTTGACTGATGCTGATGGCATCGTGCGTGCGGATATTCCCTTCCGTCGTGCTGAATCTAAATACAGCTTTGAGCAAACCGGCGTAACGGTGAGCTTCTACGGTGGGGAACTTAACGGGAAAACCGTTAGCGAACCTACCCTGGTTAAGCAGTATGCTCGGAAAGCTCAACTAGGCGAACCGTTTGCGTTTGATCGCGAAACCCTCAACTCTGATGGGGTGTTCCGCACCAGCACTCGCGGTTGGTTTACTTATGGTCATGCCTGCTTTGCTTTGTTGTTCTTCTTCGGTCATATCTGGCACGGATCTCGGACAATTTTCCGCGATGTGTTTGCCGGGATCGACCCAGATCTCGAAGAGCAAGTCGAGTTTGGTCTGTTCCAAAAAGTCGGGGACGTTTCCACCCGCAAACAAGAAGTTTAGAGGGGTTTACCTCTAACGCTCCTATTAGGTCTAACAAATGGACTGGTCTTAAAAGACAAGTGCATTTTGTTAGACCTTTTTTCTATTGCTTGGTAGACTGGTGTTACCCTTGATGATCAGGAATTTATCATTATGCAGAGTGTCGCTTACATCTTAATTCTGACTTTAGCCGTTGGTGTGCTGTTCTTTGCGATCGCCTTCCGTGAACCGCCTCGCATTGGTAAGTAACAATCAGGGGGTAATTTCTGAGTCAATTTATTCCTGTATCTGAATCATTCCATTGGGAAAAAAAGGCCAAGAAGGCGAGGCGACCCTTGCGATCGTATTAAACCTTCAAAGATTAGGATTATAGATAGACTCAGATTTTCCCCCAGACTTGGCTCCCAATCCTCAAGCCAGCCTCAAGCTGTGCTTTAAACCGAGTTTAGGCAGGAAGATTTAAGAGCGGGAACTCCAATGATCAAAACAGACCGTGGGTTTGAATAATTGCCCGAGTTCTTTCTGCCTTTCCCTCGGAGTTCCTCTCGCTCACAGGACAAAAATCATGCGATGTCCATTTTGCCAGCATACTGATAGTCGGGTGCTTGAATCTCGCTCCGCTGAAGCCGGTCAAAGCGTCCGGCGTCGCCGGGAGTGTCTCCTGTGCAACCGTCGCTTTACCACTTATGAACGGATTGAATATGTCCCGATCACAGTGATTAAACGAGATGGCTCCCGCGAATCGTTCGATCGCTCTAAGTTATTACGCGGGATTGTTCGCGCTTGTGAAAAAACCGGCGTTGAGGCTGGACAAATTGAAAATTTAGTCGATGAAATCGAAGCTCAATTGCAGCAACAGCGATCTCGACGAGAAGTGACGAGCAATGATATCGGAGAACTGGTCCTTTCTCAATTGCAAGTGGTCAGTGAAGTAGCCTATATCCGCTTTGCCTCAGTTTATCGACAATTCCAAGGGATTCGTGATTTTGTGGAAACTTTAAAGGACCTGCAAAATCAAAACGATCGCCAAGGGTGTGACCTCTCTTCCACCCCAGAAGAAGACAATTCCCCTCGAAAATCTGCCGATGATCAAGGGCAGTTAGCGCTCAATGATGCTCCGCAAGATTCTCCCCCTGTCTCTTCTCTAGCTCAAGCCTAGCGTAAAATTAGGGTTGGGTTATGATGGCAATTAAGGGTCCAAAGTTACCCATTACCCGTTACCCTCTGTGCACAATAAACTCTCTTCAACGACAGCGATCGCCCCTAAGCGGGAATAAATCTGTCCCCTGTTCAGCGATGACAAGGAATTCAAATCGAGGGTCTTAACCAGAAATTCTACAAAAATTGGTTGAAAAATTTCTAAAGCTCGGTGTTCAAAAAAGAACATTCAAGCTATAATAGTTTTTCTAGGCTTAAAATTTTCCAAAGGAAAGCGTCTAAAATAGTACGGAAGCGTCTTTTTGACGTCATCTGAATGCGCTTGCAAGCCAAGCCGGAAGTTGAATCGAACCAGCCTTCAAACACAACGGCTGAATCTTTGACAGGAAACTGCTCGAAGTCTATTCTCTCCCCTTTGCCTGTGAGCGGGGAAGCTGAACCAAGGGAGCAGTCTAAACCCCTAATTTGTGGAACAGACCCGCTCCCTCCTAGTGTTCTCGCCCCACACTAAACTCTAACTTTTTTGTTTAACCTTGGACGCCCAACCGAGGCGACCAAGGGAAAAGGAGTGTGATGGTGCACTTAGGTCCAGGTTAGCCTAGACTCAAAGTTGCTCAAGATTTGTAGCTGTTTTACGGCTTCAAACTCAACATCGACAACATCTTTTCAAAAAATACACGACTACGAACGGAGAACAGTTCCAGGAATCAAATCGCATGGTCAATCAGAACACAGTCGCCAAAGATGTAGGCTTTACTCACGAGGATTTTGCAGCTCTTCTCGATAAATATGACTATCACTTTAGCCCCGGCGATGTCGTCGCCGGTACAGTATTCAGTCTAGAGCCGAGGGGCGCTCTGATTGACATTGGTGCAAAAACAGCCGCATATATCCCCATTCAGGAAATGTCGATCAACCGGGTTGACGCTCCTGATGAAGTCTTGCAATCGAATGAAACTCGCGAGTTCTTTATCCTCACTGATGAGAACGAGGATGGACAGCTGACCTTAAGCATCCGTCGCATCGAATATATGCGCGCTTGGGAACGAGTTCGCCAGTTGCAAACCGAAGACGCTACAGTGCGCTCCCAAGTCTTTGCAACCAATCGCGGAGGAGCACTGGTTCGCATTGAAGGGTTGCGCGGCTTCATTCCAGGATCCCATATTAGCACCCGCAAACCGAAAGAAGAACTCGTCGGAGAAGAACTCCCCCTGAAATTCTTAGAAGTAGACGAAGACCGCAATCGTCTGGTTCTCTCCCATCGTCGCGCGTTGGTTGAGCGCAAGATGAACCGCTTGGAAGTCGGCGAAGTCGTCATCGGTACAGTTCGTGGCATCAAACCCTACGGTGCGTTTATCGATATCGGCGGAGTCAGCGGTTTACTGCACATTTCGGAAATTTCCCACGATCACATCGATACTCCCCACAGCGTCTTCAATGTTAATGATGAGCTCAAGGTGATGATCATTGACTTGGATGCAGAACGGGGTCGCATCTCCCTGTCTACCAAGCAACTCGAACCGGAACCCGGGGATATGGTGAAGAACCGGCAGTCGGTATTCGATCGCGCTGAAGAAATGGCTCAAAAATTCCGCGAACAAATGCGAGCCAAGCAGCAAGGGCAACCCGAGCAGCCCGCAGTTTCGTTGAGTTCCGTGGAAGTGCCTGCTGCTGTAGAAGACATTGAAGTGCCTGCTGCCGTAGAAGACATTGAAGTGCCTGCTGCCGTAGAAGACATTGAAGTGCCTGCTGCTGTAGAAGCAGAGGAAACTTCGGTTGCTCAAGAGGAAGTCTCGGCTGTTACTGAAGACTAGATCTTACCGCCTCGGGCGATCGCTGGATCTTCAAGGGGTGAGACTGGGTTCGGGGACTAACGGATTAGACTTCTAACTTGATTGAGAAGCAATCCACCCGTCCCTGATTCACCCACCCTGACTTCCTCATCATCGCTCCCTCCTTTGCCATCCTGGGGAACAAGAATTACCCTGGAGTTGCTCCGATGGATGTACTTTATTAAGGGGGGAGTTGTGAAGTGAGGCCAAAGATGTAGGGACTCCAGTTAATCCCCACGACTCAAAAAACTGTAACCGCTGTGTTTCCTCCCTGCCAGGATAAAGATGCTGGCTTGGACCCCCATAATCCCCCTTTAATCCTCACCGTCACAGGAGACAAAAGACATTGACCACCATTCAGTGTCGAGACATCAAATTCGAGCATATTGAAGCAATTATCTTTGATAAAGACGGAACCTTAGAAGACTCAGAAGATTTTTTAAGACTCTTGGGACACAAGCGATCGCGCATCATCGACGCTCGGGTTCCTGGCATCGGAGACCCCCTCCTCATGGCCTTTGGCCTCACCGATAACACCCTCGACCCCACTGGCTTACTCGCCGTCGGCAGCCGAGGGGAAAACGAAATTGCCGCCGCTGCTTACATTGCTGAAACCGGACGGGGTTGGTTGGATGCCCTAGAAATTGCTCGTGCCGCATTTGATGAAGCCGATGAGTTCTTCAAGAAAAATGCCACCCCCTCCCCCTTATTTGTCGGTTGCCTAGAAGCGATTATCTATCTTTCCCAGGCCGGTCTCAAACTTGGCATTCTCTCCGCAGCCAGTACCGAACGAGTCCAAGCCTTTGCGCAACATTATCAGATCGATACCTATCTTCAACTTCAAATGGGAGTGGATTCGGGGCCAAGTAAACCTGACCCCGCTCTTTTTTTACAGGCTTGCCAGTCCCTCGGTGTTGAGCCGGGGGTCACTCTGATGGTGGGGGACTCCCCTGCTGATTTTCAGATGGCAAAACGCGCCGGTGCTGCCGGTTGTATCGGGATTAGCTGGCGTCCGGGATCTTCTGATCGCCTCGCTGGTGCGGATGTGGCGATCGCCTCTTTAGACGAAATCCTCATTCAATCTTGAAACTTCCGGTTACCAGCGTCAGACTAAGATAATTTAACGATCGTTATCCAGATCCCAGGAGGACTTAACGTTGACTCGTCGCTACTTATTTACCTCAGAGTCCGTCACCGAAGGACACCCCGATAAAATCTGCGACCAGATTTCTGACACCATTCTCGACGCCCTGCTGACCCAGGACCCGAAAAGTCGGGTTGCCGCCGAAGTCGTCGTTAACACCGGCTTAGTTCTGATTACCGGGGAAATTACCTCCCAAGCCCAAGTCAACTTTGTCGAAGTCGCCCGCAAAAAAATTGCAGAAATTGGCTATACCGATGCTGAAAATGGTTTCTCTGCCAATAGCTGCTCAGTCCTAGTCGCCCTTGATGAGCAATCTGCTGATATCGCGCAAGGGGTTGACCAAGCCCAAGAAACTCGCGAACAGATCAGTGAAGAAGAACTCGATGCGATCGGCGCCGGGGACCAAGGGTTAATGTTTGGCTTTGCCTGCAACGAAACCCCCGAACTGATGCCCATGCCGATTTCCCTGGCGCATCGGATGTCTCGCCGACTGGCAATGGTCCGTAAAAATGGGGACCTACCCTATCTACGTCCCGATGGCAAAACCCAAGTCACGGTGATTTATGAAAATGGGGTTCCCGTCGGCATTGATACGATTTTGATTTCCACTCAGCACACCCCGGCGATTGGAGACATTACTGATAACCAGGCTGTGCAAGCCAAAATCAAAGAAGATGTCTGGAAATGGGTGGTTCAACCTTGTTTTGCAGACCTCCAAGTGCAACCCGATGAGAATACTCGCTTTTTGCTCAACCCCACGGGTAAATTCGTGATTGGCGGACCCCAAGGGGATTCCGGCTTAACCGGGCGCAAAATTATTGTTGATACTTATGGCGGCTATTCCCGTCATGGGGGGGGTGCATTTTCTGGGAAGGACCCCACAAAGGTAGACCGCAGTGCGGCCTATGCTTGCCGGTATGTGGCAAAAAATATTGTAGCGGCTGGTTTGGCCGAGAAGTGCGAAGTACAAATTAGTTATGCGATCGGGGTCGCCCGCCCGGTGAGTCTGACAATTGAAACCTTTGGCACGGGTAAGGTGG
This sequence comes from uncultured Oscillatoriaceae bacterium, assembly GCA_965650385.1. Classification (GTDB taxonomy): domain Bacteria; phylum Cyanobacteriota; class Cyanobacteriia; order Cyanobacteriales; family Laspinemataceae; genus Laspinema. The sequence continues at coordinate 17,063 of CBFGOM010000089.1, forward strand.
ACGAGGATAAGTTGCTCGAAGTGGTTCAGAAGAATTTTGAACTCCGTCCCGCAGGGATTATCCAAACCTTCAACTTACAGCGTCTGCCTGGGGAACGAGGCGGTCGTTTTTACCAAGATGTCGCCGCTTATGGTCACCTGGGCCGCACGGACCTTGACTTACCTTGGGAAGCCACGGATAAGGTGCAATTGCTCCAAGATGCGTTGATCCCCGCTGTTGCTGCGGTGTGAGCTGGCATTTAGAGGATCTGTTTACTCAGTCAAGGTGAGATAAAATCTCTGGTTTTGTGAGAAGCCCGGTTTGAAAAAGCCGGGTTTCTGCTCAATTCAGGGCTGCTCATACCATCAGGACTGCCAAAAAAGATCAGGGTGAGGGGGTTGATTTTTTTGACTGGGTATAATATTATATTTATAATCCGAATGGTGAGTATAACAATATTTTCGTAAAGCCTCCCATTATAAAACAAATTTTAACAGAGTCAATCCCCCTTGTCTAGTCCTCAACCCCTTTTTTAGCGCCACCTCCGAACCCGATCGCTTCGGAACCGAAACAAGGGACTCCTGAGTGCTTTTCTTCATCTAGGGGCCGATCTGAAATTGCGAAACTCTCTTCAATAGGGTACGCTTGCTGTGGATCGCAAAAGGGAGAAATGGCTCAGTGCTTAAGCGCGTCACCTTACCAGTGCTTTCTGTTTTAGTTTTGACACCGGGTTCAGTGCTGCAAGCACAACCTGTACCGGAACGGGTTGCACCGACATCCCCTCCACCGGTCACCACGGTGTTACCGGGAGATGTTAGCGGGGTGTTGCTGATTGATACCCGTGCGAATGCCTGGACTGGCTTAAATCGGTTTATTGCCCTCCCGCCTGGGTTTTCTGGGCCGGGATTTTTGCCCTATATTCCGGCAGAGGTGAATTTTGCCCGGGATATCCAACCCTGGTTGGGAGACTGGACCGCGATCGCCTTGATGCCCGGTGCAGAAGGGAACGAGCAGACTTCTCTCCAGGAAAATGCGGTGATGGTGGCTCCTATTCAGGACCCGAACCGGATTCCTAATTTTGTGGCCCAATTGAGTGCGATTCAGGGACAGCCTCGGGAACGTCAGTTTCAGGGGGTGACGCTGTTAGAATGGCCGGGACCCAATATGGCGAAGGAACAGCGGAAGTCTCCTGGGTTCCGAGAAAGCGGGCCGATCGCGTTAAATCCCCTCTCAGCTTTCCACTCTAGCAAATGGCTCAAAGGGTTGTCGGTATTGGCACAGACGCGACCAATTTTGCCGGATTCTACCCCGAAAACTCCAGCCGAACCCGTCCCGACCCCTCCTGGGGTCCCCGCCCCAGAAGTCCAGGGAACAGCGGGTTTGGCGATCGCGATTGTGCCGGGATATGTGGCAGCGGCCCAGAGTAGCGCCCCTTTGGAACGTTGGATTGCAACGAAAGACACGAGCAATAGTTTAGCCCAAGACCCCCAGTTTCAGAGGACTTTAGAGCATCCAGAATCGGGCCGATCGCTGGTGATGGGTTATGGCAAATTTCCCCAACTGGCGGAACTGTCAAGGGTCTTTCCCCTATTAAACCGGTTGGTTCCCCTCCCCGCTTCTGGGGATATCAATCCAGCAGGGGATGAGTTGACGACGCCCTACAGTGCGATCGATCTGATGGTGTGGATGGAAGCCGAAGGGATTCGCGCGCAGTCTCGGGGGTTTTACAAAACTCCAGTCCCTCAGCCCCAAGTATCACCAAGTTCGACCCCAATGGCGGCAAGACTTCCGGCATCGACCTACTTTACCTGTGGTGGCAGCCTGAATTTGTGGCAGGCGATCGGGCCGATTTTGGGTCAAACTTTCCTCACTTTACCTGGATTAGAGCAAATCCCCGAGTTAACTCAATCCACCCTAGGTTTAGAGGTGACAGAAGATATCCTCCCTTGGATGGATGGCGAAATTACGGCGTTTGTTTTTCCGACCAATCAAGGGTTTTTCCCCACAGTAGATCAAACCATGAAATTGGGAATGGGGTCGATTATTGAAACGAGCGATCGCCGGAGTGCGGAACGCCTATTAACGCAACTTGATGAACGGATTGCTAGTCAGTTGTCTGGGGCGTTTACCATTAATCGTCATCAAATTAATGAAAACTCGGTCACCAGTTGGGAAGTTATGAACCCAAATGGGAGGGCAGAAAGTGTATTCGCTCATGGGTGGATTTCTGAGAATACCCTAATGATAACCACGGGACTAAAACCGTTTGAAGAACTCTATCCGCAACCTTATCAGAGTCTCGCTAATGCTTTTAATTTCCAAGCGGCTTTAGAACCCTTGCCTGAAGCTAACTTCGGTTATTGTTATCTGAATATGGGGTCTTTGTTGGCGTGGGTCAATACATTTGTTCCTCCGGAAATTAATGCATCACCCGAAGGTCAAATTGTTTTGAATAGTTTGGGAAAAATTCGGAGTATAAGTGGAACAGGTATTTTTCAAAATACTCATGTTCAATGGGATTTATTTATGCTTTTATCTCCACGTTCCTAGCTGGATAGGGGATAGACGGGAAGAGAAAGGTTGTGGAAAAGATGGAGAAAAATTTAAGTTTACAGGGCGCGATCGCAATTCCCTCCGCTAGTTTTAAATCTTGTACTTCCTAAAAGAACCAGCTTTCTAGCTTTTGGGGAAGAAATTGAAACAGCTTGATGAAATCAAGGAATTCCGAATGAGGGATAATTCATAAAAAAGTGTAGGAGGATAGTCTAGTACCCTTAAAGCAGGCTAAGAAATCAGCAAACACCAGCTATTTTAGGTTCTCCCTTGTTATCCTGCAATTTAGCTCAACTCTAAATTGATTTTCATAAATGCTGCTCAAAAAACACCAAGCATCAGGATGGAAAGACTTAAGAATTTGTTTGCCAAAATAGGGAGTGGTTATTTGTTAAGAAAAGAATATATTTCTTGACAAATAACTATCTCTAATCAAAATATTTTATCAGTTTAAAAATATCTAACTTTAGAATGAGTAAAAAATACGGGAGAAAATGTAGTAACATAAGAGTGACCTGTTTTCACAGAGATTGTCGATTTTCTGGAATCTTTCCAGGAACAAAAAACTGGTAGAGAAAATCCTCTAACATCAATATAGTCAACGTTGCAAAACAGATAAGTCTGAAGTGTTGTATCAGGAGTACGTGGATGAACATAACCTCTGGGTTCGATATTAATCAAAGATTCTCCTTCGTGGTTAAACAGTTTCATGGGATCTGGAAAAGAGCTTTATCCCTAGGGCTGGCAATGGTTTTAGCAGTCACGGCAGCAGTTACCATCAATTGTGATAGCGCGATGGCTGTAGATAGAATCATTCTAATGTACGGCGATTCCCGTGAGACTATCTCCATCGGTGACTTGCGCCGGTTTGTGAGCGAAGGTGCAGAACCCGCAGAATTTCGCACCCGGTTGGGTATCATCGAGCGCGATATTGAAGCCTTACGGTTTGCCTTGGGTCAAGAAATTCCTGTTTCCCAGGAATTCTTAAGACGAATTCTCAACAGCACTATCGGTCAATTTATCCTTACTCGTCTTGAACCTGTTTTGGGTATTGCAGTTGAGGAAAATGTTACTCAAGTCGTTGATGCTTTCGTCTCTGCAGCAGCCAACGATAGTTTTACCCTCCTGGAATTGCTAGAAAATTATCCTGAACAACAGTTGAGCGTCAGTGGTCCTCTGTTAGAACAAGGCTATGAACGAATTAGTTTCTTAGCGACAGATGTTCTGGCGATCGCCCAAGTAGTCCAAACCTATTTATCTGACGTCGTTTGTGAAGACGGATTGTTTGGATCGGACGTTGAAACCAAACCCGTCCCCCAACTTTTCACCGGAGCTAAGGCGAATAACTTAGGGTGGTCTAAATAAACTCAACTCAATCTATAGAGGCAGCGTTACTGCCTCTATTTCATGCTTCATGAGCCGATAATTTGGGTCTGGTGAAGCCAGCAAAAAGGGTGAGAAATCCTTCAGGAGCGATGCCATGAAAATAAAAATCAAAACGTTTGTCACCAGTCTGAGCCAGCTACCCAAAAAGTGGGTCAAATTTATAGCCCTCAGCCTCATTGTTTTTCTGACCAGTCTTTCATTCGTGGTGTTTACACCTTCCCCGGCAACTGCCTCTCAAGTGGTGGTCCTGACTTATGGTCCCCAACGAATTGCCATTCCGATGGCCGAATTAGCGGAATTTGGTGAAACCGGAGAAGCGTCTCGGGTGATCCGATTTTTGACCGGAGTTGCCAATGTTGATAGGGATCTCTTTCGGACAGTTTTGACGCAGGAAATTCCGGCGAATGTCCGAGTTTTAGATCGTTCTTTGAACTTTATTGTGGGAGAATTATTCCTCTACGAGATCAGTCAGGCGATTTATCCGCCCTCGGGTCGTAAAGGGATTGAAGGATTGCGTTCTAGTTTGGTTCTTTCTGCTGCGGATGATGGCCGACTTTCCCTGATAGAACTGTTGCAAAAATATCCGTCTCAACGGGTGGAAATTGATGCGAGAAAGCTGAATAAAACCTATGGGCAGGTCCAATTTTTGGTAGAAGGCGCTGAGAAAGCACGCCTATTTCTGCGCGAAACTGTAGGGGATATTATTTGTTAAGCCATCCGTGAGGTCTTGCCAATGACGGTTACCTTACTCCGGCAATCAAAGCTTTAGAAGGCTAAACACTTAAACAATTGAATTCCTTCTCAAAAGCCGACTTCTTCTTAAACCTAAGAAAAAGTCGGCTTTTGGCGATCGCCCCTCAATCGGGTCGCACAGAGTTCCGAGATCAACCAACTCTATAATAAAAATTGTACGCTCACTCTGGGACCCCCATGCTCACTGAGATTAAAACCATTGCTGCTAAACTCGCACCTCGCCTGATTGAGATTCGGCGACATCTTCACAGTCATCCCGAACTCAGTGGTCAAGAGTATCAAACCGCTGCCTATGTCGCGGGGGTTCTCTCTTCCTGTGGGGTTCATGTGCGCGAGGGAGTGGGGAAAACCGGGGTCATTGGAGAACTGGCGGGTCAAATCACGGATGAGAGGGTGTTGGCAATTCGCACGGATATGGATGCCTTGCCGATCGCCGAACGGACTGGATTAGACTACGCCTCCCAGCAGGCAGGAGTGATGCACGCTTGTGGACATGATGTGCATACTACCGTCGGATTGGGGACCGCGATGATCCTCTCAGAACTGGTGGAGAATTTACCCGGAACCGTGCGCTTTCTATTCCAACCGGCAGAGGAAATTGCTCAAGGTGCCGGGTGGATGATTGCCGATGGTGCTATGCAACAGGTCACGAATATTTTAGGATTGCACGTTTTTCCGTCGATTCCCGGGGGAGCGATCGGGATTCGACGGGGAGCATTAACCGCCGCCGCCGATGACCTAGAAATCACAATTATTGGGGAATCCGGACATGGTGCACGTCCCCATGAGGCAATCGATGCGATTTGGATTGCATCCCAGGTGATTACCACCCTACAACAGGCTATTTCTCGGACTCAAAACCCCTTACGTCCCGTGGTTTTGACCATCGGTCAACTGAATGGAGGACGTGCGCCGAATGTGATTGCGGACTCGGTTAAGATGCTCGGAACTGTGCGATCGCTGCATCCTGAAACCCATGCCGATTTACCCGGTTGGATTGAGAAAATAGTTGCTCATGTCTGTCAGATGCATGGCGGCAGCTATGAAATGAACTACCGACGGGGAGTCCCTTCGGTGCAAAATGACACGGGGATGACCCAGTTAGTGGAATCAGCGGCATTAGAAGCTTGGGGAAGCGATCGCGTCCTCTATATTCCTGAACCCTCCCTCGGTGCAGAAGATTTTTCCCTCTATCTCGAACACGCACCGGGAATGATGTTTCGTCTCGGCGTGGGACATCCAGACAAACCCAATTACCCCCTGCATCATCCTCAATTTGAGGTTGATGAATCAGCGATCGTCACGGGGATTGTGACTCTAGCTTATGCAGCTTACAAGTATTGGCTTTAATAATGGACAATGGAAAGTTATCAATTATCAATTATCCATTATCAATTATCCATTATCTTCTTCCTTTCGGGGGATGAATTTAGACTCGGTTTTGGTTAGGGTGATTGAATAATCTGAATGAGTGAGATAGGGCTAAACTTATGGTAGCAAGTAAACAACTCCAAGGAATAGAACTGATTGACTGTGCCAAAGCGAATGCAGAACAGGGTTTAGCAACAGCGGCGGCACAGAGTGGGTATGGGCAGAATACTAGCCTATTTTCCCAACAACTCAAAGCAGCTTGCCAGGATATTGGGGTTGAAATTAGTGAACTCAGCGATTTGATTACCCCGCAGCATGAAATGAAACAAGGACGAGGGATTGATATTGCTCCTGAAACTCCTGGAAATTTATAATGCTCAAGGGTTAATCAAACAGGCTTTAACTTTAATATTTTTTATGCCGCTGGGGGGATTCACTTCCCTGGGAGATAAAATAGAAAGTGTGAAACCCGGCTTTCTTGACAATAGTTCTGCATCCTATCCCCAATTTTTAGCCGTTCTGGATAGAGGGTGGGAAATGCCCACCCTAGCAGACTAAAAATGTTCGTATTCTCGATGCTCACGGTGCGGCAAGGTTTCTAGGCGGTTGCTCAAATCAGTGACGGAATGATAGAGGCGATCATATCCATCTTGTAAGGAGGCGATCGCGGTTGCCTGAAAATCAATCTCTTGATGAAGGCGTTCCATTTCTTTTTTTTCTAAAGAATTTAGCCGTCTTTGCATCTGTGCGTTTAGGCTTGAAACTTTCTCAAATAACGCAGCAATTGCGGCTTCAATACTCCCAAGTTGTTGAAGGTTGCTCAAAGGAGGCATGGCTTCAAATCGCTGTTGAAGCTGGGCTAATCCTTCGCTGATTCGGGTCATTTCCCGTTGGAGAGCGGTAATTTCTTCCGATTCCGGGTTATGCTGTTGAAATTCAGCCTGTAATCGGTCTAAGTTGCGTTTTAAAGCGGTGAGAGAACCTGTCTGTTCCAATTTTTTAACGGCTTGGGTGAGACGTTGCAGATAGGGCTTGACAATTTGTTTATTTTGTTGTTCTAATGTTTTGACGCGACGGGCTAGGGGTTCTAGTTCGGTTTGAATTTGTAACTGGAATTCAGGCAAATTAGAAGAGAGAGGAAGGGTTTCCTCTGTCCCTGGAGTGTTGACAAATTCTGACTGTGCCTGGGGTAGAGTCGAGAGTTGGTCTAACTGTTCCTGCATTAATAAGAGGCGAACGTTCACGGTTTCCCAGTCATCTTCTCGAACTGCAGTTTTTTGGAGGCGTTGGGTAATAGTTTGCAACTGAGAAATGGCTTGATGCAGGGGATGCAAATTCACCTTTTCCACGGGAGGTTGTTGGCGGATGGTAGTTTGGAGAGCGTCCACCATCTGACGGACATCGGCGATCGCGGAGGTGGTTTCTTGTACTGTTTGCTGTTGCGATCGCACTCGATTGGACAAATTCAGACTTAACGCCAAGGTGAGAGGAACTGCCGCATAGACGACTTGTCCGGAAATAGCTGCCACGACGGTTCCCACGGCGGATCCGGCAACACAAGTGCCTTCAACCCAGGTTTGCCAGGAATATGAGTTAAGATTGCTCCTCAAACTTTGACGGAAAGGTTTTATCGTTTGCATGGTTGGTGGTAGGACGCCCGGTTTTGCACCAATTATAGTCACTTCCACAAAAAAGCGGGAATAAAAATTCCCGCTAGGACGTTTGTCAGGATTAGAAAAACAAGACTGATTTGGAATCAATCTAGGCTAGAAACTTGCTTTCGGGTCCCCTGAGATTCAGGGGACAGGGAGGGTTTAGTCTGCACTCGCAAGCGCCGTCAGGGCCGCGATCGCCTGTTGGTGATGGATGGTATCTCCTTGGCGAGAAAACAAGTTCGCTGCGGTTTGTAAGTCCCCGATCGCCCCTTGGCGATCGCCCATTTCTGCGCGCGCCCGACCCCGATAATTATAGGCACTGGCATACTTCTCATTCAGACTCAGGGCTTGGGTAAAGTCTTCAATGGCTCCATGATAATCGGCCCCGGCGGAACGCGCCACCCCCCGATTCAAGTAGGCGACGGCATCATCGGGTTTCAGCCGCAACGCTTCTGTATAATCTGCGATCGCCCCCGCATAGTCCGCTTGGTTATACCGGGCTAATCCTCGGTTGTTATACGCTACCGCATCTTGGGGATTCAGTTGAATCGCACGAG
>CBFGOM010000090.1:0-25209 GCA_965650385.1 uncultured Oscillatoriaceae bacterium
ACGATAATATAACGACCTAGAGATTCCGCTACACCGTGCTTTTTGCTATGACGAAATACCCAAAGTCGGCAAATTGTAAAATGAAGCAATGCTCCGGCTAGAGAACCGAGAGCGGCTGCCGTAGAAATTTGTATATTTACTCCTCGGTTGAACAGAGTAAACACTACAAAATCAAGGGCGGTTGCCAGCCAAGAGGCAACACTCATTTTACTAATATCTCGAATGTGTTCGATGAGCGCTCTCATTGCACGCTTTAGATCTTTAATTGCATACATACCATACCGTTGAATCAGTAGACAGGTTAAAATTTCTCCTCCGTAAGGAGAAAAGAGGTATCCCGCTTCCAACCCTCTTGGAGGGGTGCGGGATCAGCATACAGCATCCTTGTCCCGACGAGTACAATTAACCATCAAAAGCCAAGATTCGGGAATCTACTGCTGATAGTCCTTACCTACTATTTAGTGTATTCTAGGGGAGAAAATGGGGAGGCCCTGTGTCAGTTGAGCAACTGGCTATGGGTTGGGTTAAGCTGAAATCCACCCTGATTCGCCATAAACCGATATGGGTTTGAACCCGAGGATCTGTAGAGACGGGAGATTTTAGGTCTTAACCTTGCTTTCACCAGATATCCTCATGATAGCGCTATCGAAAAATGGGGGAAGGAAGGGGAAGAAGGGGGATGGAGGGGGAAATCTTCACCTTCGCTGGATTTTGAGGAATTCTCGTCAGAATACAGCACAGATTGAGGCGGAATATCCCGGTTTGAAGCGGCGGAAAATTTTTCACGAATGAGGGGTGGGGAGAAATTTAAGGACGCGATCGCTGGATACTCACCAGTCGGGCAAACTTAAATTTTTTACCGCAATTATCGATTGCTGGAGTATTGCGATGGATTATAGCATATTTGATAAGAATTTAAAGAAAATTTAGAGAAAATTTAGAGAAAATTTACAGAATTGAGGGAAAATTTAATCAGATATTTAAGGATTTTGAGCTAAATTGCGATCGCGCAAAAGAGTACCGATTTACAAATTAGAGAGGAAGAAACTGCTGTGGTAGATTGGAGCGATCGCCTGAATCAAGGAGAGACATATCCAAAAGCCAGTAAGTAACTACACCTAATCAACCAAGCGTCAGAAAATCAAGGAGAAACTGTTCCCCAGATTTTGCTCAGGATTCTCTTCGGGACATGGCGATCGCGGTAAACCGTTGATTTATGAGTCACCGAAAACCGGGTCAAATCCTGGCAGGTCAATCCCTATGACTCTCTCTTGCCCAAGGGGTTAACCCCCGAGGGCGAACCCCAAATTAACAAGACTTAACATTCTGACCGAAGGAATGGATCCTAATTTGCCAAATGATCCCTTAAATTAGGAAAGGCAGTGATAAGATCAAAAAACATCGCTATTCCGACCGGATTACCGGAGAGAAATAGCCTCTACCATTTTCACGAGATGTGCTCATGGTTCAATCCTTTACAACGTCACCATCAATGACTGATAACAGTCAAAAAGTTTCTAAAGTCGAAGGCATCAAAGAACGCAGCAACTATTTGCGCGAACCACTTGCCACTGAGCTTTTAGAAGATACGACTCATTTTTCCCATGATGCCTATCAGATTCTGAAATTTCACGGTTCATATCAGCAAGATAACCGGGAAAATCGGGTCAAAGGACAGGAAAAAGACTACCAAATGATGCTCCGGACGCGATCGCCCGGGGGATTCATTCCACCCCAGCTGTATCTAACCTTAGAACGGCTGTCGGAAAACTATGGCAATCACACCCTGCGAGTCACCACCCGTCAAGGTTTCCAAATTCATGGAATCTTGAAGAAAAACTTGAAAACGGCGATCCAAGAAATTGTCCAGAACATGGGTTCTACCTTGGGCGCTTGTGGGGACATTAACCGCAACGTGATGGCACCTCCAGCGCCATTTACGAACCGTTTTGATTACGATTGCGTTCGTAGATATGCCAACAATATCGCTGATTTGCTGACGCCCCAGAGTGGGGCCTATTATGAAATTTGGCTGGATGGGGAAAAAGCGATCAGCGCCGAAGAAAATCCCCAAGTGAAAGAAGCGCGCCAGCGCAATGGCAACGGGACAATCATCCATGATTCCCTGGAACCCATTTATGGATCCCAGTTTCTACCCCGCAAATTCAAAATTGCCGTCACGGTCCCTGGGGATAATTCTGTTGATATTTATTCTCAAGACTTGGGCCTCGTAGTGATTCTCGATGATGCAGGCCAACTGGAAGGATTTAACATCCTTGCAGGAGGTGGATTGGGACGCACCCATAACAAAGAGGAAACTTTCCCCCGTCTGGCTGATCCCATCGGCTTTGTTAGAAAAGATGACATTTACGATGCGGTCAAAGCAATTGTTGCGACCCAACGCGATTATGGCAATCGCGTCGAACGCCGTCTTTCCCGGATGAAATACTTACTCGAAGATTGGGGCGTCGAAAAATTCCGGGAAACCGTTGAAGGCTATTTCGGGAAAAAAATTGAACCGTTCAGACCTTTACCGGAGTTTAAATACTTAGACTTTCTGGGGTGGCACGATCAGGGGGATGGCAAGCTGTTCTACGGAATTTCCGTAGAAAATGGTCGGATTCACGATCGCGGTTCGTTGCAGCTTAAGACGGCTTTGCGACGGATTGTGGAGGCATTCAACCTGCCGATGCTACTGACCCCCCATCAAAATGTGTTACTGTACGATATCGCACCGGAACAGCAACGGGAAATCGAGACAATTCTGCAAGAATGTGGGATTAAACGGGAAACCGATATCGACCCGTTGGTTCGCTATTCAATGGCTTGCCCTGCTTTGCCAACTTGCGGTTTAGCGATCGCTGAAGCCGAACGCGGCATCCCCGGTGTCCTCGCACGCATTCGCGCCCTGTTAAATCAAGTCGGCTTACCTGAAGAACACTTTGTGATCCGGATGACGGGTTGCCCGAATGGTTGTGCTCGTCCCTACTTAGCTGAACTCGGCTTTGTGGGCAGATCTCCGGATTCTTATCAACTCTGGTTAGGTGGAAGTCCCCATCAAACTAGGTTGGCTGAAACTTACATTGAGAGTTTAGCGATCGAAAATTTGGAAGCTACCCTAGAACCCTTGTTTGTTTATTTCAAACAAGAACAGCTTCATCGGGTTGAACCTGAGAGTTTTGGTGATTTTTGCCATCGGGTCGGGTTTGAGGCCCTGCGTCGCTTTGCTGCTACATATTCTGCTACTCCCAACGCTTCAATTCAAGAAATGGTTAATCAATTCTCTTCTCCTGTTAATTCCGAAAATGTCACGACTTCGGGCGCCGAGCCCATTGCGGCTTCTATGTCGGTAACGGCTGGAAGCGATTCTTCCACCGGTGGGACTCCTGCTACGGATTCCGGTGTTCCTCCCACTCCTCCAACTCCCCCGAGTGGCGGTGGCGGGGGCGGTGATGACAGCGAAGGAGAAGAGGGCGGTTCTTCTCGTCCTCCTCGTCGCCGGATTAATGTCAGCAATGAGATTTATCTCCAGCTTAAGACGGAAGCAGAGCGTCAGGGTAAGCCAATGAGTCAATTGGCTGGAGATGCGATCGATGCTTTCTTGAAAAGCTTGAGCGAACAAGCTTGAACCTCTGAGTAACTGTCTCGGTTTAAGCAACCTAGAGAAGAAGAAAAATCTGTCAGGAGTTGGATAAATTAAGGAATAATCATAACGAGCGCGATCGCTTGGGTGATAACGACTGCGGTTCCTAATTGAAATTCCTGGCAGGTTTTAACGGTGAGTTTTAAGTTCAAACGACTGGGGCGCTTAGGGTATTTGCGACTTATCCGGTTCTTTAAAACCTGGTGGCATAGTAATAGCGGCCAATGGAAATGGCTGGCGGAAAAACCGATCTCAATGGAAGGTTTAAACCGGCAAGTCTGGCGATCGTCGGTTCCTTCTCAAAGCTTTTATATTTTGCTAGGGTTGTCCGCCATTATTGCTACCTTGGGATTGCTGGCTAATAGTGCCGCTACAATAATTGGAGCGATGATTATCGCGCCTTTAATGGGTCCGATTCTGGGCATCGCTTATGGCATGGTGATGGGGAATCGCCGCTTGTTAAAGCGATCGTCTTTAACCCTGGGAAGTGGAGTATTTTTAACAATTTTCACCGCCTTTGTGATCTCTAACCTGATTGGCTTACAAGCGGTTCAAGGGGAAATTATGGCCCGATCGCAGCCCACCTTACTCGATCTTGGGGTTGCCTTAGCCGCTGGTACCGCAGGCGCTTTTGCTAAATCTCGCCGTCATATTGCCGATGCCTTACCGGGAGTGGCGATCGCAGTAGCCTTAGTTCCGCCCTTAAGCGTCATCGGGATCGGAATTGCTTTAGCTTCTCATGAAATTTGGATCGGCAGTTCTTTACTATTTTTAACGAACTTAATTGGAATTGTTTTTAGTGGGGGTCTAGTTTTTGTTACCCAAGAATATGGGTCACTCAAACGGGCAAAAGAAGGGTTTATCATCTCTCTGTTTGCCTTAAGTATTTTGGGGGTTCCTTTAGGATTTTCCCTCAATAACTTAGTCTTAAGCGATAATGTTCGCCGCAGTATTACGGTTTTAATTAGTCAAGAAACGCTCACGTTTTCTAAAACCAATGTCCGGAGAGTGCAGGTTGAACCCCAAGGAAAGGCTCTAATTGTCAACCTCGAAGTTGCTGCACCCGCAAACTCGATTTCAGAAAAACAAGTTAAGCTCGTTCGAGATTTTTTAGAAAAAAGACTGCAAAAGCCTATCTCTTTGAATGTTCAGGTGATTCCTCTCACCCAATTTACGGCTCCCTCTGAGGCGGTAGACCCGAATTTAGAACCTGATGAGGGAGAAGATTTTATCCATCAAGACCCCTAGAATTAAATTTAAAATAAGGTTGTTTTGTGAAGGCAGCTAAAACGGGAAATTTTCAAGAATTAGGCCAACTGCAACGAGTGGCGATCGCACCCGGACAACTTCAAGCCGGGGGAATTCTCCTTGATCGCCCTCAACAGCATTATCTCAGTCGCGTCTTGCGCTTAAACCCGGGCGATCGCTTTATTGCAATGGATGGACAAGGGGAATGGTGGCTCGCTCAATTGTCAGAAAATCATGAATTTGCCACGATTGTAGAGTCAATTTTGGTGCAAACTGAATTGCCAATTCCTGTTACCTTAATCCTAGCACTCCCTAAAAATGGCTGGGATGAAGTGGTTCGGCAAACTACAGAACTCGGTGTAACGACCCTCGCCCCGGTTTTGAGCGATCGCACAGTCCTTAAACCCAGTCCCAACAAGCTCGACCGCTGGCGTCGCATTGCCCGAGAAGCCGCAGAACAATCGGAACGGCAAATCGTACCGACGATTTTGGAGCCAGTCACCTTTCAGGACTTGATCACTGGATCAGAAATACCCCCCCATCGTTACATTTGTGTCACTCGCACCGACGCCCCCCATTTATTAGCGCAGGTTTTAGCTAGTCAACAGACGGCAGACGGATTACAGCACGGTCCCATCGAAATCGCGATCGGACCGGAAGGGGGATGGACCCCGGCAGAAGTCGAACAGGCGATCGCCTCCGGTTTCCAACCGGTTTCTCTCGGTAGTCGCATCCTCCGCGCCGTCACTGCACCTGCTGTTGCCTTATCCCTAATTGCCGCAGCATTAGAAATTAACCCCACCCCAAATCAGAGCATTTGACCCTAAAAAGCCGAAAGAGACGCGATTTTCGCGTCTCTTTCTAGCACTTCTAGCGGGTCGAAGTTTGCATATTCCGAGCCATATCCAGATAAGAAGTCATATTCGCACCCGGGCGACGACGGGGGGTCACCATTGCTGGGGTGGCTTCCCGTTTAGGAGCAGGAGCCGCCTCTTTGGGGGCTGGTTTCGCTGGTTCTGCCTTGGCGATCGCCACCGCTGGTGCTGGCGCTGCTGGTTTCGGTTCTGCCTTTTTCTCAGTGCCCTTAGATTTGCTCACCTTTGCCGGTTCCGATTTCTCTGTAGGAAGGGGTTCTAGTTTCTGGACTTGAGCCGCTGGGGATTTGGCAGCCGGAGCAGAGCCTTTTGACTCTTCTATTTCCAGGTAGTATCCAGATTTTTTGGATCCAAATAAGCCACCGAAGAAGCTGAAAATGCCGCCAAATAATTTTTTGATAAAACCGAACATGGTCCTTACTCCTAAAATGTTAACTCTACAATGGGCCAGGGTTCAAGCCCTAACAGCTTATTGCCGCTTCGCTCAAGCGATCGAGACAAGCCGATTCTGTTCAAGGCCCCCCTAAAACTGAAAACTGTTTGGTTTAATTATGAAGTTCTGATAAGCCAACTCTCACTTTTTTGAGAAAAATCTTAATAAAAATTTACAAATCCCCCTCAAATGGCTGTTTTCCCTGAGAACTGCTTTACAGAACTACAAACATTTTCAGAATTAAATTGTAAGTTGGCAATGAGAGATAGGGGGATGGGGGAGATTAGGGGAGATTGACTGAATGAGGTTATTCCCAATTCAACGTCACGACTGAAGTCATATCCTCCCTATCTCCCCCATCCCCAGTCCTTTACAATAACCAGTGACCTAAAACTACTAGAGTTATGAATCAAAACAATCCAAAAAACCCGGTAATGTTAGTTCATGGAATTTGGGATACAAGTGATATTTTCAGTAAAATTTCTCCTGTTTTAACTGAGCTGGGATGGTCGGTTTATAGCTTAAATTTAATTCCCAATGATAGCTCGATTGGATTAGATCGGTTAGCGGAACAACTGAGGGATTTTATTGACCAAACATTAGGAGGCGATCGCCCCTTGGATTTAATTGGATTCAGTATGGGGGGAATTGTCAGCCGGTACTATCTCCAGCGACTCGGTGGCATTGAGCGGGTGCAGCGATTTATTTCTATATCTGCCCCCAATAAAGGTACGGTAACTGCTTACGCATTACCCCTACCGGGATGTTTGCAAATGCGTCCGAAAAGCCCGTTTTTGGAAGATTTGAACCGGGATGCAGTGGAGATGCTAGGACGGGTTAATTTCACCTCAATTTGGACTCCTTATGATGGGATGATTATCCCAGCAAAAAGCTCTCAAATGCCGGTAGGGAAGGAAGTGATATTGCCGGTTTTGGTTCATCGCTGGATGGTGAGCGATCGCCGCTGTTTACAGGCGATCGCAGACACTTTATCGGAACCCTTAAATTCCCCAATTTAACCCTAGATATAAACCCATTATCCAACTGTATCTAGGGTTTAGGCGGAAGATATAAATTGCCTCTAAACTAAGTGCGATCGCCTATTTCGGTGAATTCCGCGCTTCCAAAAATGGCATCAGGATGGGCGTAATATTTGAACTCTAGTAAGTTATAAAATGGGTCCTCTAAAAAGAAGGTGCGATGTTCTAAAGGAGAACCGGGAAAGCGTAGTTTCGGTTCTTCACGGAACTGGAGTTGATGGTGTTGGGCGCGTTCTAATAAGGTTTTCCAATCGGCTTCATTTTGAAAAATTAAGCCAAAATGACGAGGATAAATGCTTTTTTGCGGGGTGATGGGTTCTTTGGTGACATGGGCAACGAGTTGATTGCCATAGAGGTTTAAAATAACAGCAGTATGGGATTCGCGTCCGACTTGGCAACCGAGCCCTTGAGCATAAAATTCTTTGGTCTTGGGAATGTCAGCAACAGGAAAGGCGAGATGAAAAAAAACACTGTTCATGAGGAATAATTTAAGATGCAGACAGAAGAATTTATTTTTAATTATGGCGCGTTATTGAATCCTTGGCTGGTGGCGGTGGGATTAAATACGGTTTTGTTAACGATTGTTTATTTTTTGCCCAAAAAGTTGCTGACTCCGGCAGGAATTGTTCATGCTTGGATTTTGGGGGTACTGATTTGGGGGACTTTGGGTGGGCCCGGATATGCGGTGGTAGGGTTTTATTTTATTGTGGGTTCGGCAGTGACGCGCATTGGGATGGCGCAGAAGGAGGCGGAGGGAATTGCGGAGAAGCGATCGGGGGCCCGGGGACCGGAAAATGTTTGGGGTTCGGCATTGACAGCAGCGGTTTGTGCTTTGGGGGTGTTGGTGGTGCAACAGTTGGAGTGGCCGAAAGTGGTGCCGTTGCTGTTGTTGGGGTATGTGGCGAGTTTTAGTACGAAGTTGTCGGATACGACGGCGAGTGAGGTGGGGAAGGTTTACGGCAAGCGGACGTTTTTGATTACGACGTTGCAACCTGTGCCGAAGGGGACTGAGGGTGCGGTTTCTCTGGAGGGAACCATTGCCGGGGTGGTGGCATCCGTCGCCGTTGCTGTAGTGGGATATGGGGTGGGGTTAATTGATTTGACGGGGGTGGGGTTATGTGCGATCGCCGCGTTTATTGCCACAAATTTAGAGAGTGTAATTGGGGCAACGATTCAGGAACAAGTGAGTTGGATGACGAATGAGGTGGTGAATATTATTAATACCACCATTGGGGCGATCGCCGCTATTGGACTGGCGATCGCCTTGAGGGGGGTGTTCGGTTAAAGGGATGGAAATCTTAAATAGTTAAGACTCCTGATGTTTATACGGTTGAACGGCAATGGGCGATCGCATCAACCAGTGAGAAAACCTTCCCAACAGCAGGCGATCGCCTGCTGTTGTCCCTGAGTTTAAATCAACGGCATAAAATACTCCGCCACTATCATCTCGGGTTGTATTCCTTTGACAATCGCCAGAATTTCATCTCCCAAGGCGATCGCTGTTCCGCAATTGGAGGAGACGAAATTGAGGAGATTGAAGGTTAATCCCTCACCTAGCACAAACCAGTCTTCTCCGAGGGTAAAATCGGTGATGGTATCAGTGCCAAAACCCGACTGCACCACAAAGCGATCGCGCCCGGTACCGCCCGTTAGGGTATCATTTCCAAAATCGCCACTGAGGAAATCATCCCCGTCACCACCATAGAGGAGGTCATCATCTTTGCCGCCATACAAGGTATCATTGCCACTGCCACCGATCAGGGTATCGTTACCGGCGTTGCCTTCTACCCAATCATCCCCGACAGCAGCACAGATAAAGTCGCGATCGCCATCGGAACCGATGGGTACATCGCTGCCGATGCCGCCTCGGATGGTATCGTTGCCATCCTCTCCATAGAGGGTGTCATCGCCTAAGTCTCCGAATAACAGGTCATCCCCAGCGGACCCGCACAGAATATCATGATCTTTGCCGCCATGAAGGGTATCGCTACCCAGACCCCCATGCAGGGTATCATCCCCTTGATTGCCGTTGATGAAGTCATTGCCATCACCCCCATAAATCAAGTCTCGTCCCCCCAGATCGGGGACATTGGGATCGCTAGTGCCACCGAACAAGGTATCATCTCCCTGATCTCCCAAGAGGATATCGTTGCCTAAATCCCCATACATCAGGTCATTATCTTTCCCGCCATTGGCAATATCATCATTTTTGCCACTATAGACGGTATCATTGCCTTCGTTGCCATTGAGCAGATCATTGCCTCGGTTACCGAAGATTAAATCGCGATCGCCTTCTGTGCCGATGGGGGTTTCGCTGCCATTTCCCCCGAGAATGGTGTCATTGCCCAGATCACCATACAAGATATCGGTATCTAAGTTACCGAAGATCAGATCATCGTCTTTCCCTCCATGAATGATATCAGTAGCTCGACCACCATAGAGGGTGTCATTACCTTCGTTGCCGTTGATGAAATCATGACCTTTGCCGCCTTCGATGCGATCGCGATCAATCCCCGGACCTACAGGAAAATCGCTGCCGACGCCTCCCAACATATAATCATTGCCGGTATCCCCATACAGCACATCGGTACCGCCTTGTCCCCAAAGAAAATCATCTCCGGCAAATCCTAAGATCCCTTCGTGGCGATCGTCTCCCAGGATCGCATCATTTTCCTCGGTTCCAAAGAGAAAGATTTCCACCGGGGGTCTGTCTTGGGGTCCATAAACGATAATTTCTGGCGGGGGTGGAACTGGACATTTGCACCCACTGTTGGGCGAGGGTTCGCTAGGGACGGGGTTACAAGGGTTTGTATTGTTGGTATGTGGTACTCCCGTGGGGGGATTTGCCGGGGGATTCTCAGAATCGGGGCGATCGCCATTGCCAGGAGAATCCGGGGTTAAAGGACCGTTGTCATTACCCCCATCTGTGCCTGGATTAGTTCCACCATCGGTTCCGGTTCCCGGATCAGGATTAGTTCCACCATCGGTTCCGGTTCCCGGATCAGGATTAGTTCCACCATCGGTTCCTGTTCCCGTATCAGGATTAGTGCCACCATCGGTTCCTGTTCCACCATCGGTTCCTGTGCCAGTATCGGGATTGCTGCCACCATCGGTTCCTGTTCCACCATCGGTTCCTGTTCCACCATCGGTTCCTGTTCCACCATCGGTTCCAGTTCCGGTATCGGGATTGCTGCCACTTCCGGTTCCTGTTCCACCATCGGTTCCAGTTCCGGTATCGGGATTAGTTCCGCCATCGGTTCCTGTTCCACCATCGGTTCCTGTTCCGGTATCGGGATTAGTTCCACCTCCGGTTCCAGTTCCGGTATCGGGATTGCTACCACCATCGGTTCCAGTTCCCGGATCAGGATTAGTTCCACCTCCGGTTCCGGTATCAGGATTAGTTCCACCACCTGTATTACCGCCACCTGTATTACCACCACCGTTAGGCGATTGAATGGTTAAATCAAAGGTATCCGTAATACTTGCACCGGCCTGATCGGTAGCGGTGACAATAATTATGAGAGTTCCAAGATCGTTTGTTCCTGGAGTGCCTGTAAAGGTGCCGTCTTCATTGAAGGTTAACCAATTGGGAAGCGGATCTCCGTTGGATAGCGTAACAGTATAGGTTAAGCTGTCATTGTAGACAATATCAGCATCATCAAAGGTATTTTCAGGGAGGGGAAAGGTAAAGTTTGTTCCAGGAGTGGTGGTTTGATTTTCGATAGGATTGACGAGAATTGGGGGAGCATTAATATTTAAATTAACAGTGGAGGGAGTTTCGGCATAGTCGGTGCCGTCAAATCCATTCCAATTAAAACTCACCGGACCATTGAAGTTTTCATCGGGGACAAAGGAGAGTTTCTCGATATCGGTTACGAGAATTTCTAAGGGATTTGTGATGGGATTTCCATCCAAGAATAGGGTTCCATTGGGAGGAAGAGAAGTAATAAAAATTTTCTGGAGGGTATTCCCATCAGTGTCTGTAAATTGACTGGTAAAATCCTCGGGGTTAAATAAAAAGGGAGTATCTTTTGTGCCGTTTTCATTGAGGGGTGATAGGGTGGGCGGGGTATTGATATTAACAGCAAAGGTACCGAGGATACTTGGGGCGATCGCATTGCCGGTGGTATCGGTTACTTGGTTTTGTCGTAAGTTCACCGTATAAGTGCTGTTATCGCTGGAATCCCAACTGTCCCCGGGAGGGGTAATTTGGTAAGTGACGTTGATACGATTGAAATTGCCGTTATTGTTAGGGGTGGCGATCGCCGTGACGTTGAGACTCTCATTATTCGGTCCCGTGACCAAAATATCCCCCATATCCAGGGTACTCCAATCGATCGCCCGGTTATCGGTAAAGGTGACGGTGAAACTGTAGGTTTCTCCCTCCGCAGTGGTCACGTCTTCAGCAATAAAGCTTTCAAAATCGGGCAAAATCCCGTCTGTCGGTCCCGGAGACCCAATATCTAACCCGCTATTATTGCCATCTAAGGCACTCTCATAAGCTTTTGCGACAACTTCGGTGGGAATACTGGGTTCCCCGATCGCACTTGTTACCCAATTGTTACCATTATCATTGGCTGTTGTCAAGTCCTGTTCGCTGAAAATGACAGGGTTTAAATATAGAGACGCGCCGGGGGAAGGTGTCGGCCATGCTCCGGTTGTGTCATACGCCACCGCATCAATGGCGGTTTCAAACCCAAGAGTATAGCTCCTAAAGCTGGGCCATAACCCGATGCGATCGCTCTGGTTGCCCAAGGCGGACCAATTATTGACGGGGATCAGAGCAATATCTCCTGTATCCCATGCTGCCTCAAATGACTGGGGAGACAGGTTGGCATTATACAGAATCCCTGTTTTTCCCGATGCGATCGTACCTCCGGTAATATTGGCCGTCGTCAGGTTTGCATTATTGGCATTGGCAAACACAAATCCAGTTAAATCCAAAGGTTGATCTGTTGGATTGTAAATCTCTACCCACTCCCAGTCCGGTTCGGCACTGCTGGGATGGTACATAATTTCCGTAATCACCGGCAGAACTTGTCTTTCGTAGGCGCCGATATCGATCGCAGTACCCACCTGGCGATCGAATCCCGTGCCCCGTTGGTCGGTGAGTAACTGAGTGCTAACATTAGGATTACCCAAGTTAATCGCTGGAGACCCTACAATTAAAGCATGGGTTAAGGGGGACCCGGGTTCTGCGCCATTCAGTTCTAAAATTGGATTGATGACCTCTGTAATCTCAATCCCACCCAAGAAGTCAAAGCTGTAATTGATCGCTGAATTTAACCCAGTGCTGCCGGTAAAATTGCCGATTAAGTTATAGTTTGCATTTGTGTCAACTTGACCCGAAATATCTGGGTGAACAGTACCACTGATATTATCTTGGTTTCCACCAACAAGGGTATGGCTCAGATTGAGTAAAGTTCTGCTTTGTACATTAAAGATGCCCCCACCGTTGCCGGTGTTGTTGTTATCACTATCAGCAGCATTAAGGGCGATCGTGCTGTGACGAATGGTGAGACTTCCTCCATTGTAAAAGCCGCCACCGTCTGTCGCCGCTTGGTTATTAGAAATCGTACTATTTGAAATGACTGCCGTACTGCTATTATGAATACCTCCACCTTGATCATCAGCTTGATTCTCATCAATGGTACTTCCAATGATCGTCAAATTTCGGCTACCCAAATGTCGAATTCCCCCTCCTTCATCAGCCGATGAGTTCCTAAAAATGCGACTGTCAATAACCGTAAGAGTCCCATCATTATTAATGCCTCCACCATCATCATCAGCATGGTTTTCGGTGATGGTACTTTGAGTCAGGGTTAAAGTTCCCGCATTGTAAATCCCGCCGCCATCACTTCCATTGTCTTGATTTGTAATATTCGCGACCCCATTTTTAAGGGTTACATTATTAAGGGTGAGGTTAGCAGCGGCCCCGATGTGGAAAATTCGGAAATCCTCTGTGGCATTCTCATCTCGAATGATTTCAGACCCGTTTCCATTAATGGTTAAAATACCGGCATCAAGAGAGGGTAATCCGTTGGCACCGAGAATCGTATTATTAATTTCAGTGAGGGTATAAGTACCCCCTAGTAAATTGATGATACTTTCTTGACCCGCCTGATTCGCTGCGGTAAATGCATCAATCAGTTGGGTAACATTTCCCGCTTCTACCGTATAAGTTACTGGAAGTAAGGCATTATAGGCCGCGATCGCCTCGGACTGGAAGGGCATAGGGGCCTCAATGTTTCCTGTCCTCACTTCTAGGGTCCAGTTGCCATTCAATGCAGCACTGCCGGTTAAATCATCGGAGGCGGCAATATCTGCACCAGTCAACTCAGCGAGTCGTTGCAGGAAGGTAATCCCTGTATCAGAAGACCCCACATTACAACCATAGAGTAAGATATCGGCCCCCTCACTAAGGGACCCCCGCAGCATCTGCCATTGGGGAAGATAGGTATCCAGAGTCTCAACACTGAGTTGGGTTGTGCCGAGTTGGACGCTGCCGGAATTGCCATGAGAAACCAGATGAATGCTGTCAATCCCTGTTCGACCCGCGATCGCCTCAATGATTTGCTCAATGCCATCGCGATCGCCCTCAAGCTCGATTACCTCGGTGTCAGGGGTCAGGGCGTCCAGTAGAGTTTGTTGCTCAGAAACCCCAGAATCGATAAACACCAGGGTGCGGGACTGCGTTAAAGGAGGAGGAGTGACCGGGATAGGATGCTCAGGAGTGGTATCCAGGCCATTATACCCGTTAGAAATCTGGGGTAAGAAGTCGAATAGTTGTGATTGTGGGTAATTCATTGCAAATACATCCCCGGGAGATATAGTGTAGACAATCAGATAGAACACCCAACCCCCGTATTATTACGAGGGGTTTGGTTCTTGGTAAATCAAGACTTAACGATTTTTTTGGAAGAAAGAAAAAACTAGATCACCCTGGATATGATCTAGTATAGCCCGTAGATACACGGGGATGGGTGACACCCCTCAACTCAATGCCCTCAGAGGTCCTCTCCCACCCAGTTTCAGGGGTGAAAAGGATTTTTTTCCTTTAATTTTGGCCTAGGCAAAAGGCTTTTTGGGGTCTTCTACGGATTATTACGGATCCAACATAGAATAAAAGCAACGCCCTCGGGATAACCGCTCAAGAGTGGCCCTGGGGTGGGAAGGATTGGGGGCTAAATCGGGGTTCATTCCGACCACAATCCGAGCGATCGCTAGATTAGCGATCAGTCCATCTATCACAATCAGGAGACTTTCTCACTCAACGATGAAACCCTATCAACAAATCCCTATCCTCGACTGTGGTGAACCTTTGGTAGCGATTCCTGGGGAGCAGTTTGCCCTCGTCTTACCTCATCCTTATGAACTGTTAGGCGCACCCTATGCAGGGCGATCGCCGTTTTATCTGCGCGAAGGGGTACTGACGGGTTTAATCCAAGCACAAACCTACCTCCAGCAGCAATATCCCCAATGGCAGATTTTAATTTTTGACGCCTATCGGCCTATTGCAGTACAGCAGTTTATGGTAGACTATGCTTTCAGGGAGCAAGTGCGATCGCAAGGATTAGATGCGGAGAACTTAAGCTCCTCTGAGCGCCAAGCAATTTTAGCACAAGTATATCAATTTTGGGCCATCCCCAGTCTGGACCCCGCCACTCCTCCGCCTCATGCTACGGGTGCTGCGGTGGATGTTACCTTAGTGAATGAGGCAGGGATTGGAGTAGAAATGGGTTCTCCTATTGATGAAATCTCACCGCGATCTCATCCTGACTATTTTGCTGAAAGTAGCGATCGCACTCACCAAGAGTATCACAAGCATCGGCAAATATTGGCCCAAGCAATGCAACAAGCTGGATTTGCTCAACATCCGAACGAATGGTGGCATTTCTGTAAAGGGGATCAAATGTGGGCATGGTTAACTCACCAAGGGACGGCCTTTTATGGCAGAGTGGAGTAAACTTCAGGCAAGGGCGGGGGTTCCCGGTTCCGGCATTGTCTGAAGTTATGACAATGAACTGATATTAAGTGTGAGTATCCTAGGGGCTTTTTGTATCACCCTCTCAATTAGACGGGTTCTACTTGAGCGTTGATTCATCCCCTGGAGTGGGGACAGGTTCCAGACTCCAGATATGTCCGAAGGGATGGATGGGATTAAGGGTATAACGAGGGTCGGATTCAAGGTTGTCATACAATTCCTGGGTGGGACGGAATAAGAATAGGGATGAGGGGGGTTCCCGGACTTCTAGGCGATCGCTGTTGGTGAGGAGAAGAAATCGCACATCGGGATTGAGTTTATAACTCAAGGCAATCAGCCGACTGAGGCGATCGCGACTCCCAATGACCACTGGGTTTTGCCCTTGATTGACCAGTTGAGCCACTTCTACATCATAATAACAACTATATTTATTCCACCAGGTTTCGGCGGAGGCACTCACGGCACAAGACATAATCCCCACCCCCAGCAATGCGACATACACAACTTGCCAGATTCGACGCTGGAGATTTTTCCCCGTATCCAGACGGAGGCGATCGGCAAATAGGTAAGAAACTGCCAATTGCAAGGCTAAATAGGAGGGGAAAAGATAACGAGCAATTCCTGAGCGCTGACCCCCAGAAATGACGTCATAGAGCATCAAAAACAAGCCATTAGCGGCAATGGAGGTGAGCAGAAATCCCCTAACAGATTGCGGGGTTTTGCGAAGGGTTACCCACAACGCATATCCTACAAATAAAATCAGGGGAATGACTACATATCCCCACCAATTTTCCCAAGCAAACGGGGTAAAATCTTGACCGGATTCTACATCAAAAAACCTTTGGGGATAAACCCCATGAAGGTCAAAAAATACTGAAGTCAAATTGATAGCCCAACGTTGTGCCAAAGAATTAAAAGGCGTGTCTCGCCCTAACCATCCCCCCAGGCGGCTTTTATTGTTGAAATAGATGACAATCCAGGGAATTAAAGCAACAAAACCGAGTCCTGAAGCAATGAGATAGGATTTAAAGGATTGGGTCCATTTCCATTTTTCCTGAAATCCTACATACAATCCATGCCCAAAAAAAACTAATGCTGAAATGAGATGAGAATAGAATCCTAAGACAACAGTTCCGGCATAAATCGCCCAACTACCTCGGGTATTTAAGCGGAGCGATCGCAACAAAGCTAAACTCGAAATCAAGGTGATTGACGTCCATAAACTATATTGTCTCGCTTCTTGAGCATAGAGCAAATGCAAGGGAGAAACCGCCACTAATGACATAGCAATCCAGCCCACTATTGGGGCAGAAAATAGCTCTAAACTCAGATAATAAATCGCCGGAAAGGCTAAGAGACTGAACAGGACAGCCACGCTACGAGTTACAGTGATGGAACTGCCAAATATCTGCATCCATAGTCGCGTAAAGAGGTAATAGATAGGACCATGTTCAGCATTTTCAGCCAAGGCATTCACTGTATCTCCCCACCCTCGTTCCGGTGACAGACTTTGAAACTTCTGCAACTGAGCGATCGCCATAGGTTCCCCGGTGGGAAATCGCCGATGAAAGGTGGATTTTTTGTATCCTGCCACTCGCAAAGAGGTGTTAACTTCATCCACCCAGTAAATTTTATGGTCTAAATGATAAAATCTAAAACATATACCAATCACTAGAACAACTGCTACAAATAAGCGTAAATGATTCCAATAAAGTTGGGAATTTTTCATCTTTAATCCTGAACCGTTAAAATACAATCCGCTGATAATACAGCAAAGTCAGCCGTTTCAAACCCCGAACACTGGGTCATCAGGGTCGCTATTGCGGGTTGAATGCCAGCTTCCAGATTGGCGATCGCCTCCTGAGTAACGGAATAGGGGTTTAACCACCGATTGTAAGATAAATACCCCGGCGTAAACGCCCCTTTTTCAATCAACCACCAATCCACCCCCTCTTGTTTTAAAAACTCCACGACATCTGGAAAATTGGGACTATATTGCGCTTGAATCATCCGCTGGAGGCGACTGCGAAATTGTTCATAATACCCCCAATGATAAGGGATAGCATATTCTCTAGCGGCTAAAACTGAACGGTGAGCAAAGGTGGGTAAATTATTAGCTTCTTCTGATAGAGAAGCAATCAAAATATTGGGAGGTTGTTGTTGTAAAAATGCATAAAGTTCAGGTTGTTTTCCCTGCTCATACGAAGTCCAAGGAAAATTGTTCATCGTCAGTTGGGGGTAAAATAGAAAGATTATAGCCAACACCAGGGAAATGATTCCACCAAGCATTTTTTTAGGAACGGATTGTCCCCATCTCCAGAGGGCATCGAGTAATAAAGTTAAGGCGATCGCGGTGGACCATGCCATTACCATCCGTAAACTATGCTGGGTATAGCGACTGGGCAAATGAAGTTTAAACAGCAAAGCATGGGCTGCAAAAAACATCAATAAAGCAGCGATCGTAATATCTAATAAAATGCGGATCCGGGAAGAAATAGAAGAGACTAGCGTAAAGACTGTAGGAAATTTTAGCAAAATGGGCAGCAAAAATCCTAAAGCCATGAATACCGGAGTTAAAATAGCAGATAGGGCCATTCCACTGCGCCCATGAAACCAAAATGCCCAAGGATCATCACTAAAGAATTGGCTTCTTCCCCCCGGTAAAAATTCCGGCAATTGTTGAGCTTGCATAGCAGAAATTGTTGGACCAAACTCTGAGCTACTCAAAGCATAAATCACTAAAATTAAGCCTCCAATACTTAGATTGATTCCTAAAAATTTATAGCCTTGAGTATTAAATTTAAATTTGTTTTCTTTATAGACAAGAATTTGTAAGAGTAAAATCCAAACAACGATCAACACATATTGGGGATAAAATAACCCCAGCAAAGCAATACATATTCCAGTAGCTAAAAGTTTCCTGTGCAACAAGTAATATAAAAAAGGTAAAAATAAGGGGTAGACAAATGCTTTTGGCGTAGCAGAAATTAGCCCATCTTGCATCCATAAACTTTGATTGAGTAACACAGAAGCTATGAACCCGGCAAGGGGTAAGGGAAATAACTCCATCGTCACTCCAAAACAAAAAGCCGTAGTGATTAAACCCAGGAGAATAGGCAATAGTTTATTCAGTAACAACGGAGGAATTCCCACGGCCGCTATAAACTGATAAAACAGTGTATAACCAGCAGGTGCAACCGATTGAAAATAATCGGCAATTAAATCATTGGGGAATAACCCGGGTTCTAAAAAGCGCTGCATCCAAAAAACGTGCTGCCGCGCATCATCTTGGACCACCAACTCCCCACTAAAAGCTTGTTGGAGTCCTGCTATCCCATACACTGCAGCAACCGTTAAGCTCAAACTGAACCAAAAAATAACCGCTGATTTAGGGGTATAGGGTGCAGGGGCCATGCAAAAGCGATGTAGGCGGTTGGAAAAAGGAATGGACACAGAAGTTAGGGAAGACAAGGATTTAAATCTGGGCGAATGATTAGTCTCAAATTCTAGCCGATCGCTGGGAATAGTGGAAGTGTCAGCCACCTACAACCCCCTAGGAATGATAAAATTAAGGGAATTTAGCGACAAGATTGGTCATGTAAACTTCACGGGGTCACCCTAACCATGAACACCACCCTAGCAGTCCCGGAAATTTCCCCATTGGTCCTGCAAATGTCTCCGGCGATCGAGATGACAGATGAACAATTTTTCGATTTTTGTCAACAAAATCGAGACTATCGGATTGAACGCACTGCCAAAGGAGAAGTGATAATCATGTCCCCTACGGGTTCAGAAACTGGAAACCGCAATTTTGATTTACTTCTTCAACTGGGAATCTGGACTCGACAGAATAAAACAGGAATTGGGTTTGATTCTTCTACCGGATTCACCCTACCCAACGGGGCCGTTAAATCTTCGGATGCTGCTTGGATTAGGCTTGAAAAATGGAACCGTCTCACCCCCGAACAACAACAAAAATTTGCCCCTATCTGTCCAGATTTTCTTGTAGAACTCCGGTCTCCAAGTGACAACTTAAAACGCCTCCAAGATCAACTAAAAGAGTATATTGAGAATGGGGCATTACTCGGCTGGTTAATTGACCGCAAACACCAGCAAGTTTATATTTATCGTCCAAACCAACCTGTAAAGTGTGTGACCCAACCGAGTACCTTAAGCGAAGAATCAGTTTTACCGGGCTTTATCTTAGATTTATCGACAATTTGGTAATCCGGTTTTATGAATTTACCCTAAATTTTACCGAAACTCAGACGGTTATGAGGAGTGGACAGGGGTTGAACTATGTAGATTAAAGTCGGTGGTTTAAAACTCGCTTTGCAGGTCAATTTTTCTTGATGCTAAATTGGACAAGCTACACCGGAGTATGTTAGAAATAAGTAAAGAGATATTTCAATTTAAAATTCATGGATTGCCCTAAAATTCGGTAAACTTTCATTGGATAATGATTCATCATGACTATTAGTACGGAATCGTTTACCCCCCTGCCTGATCACACCCAACTACCCTGTGAAGATGGCACCTTTGTGAAGAACTTTCAAGAACACCCGCAAAGTATTCTCTTGACTGATTCCATTCGTCCGATTTTGGATGCCAAACATCCTGATGGACATTACTGCATTGGTCAAGATAGCGGAATTTACTGGCGAATCACCGACCCACCCCAGAAAGGGGCGGAAGCGCCGGACTGGTTTTATGTTCCCAATGTTCCCCCTACCTTGGACGGACAACCTCGCCGGTCCTATGTCTTATGGCAAGAAATTATTCCCCCTCAGATTGTCATTGAATTTGTTTCGGGAAATGGTTCAGAAGAACGAGATAAAACCCCTTGGGAAGGCAAATTCTGGATCTATGAAACGGTAATTCGACCCCCCTATTATGCAATTTATGAAGTCCAAAAATCCAGTGTAGAAGTCTATGGTCTAATTAGGGGTCGCTATGAGTTAATTCCAGCCAATGAACGGGGTCATTTCCCCATTCCAGAACTGGGGGTGGAACTGGGAATTTGGTCGGGATTGTATGGCAATATGGACCTTCCTTGGTTACGCTGGTGGGACAGCCAAGGGAATTTACTGTTATATGGTTATGAACAGGCTGAACAACAACGCCAACGGGCTGAACAGGAACACCAACGGGCGGAACGCCTTGCTACAAAATTGCGGGAGTTGGGGGTTGACCCCGAGGAATTAGCTGATTAAAGAGTTCCTAGACTGTAAAAAACTCAGGGGTTAGGGTGTCGCTTCGGACCTCCTAACTCTCCTCATTTCTTCATTAATAAAGCGAAAAAAATATGGCAGTAGTTGATGAAAAAAGTATGGTTCCTACGGTCCTCGTGGGAGTGGGGGGAACGGGACATGAAGTGCTTTCGCGGGTCCGGCGTTTAGTGGAAGAAACTTACGGCAGTTTAGGGAATTTTCCCTTAATTAGCTTTCTAGTCATTGATACGGACAAAGAATATAAAGTCAACAGTTCCGTAGCTGCGGGTTCGGCATTTAAAGACCATGAAAAATACTGGGCCAGTGTCAGCGGACGGCAGGTGCGGGATATGATGTCAAATATGCAGAATTATCCCTGGATTGAACGGTGGTTTCCCACGGAATTAGAACGGAATATTAGTGCGATTGAAGCGGGGGCGGGACAAATTCGCGGCTGTGGTCGATTTGCGTTTTTCTGCAACTATCATGGAATTCAAAAAGCCTTTGAACGGTCTTGCGATCGCATAAAAGGTCACGAGAATTATATGCTGGATCGCTACGGTATCAAAGTCATGACTTCCGGGATTAATGTCTTTGTCATCGGGTCTCTATCCGGTGGAACTGGCAGTGGAATGTTGATTGATATTGGCTACTGTATCAATCATTGGCTGAAAGGACAAGGAAGCCCAATGGTCACCGCGATCGCCCCTTTACCCGCTGCATTTGCCACTATTAACGTTGGCGATCGCGTCCTTGCCAATGGATATGCAGCCATGATGGAATTGAGCTATTTTTCCGACTATCGTACCGAATATTTAGCCCAATATAGCGCCAGTTTACTTGATGAAGTGCGCTCAAATCGTCCCCCCTTTGATTTCACCTATTTAGTTGGCACAAAAAACGGCGACAGTGAATTTACCCTGGACCAAATTCGCGAACTGATTTCTCAAAATATCTTTTTAGATTTAACCTCCGATTTTGCGCCCCATAAGCGCTCAATTCGAGATAATATCAAAGGAGCTTGGGCGCAAGCTGACCCCGGAGGACGAGGGTATCCCAAAAACTTCATGAGTTTTGGACTTTCCACCATTGAAATTCCCATTGCCCAAATTAGAACCTCCTTATCCAACCGCCTTGCTGCCGACTTTGTAAGCTGGTGGTTAAATGAAACTGTTCTCTTACCTCCGCAAACTTTTGAGTTAGTTCAGAATGACATTCTTAAACGGATGCGCCTCACTGATATGGAGTTGCTGACGGATTTAGGGGCAGCGGGAGACAAATCTTATAGCGCAGAAATTTCCAGTTTTGTCAATAGTATCCGTACCGAAATTTCCCGAGATAATCTCCTCCAATGTACCCAACAAGGAGTAATGGGAGTCGCGGGAACTGAAAAAGGAAAAATTCTCCAATTTGGGGAGTTTTTACATGAGAAAGTGGAAGAATATCGGGCCAATCACCTGCGAGAACTCAGCCCTGATGAACGATTACATGGGGATTTCTTGCAGAAAATGTACGATAACCGCAATCGCATCATCCAACAGGGACGTAAAACCTTAGAAGAGGAATTTTATCGGATTATTGAAGACCGCAATCGAGGGCCCAAGTTTGCTGAAATCTTTCTTATAACGGTCCGTCAAGTCTTCGAGAATGCTGTGGAAAAGTTTCGGCGAGAAGCAGAAAAAGTCTGGCAACCCAATGAAGAAAATCGCCGCAAACAGTATGAGGATGCCTTGCAAGATATTAGCCATTTTAAAGATAAATTTGGCTTGACGAAACAGGCTAAAATGGAGGAGTATGCAGAAAAAGGATTAGCGGGGTTAGAAGGGAGTTTAATTGCCACGATTCAGCGCAAGACGCGGTTTTTGGGGTTGGATGCGATCGCCCGTTTACAAGAGCATTTAGATGAGTTAGAACGCCGATTGGCCCGATGGACACAGAAGATGCGCCAAACTCGGGATACCTTCGCCCATGAAGCGGATTCCCAAGCAGATAGTGCCGATGCGTTAACGATTAATGGGATTAAATTATATGATCGCCAAGAATTAAATCAACTCTATCAAGACTTGATTGAACAATATGCCAGTTCCAGCGAAGGTAACAAGAGTCGCTATCAAACAGGACTCGATGGACTCTGTAGTAATTTATCTAGTCAAGTTCTTGCTGATAGTAGTCCTTTATGGAAACAAAATCGGGCGGCAGGGGAAACTATGCGCCTGTTTGATGTCCAACAATTAGCGGAAGTTCAGGAAGAGGATTTCCAAGGCATTATTGCGGAAAAAAGTCGCCATGTTATCCATTTAGCCCCCAATAGCAGCCGCATCAAACGGGAACTCGCCGCCTGCGATCGCCTGTTCAAAGTGTTTAATAATGATGCCGCTGAAATCCGCAATCAATTGGCGATCGCCTACAGTAAATCCAAACCCGTTATCCTCCTTAATCCTGCCGTGATGTCGGGACGAGATGCGGGATTTACTCCTGCCACAAATACTAAAGTTGCGGTAGTTGGAGGGCGCACTCCCACGGACCCTGCTGCCGTTAAACTCCTCCCTTTATTAGAAGAACGAGTCGGCAGTTCCGATGCGGTTACCCCATTAGGAGAAGAAGAACGACATCGAGTCGTATTCGTGCAAGAAATGGGGGGATTTTCCTTAAGATGTATTGATGGAATGCAAGAATTACGACACTCCTATCAAGACTGGAAAGGACAAACGATTGAAGCAAAACGCGCCCAATTAAAAGGAGAAAGTAAAGATCCGCCCATTCCCGTTCACATCCAAAAAGAACCGCCTTTTTGGGATATTTTTCCCGAGAATCCGGCAATGTATCAATTGGTCGTATTAGGACGTTCTTTGAATGTCCTCCGCATCGAAGAAAATCGCCAAACGAAAGAAAACCTAGTTCGTTATACTCGCCAAACCTCGATCGGGAGTGAAAATGTGGAGATATCTGCCACTTGGGAAGAAGCGGTACAAGTGCTAGAAGTCCACCAATGTAGAGGCGATCGCGAGGAAATTCAGCGTCAAGTTACTGCCAGACTAAATGCTGCTGAAACGGCAACCCAAAAGCGGGAATTGTATCAACATTTTATGGAGTATTTGGTGCAACGGCAAACGGAACTGGAGAAAGAAGGCGGCAAAGATAGCTTGATTTATAAGCGAGAAGCCAAAATCATCCAACAGGCGATCGAAACCCATCAATTGCATACCGCTGCTGCTGCATCTTCCGTCACGCCAGCAACTCACCCTACCGCCGTTGTCACCCCCATCGATGCACCCCCGCAAACCCATGTATTCTGCACCAAATGCGGCACTAAAAACCCGGCTAATTCTAAGTTTTGCTTTAAGTGCGGTAATCAATTAGTGTCTTTGAGTTAACGAAGATAGCTGGATACAATTCAACCCATAAAAAAGCCCGCACAGGCGGGCTTTTTCTATATCTAAGGATGGCAAAAAATTAAAATTTTTCACATGACTTGCCACTGCTGACGTAGTAAGGAAACAAAGGTATTGTATCCTTGAGAATTTCCCGGAGAGTCTGGAATAAAATATTGGGGAAATTCTTTATAACACCGCCATTGTTCATGGGATTTCATCCGTAAATACAAGACTCGACCCATTGTGCCATCGGGTTTCCATGTCATTTGGCCTCGGTTTGGTAAAGACATAACTTTTTCTCCATTTCTATTAAAAAATCGAGATTTATGCGGGTTTATTATGGCAAGTTTTAGTCATGGGATTGTTACTATTACTACCATTTTAACCCTGAAAAAAGGATATTTTTTTCGACTAGGGTGGGAATAAGGATGTTCCCGATTATAGCCGATCGCCGGTTTTCCCCAATCCTCAAGCCAGACACGTGCGTTACAATAGCAGCAAACCTATTATTTTTAGAATGTGATGATGATTCCTACGGCTAAACGGTTTACGATTCAGGAATATCACCGCCTCACCGAATTGGGCTTTTTCCAAGAGGGCGATCGCGTTGAACTGATTCAAGGAGAAATGATTCAGATGGCAGCTAAAGGGACCGCGCATACCACGGTTACAAAACGGTTACTCCGGGCATTAGGGCAGCGACTGGAAGAGCGTGCTACTATGCAAATTCAAGATCCTCTATTTCTCTCACCCAATAGTGAACCTGAACCGGATATTGCACTGGTGAAAAATCGAGCAGATGACTATTTATCGGGACATCCCACCCCAGAGGATGTTATCCTGGTGATTGAAATTGCTGATTCGTCTTTACGGTATGATCGCGAGGTAAAATTGCCACTCTATGCTAAGTCAGGAATCAGTGACTATTGGATTTTTAATTTAGTGAACAATACCCTGGAATGCTACGGTGAACCCTATCAGGATAATCAGGAAAATTTCGGTTATCGCCAGCGTCGAATTGTTTTACCCAAT
The DNA here is from genome assembly GCA_965650385.1 of uncultured Oscillatoriaceae bacterium. Classification (GTDB taxonomy): domain Bacteria; phylum Cyanobacteriota; class Cyanobacteriia; order Cyanobacteriales; family Laspinemataceae; genus Laspinema. Next base: position 24,840 of record CBFGOM010000090.1, read on the forward strand.
GAAAGGGTTTCTTTGCCGGAGTTTTCAGATGTATTATTGGATTTGTCTGAAATATTCCCCCCTCAAAGTTAGGTTAGAAAATGGGTTTAATAGAGTCTGGGGACAATTCCCTAATAAAGACCCCCAGTCCATCCTTGGTATAAGAAAAAGTGGATTGGGGGAATTATATTGATGATTTAACCCAGCTATTTTATTCAGGGAGGCGGTGGTAAATCTCCGTTAAGGTTTTGAGGCGACTGCGAAGTTCTGGGGATAAATCTTCGGGTTGATAACGCCAGGACCAATTCCCTTCCGATTTACCCGGTGCATTCATTCGCGCTTCGTTTCCTAATCCTAAAACATCTTGGAGTTGCACAATCGCTTGATTGGC
>CBFGOM010000091.1:0-25143 GCA_965650385.1 uncultured Oscillatoriaceae bacterium
AATAGAGCATGAAACCTCTGAAAAGACCTTTAAAGAAATCATATTATTTTTGCATCAAGTGCTTTTACAAAAAGAAATTAAATCTGATATAATCAGTGATTATATAGTCCAAATAATTTGTTTTCAAAAGTACACTGATAATTTAGAATACAAGCTGGCTAGGATCCTTCCGCTCCATCCTTTGAACAAATGGATTCAAATCATCTTATTAGACAGCTATCTAAACAGAGAAAATTCTATTCAAATTTTTATTGAAATATTACTTGGGACAATCTTGATTTCAGAGGGATATACCCTGAATTTTATTTCTATTTTAAAATTTCTTGGTTGTGAAGATTCAGAGACATATTTAGGATCTTCTCTAGTGGCTAGAAATGCGGCATTTTTTCTAGCAAAAATTGGCAAGGGTAGTTGGGAAGAAATTGAGGTATTGACCCTTCTAATATATGCAAGTTGCGATCCTGAAGTACAGGAGCAAGCTATTGAAAGTATAGGAGAACTTGCTCAACGTAACTGGAATAATAGCAATAATGTGTATTTAGATGAGGTTGAGGATGTAGCGCAAAGGAACTCTCAAAATTACCTCCTCCAAAAATCGAAAGTGATTACAGATCTTTCCACTCTGCTCTCGATCAGTCAATCAGATAATATTCGGTGGTGTACAATCATAAATTTGCATAAAATAGATCCTAAAAATCCTCAGATGTTTGCAGCTTGGAGCAACCTTTTATTGAAAAACAAGAATGACTATAAAAATTTTGAAAAATACAGTTCTCAACTGCAGTATATATCGAGGGATGACTTATATTTTTTATTACACCGTTAACTTACTTATTGCAGAGAAGCCCCAGCTACAATATTCGGTTACAAGCCGCTTCCAAGTTAAGAAGAATAGATCCTAACAATCAAGAGCTGAAGTCCGCATTAGTTGACTTTGCTTATAATATTCCAGATGATTGGCTTCGATATAGAGCATTACAAGAGTTATGGCGCATTGAACCAGGCCATCCTGTAGTCATTCCTACTCTCAGGGAACTCATGGCTAAAACTTCCGATAGTAATAGAATTGAAATATTAATTAGTTCTGTTGAATCCAATATATTTAAGCGAGGAGATTATGAAGTATATGAAGTAATTGCCACACTTAAAAGAATTATGAATGCTTCTCAAGATGAGGATATTATCTGGGAATCAGCTTTTAATTTATATAAAATAGATTCCGACAAGTCTGATGCAATTATCTCCCTTACTGATTTGCTATGTACCACCAATAAAAATGAATATGATCTCCAATTCACGTGGATATGTGATCTAATCTATCAACTCTGCCATTGTCCTGACGAAAATGGATCACTTGTCGCTCGTCTTACTGAATGGTTAGATCCCCAAAATACTCAAAAAGCTCGTTTGCGTTGTGCTTATGTTTTAGCCAACAGTCCTTACATTACTAAAGATGTTATTGCGGTATTAAATGAAATTATTGGCAATTTACAAGAGGAGAAGGTTATTAAATTAGTGGCGGAATTTCTGATAAAAATCAATGCAATAACACCTGAACTTATTCAGGCCCTTTTAAAACTTTTTTGCCAGACCAAGAACTGGAACAATTGTCAATGGGTTACTCAAGAATTAAAAAGAATTACACCCGTTTCCCAAATGGTAAGTTTAGTTAAAGGTTTAAAGAAATCTGGAGTAAATCAAAAGTTAGAGAATAATCAAAATAAAAATTTACTGTGCAAAGAAATATTTTTACACTGTTCAAAAAATCTTCCCTATCAAGATTTCTGTGCAGCATGGGCAAGTCACGATGAGAACTTGGCTATTGGCTACTCTCCTGCTGCAAAAGCACTTGACGAAAAAGTGACGCCGATCGCCGATCGCCTGGAATCGACTGCGAAAACTCAACTACTTTGGATTGATGCGCGTACTCTCCAATCCCAAACCGACTTCAGCGCGATCGCCCAAGAACTCTGTACCCAAATTTATCTCGCGGCCAATGCCGGAATCCCACCGTTTGATGTGGATAGTGCGGTGAAACTGAAACCTCGTATTCTGCAAATTCGAGCATTGTTGCAAAAGCAAAATCTAGCGCTGATTCTCGCGGACTGCGAACCGCACGATCGCCTCGTTGAGTTTTTCCAGGAACAACTCCTTCCGGGTTTAGCCCAATTTCTCCATGTGGCTTGGATTGGCAGTCGTCCTCTGGAAGCCCCACTCAAAGCCTTTCCTGAACAAGAAAATTTACTGAGTGCGATTCAAAGCTGGATCAATGAACTGGGTTAGAGATGCATTACCGTCGCCGCCTCAAAAAACACAAAAGGCGCGATCGCCGCGCCTCCTGTTACTGATCTCAATTAAGACTCCCAGTCGGGACAGTCGCCATCCGCTTCCCAACCATAGGGATGCATCCCACAAACGAGTAAATTGCCCCCGTAAACCTGTCCGTGATAGTTTTTACAGCCGATACAGGCTGCATATTTTTCTGCTGTGGGTTCTACCGATGACACAAACCCATCGATATCGGTGGGAAATTCATCGAGTCCTAAATACAGGTCAAAAAATGGATCAACTAACTCTTCAAAATATTGGTCGAATTCGGTGAAAATCGTCGTTTGTAGTTCTTCTGCAAATTCTTCAGAAAGTTCAATGATATCTGAAGAAACTCTTCCCAAAATATCGACGAATTCCTCGACCTCTTCCGTAACTTCTTGAAGAAAGCGATCCATTTCTTGTCCCGCTGTCTCTAACATTTTGAAAAATTCTTTCGGCCAATCTTCCATAACCCTTTGCCTAATGATTTCCGGAAGCAATCTTTATTCGTTCTGGAGTCGCCGTAGTTCATCCTGTAACGATTGTACCTGATCGCGCAGGTTATTCACCTCCGGAGGGGTCTGCGGGGTGGGTTCTTCATCGTCTTCTAAGATTTCAATGCGACGGGGTTCTCGTGGGGTTGTCGGTTCAGATTGGGGCTGCTGGATTTGCTGTTGGCCCTGTTTCATCATGTCTTCCACGAAGCGGCGCGCTTCTTCGGTGCTCATTTCGCCCCGCGCGACCATTTCATCGGCAAGTTTTTGGGCTTGGTCCCGCACTTCAGCTAATTTTCCGGTCGCTTTTTCGCCTGCATAAGAGGCGATTCCCACGCCCAGATAAAATGCCTTTTGTACCATATCACCGAAACCAGGCATAGGCAGTGTTGCTCCTTAGTCGCTGAGGTTACTGCTTCTAGGATAAGGCTAATCGAGGCGGAGTGACCACCAAAAAGGGGCACTAAAAAAAAGTGACCCGGATACCACGCCTGTCATAAGCATCCCGTATTGCTGCTACCTTCCGGTCCTGACAAGATTTGGGCGTTATGACCGCATGGGTCCAGGTCATTTATAACTATATCATTGTTATCTAACTTTTGTCTAGGGGGTGGCGGAATATTTTTTAAGGCTGTGGATTCGGTGCGTTATTCCACGACGATACACCATTGATAAAGGTCATACTTGACGCAACCCTGTTTGACTAAAGGGTCCTCAGCGACAATTTGCTGGGCCTCTTCCATTGACTCCGCTTCAAATAGCAGCATTCCGCCTGCGCGTCGTTGCCAATAGCCGGTTTTGGCGTGATGTCCTTTGGCAATTAAATCTTGAACGTAGGCTTTATGGGCGGGAACGTGGCGATCGAAGGTGGGTTTATCGACGATTCCTTCTTCTATCTTGACAAACCAGGGCATTGGAGGTCGCTGTGAGGGGGTAGAGGTTAAGGGAGATTGGCCTGGGACTCCCAAGAGTGCAGGTCATCGCAAATTTTAGCATTAAATAGGCGATGGGTTTGGGTTGCCTTAAAAACAGCGTTTGAGGAGGGTTGGGGTGAGGGGATGGGGAATTGATCGATCGCCGAGTAACTGGCAACCCTGACGCACTAAATCCTCCAGTTGTAGGTTCCAAATGATAGCTGTCCCTTCGTCACTGGTGGCGGCTAATTCTCCCCCTTCTGGAGACCAAGATACATGGGTGATGGGTTGTTGATGTCCGCGTAAGGGAGTGAGAAAGCTGCCGTCTCGGTTCCAGAGGTTAACATTTCCATCAGTAGTTCCAGTGGCAAGGATTTGAGAATTGGGGTGGAAACTGAGGCTCGTGACGGGGCTGGAATGTTGCAGAATACTTAATAGTTTACCATCCTTTTCTCGCCACAGTCGGACGCTGCCATCATCACTGGCGGAGGCGAGTAATTGACCATCGGGACTGAAGCGAAGGGTAACAATGCGATCGCGATGTCCTTCGAGGATCTGAATCAATTGACTCTCCCTAGTTCGGCGCAAGAATATCCGGCGATCGCTGCTGGCAGAGGCAAGGGTTTTGCCGTTGGGTGAAAACATCACCGATAAGACTTGATCCGGATGTCCTGTGAAGGTTTGGAGTAATTTTCCATCGGTGATTCGCCAAATTTTGACGGTGTTTTTTTCTGCGATGGCGATCGCCTCTCCTTTGGGACTAAAACTCACATCGGTGAGGGGACTGGTATAAGGAATTTTTAGGGGTAATTTTTCCCCAGTGGTTGTCCAGAATTGCAAGGGATGATTGATTGTAGCGACTGCGATAATTTTACCGTCAGGACTGATAGCAATCCGGTGCACTGGACCCGGTATATCCGGTAAATTCAGGGCGAGGGTGCGATCGCGATTCCAGAGAGTAACGGTATGAGGGTTAGCCGTGACTAAACCCTGACTGTTGGGGATAAATTCCAGGGCGAGTGCTTGGTGATTGTGAAGGAGGCGATCGGGTTGGATTAAAGCAGAGATAGCCTGATGTAACCCCAGGGCTACGCGGAACTCTGTTGCAGAGTTGATGCCGATAAATGCCTTGAGTTGTTGGACAGCATCCAGGCTTTCTATCAGGGCTAATTCAGGTTTATTTTCGGTAATTAAAGCTTGAGAGAGTAAGGCAATGCTATGAAGTTTAGTATGAGTTTTATCAATAGATTTATTCACCCAAAACACGCCAATGAGAAAGGAAAAAATAGCAATCAATGCCCCACTCAGGCTGATCAGCCGTTGGGATAGATTGTCCCGATACAGTTGAAGTTGGGCGTCACTGATTTCGCGGCGATTTTGTTCCTGGGTAAGTTCTTCTAATAATTGTTTCTCTCGATAAAGTTGCTGAATTTTGAATTCAGTTTGTTCAGCATCTTTGCGAAATTCACTTAATTCGGCTTCTTGACTAGCGGCTAAAAATTGATAATCGCGATCACTCAAATTTTTCCCTTTTGCCCATTCACCAGCATCTTGTAAAGCTTTTCCTCTCAGTAAGCGGGAAGTATCCTGGCAGTTGGATTGTAACCAAGCTGCTAATGCTTCAGCATAAGGACGCAAATCAGATAAAGATTTTTCTACCCAATCGGGGTTAAAAATAGCGGCATAAATCGGATTACTAATGATTAATTTACCGTCTCGGACTCGGACTAATCCACAAAGGCGTAATTCGGTTTGTTCCGTACTATCATCGGTGGGAATTGCTTCTAGCTTTAAGAGTTTTTGGTAGCATCCTAATAAACGTCCCGCCCGTTGGGGATTTCTCAAGAGGCGATCGCGGACAGTTCGTAGATGGATCGGTTCGTCCTGAGATTCCCAATTGTGAATGATTTCGGTTTGAATCATGCGTTCAACCCATTCCGCTTCTTTCCCAGATGGCGGTAAAAATTCTGGGCTAGTGTTCCCCCTTTGCACGACCAATTGACATAATTTTTGGGTTAAAAAAGGTTGGCCCTCTGTCCAATAAAGAATCTGTTTTAAGACTTCTTTAGGATTAGGCACAATATCAGTTAATCCCCCTAGTAACGGATCGATTTCATTGATTTGAAAGCCGGATAAATCAATCGCGTAACCAATATTAAAGGGGGTACGAGTGCGATCGCTAATTAAGTCCGAGGGGGTAGCAACTCCCAACAGGGCAAAAGTCAGGCGATCGTAATGGGAATTTTGCGATCGCTTGTTATAACCAGACCGAATCAAAGCAAAAAAGTCTTCTAAAGATTCATTCACGCTCAAAACACTATCAATTTCATCAATAAAAATCACAATGCGTTGAGAAATTTGCTGCAACAACACCGTTTCAATCAGTTCCCCCAACCGCTGAACTGGAGAAATGGACTCCCGGTCCTGCCACCAAGTCATAAACTCCAAAGCATCTAATAAATTAAAAGTGCTAGTGAGTTTATAGGCAACCCCTCCATACCATTGTTCAAGAGAAATCTGTTTGCTGCCAATATCAGAAATATCAATCGTGGCACAGGCAACTCCCTCAGCCGTTAAACGCTGCACTGTTCGCACCAGCAAGCTAGATTTTCCCATCTGTCGAGAATTAAGAACGTAACAAAACTCGCTAGATTTTAGCTTATTAAATAACTCATGGTCTGCTTTTCGCATCACATAAGTTGGAGAAAATTGCGGCAGACTTCCTCCGACTTGATACTGATAAATTGGATTATTCATACGAATCGGGTTTGAGCAATTTTAATTCACAACTTTCATTCCTTGAGGGCAGTGAAAATCACCGTTGTGCAAACTAGGCTGGAACCCTTCTTCGAGTACATAGGGGTAGGTGCTTTCACACAAAATAGAAAATAGTTCGATATCGTTTTTCATTGCGTCAGAATCAGCTTTTGGATGAGGCTTTACCCAAACGATGCCTAAATAGCTAGGTAGGGCATATTCTTTGCCTCGTCGAGGAAAAATACCCAAAATGTTACCGGGTTTGCGTTTAAAAACCTGGGGGTGAAGGGATATCCCATATTGAAAGGCTGCATCATCTAAAACTTGGGTAGAATAGCGATAGTTTTGAGTTGGGGAACGAATGCCTATTTCTAAGGCTTCTACAGACTTTGCAAACGTATCATGCTCTAAAAAGTAAGCCTGTTGACCTCGGTTCATCGCCCCTACGCTATGGCGGGATTCCACAGATTTGGCTCGATTCACATTAGAAGAATCTGTGGATAAGAAAAAAATGAATACCCCTCCCATTAATCCCAACAAAATTAAGTAGCCTAATCCTTTATTCCAGATTGAATCATCACCTTTAGCGATTGGGTCACTCATGGTTGGATCTACTCCCAATTGAAACTTAGGAAACAACAGAATACCAAATCAGAGAATTAAGGATAGCTTTACCCCTAATTCTCCCGATTCTATCCCAACTTTTAGACTTGTCAAGACAAGTGCTTAACTTTGCCATTCCCTTGCTGGGAGACCAGCGATCGCACCCCATCTAAAGTTGCAGGGATTTGTCGTGGGTCAGGGATGATTCCCTTTGGTTCTCCACCCATTTTAAGGGACAAATCCAGATAAGTTTGAGCCAATAAAAATTGCATTGCTTCCGTAGCGTAAGGGTCAGATTCTAGGGTTTTGGCAAGGGTCGAGACAGCTTCCGCAGTTCCTTTAGCATTTAACACTTGTTGCTGTTGTTGCGCTTCTGCTTGCAAAAGTGCCGCTTGTTGCCTTGCTTTTGCTTGTACAATTCGGGCCTCTGCTTCCCCTTTAGCATTATTAATAGCTGCTTCTCGTTGTCCTTCTGAGGTAAGAATTGCTGCTTGTTTTTTGCGTTCTGAGGACATCTGCAATTCCATTGCTTCTCTCACGGATACGGAGGGAATGATATCCCGCAACTCGACTCGGGTCACTTTGATTCCCCAAGGTTCTGTAGCGATATCGAGTTGCTGTAAGAGTAATTCATTCACCTCACTACGGGCCATAAAAGTTTGTTCTAGTTTTAATTTACTCATTTCTGAGCGAATTAAGGTGGTGACTAAAGTGACCATTGCAGCCTGAAGGTTTTTAACCTTATAATAAGCCTTCTCTATGTTTAAAATCCGCCAATAAACCACCGCATCCACGCTAATCAAAATGTTATCCCGGGTCATGCAAGTTTGAGGGTGAATATCCAGAAACTGTTCGCGATTGGTTTCTTGATAGGCGACTTGTTCCAAAAACGGAATCATAAAATTGAGTCCGGGTTTGAGTTTTTTGCCATCATATTTACCCAGGGTTTCCACTAAAGCCTCATCCCCTTGTTTGATGATTTTAACGCTACCGGCTAAAGAGGTTCCGGTTACAGCCAGAAAAATGAAAAATAAGGTTTCGTACATGATAAAACTCCTGATGGGTTGAACTGAAGGGATGAACGCAATGTATAAATCCTAAGCATGAAAAAGCTGTTGAGGAATCACAATGAGGGTGTTGCCTTCGCAGCGTAAGACATACACTTTTTGGTTAGCAGCGATCGCTAAGTCCCGAACATCACATTGTGCGGGCCAGGAACTGCCTTCATAAAGGACCCGCCCGACTTCCCCAGGTAAGATAGGGGATAGGGTTCTCGCTTCGGTTGCATCTGGAACGGCGATCGCCCTTTTGCTTTTGATAAACATTGGACGTAACCAAATCACCGAAACCGTAGACAATCCCATCCAATACAAAACCTGCCACTTAAATCGAACTACCATCAGTACCCAGGAAGACCCCAGGACCATAATCAGGGCGGTAATTCCCATGATTAAGGCGATCGCCTTATATTTATGACCAAAATATTTTCGGACCCCTAACTCGATCGCACAAAAACTCACACCCGTTAGCCCCCAAAATAGGGGCCTTAACCAGCTAGGCGGACTTACAGGCATCGGCAACAAGGCAGATAGACTGATTGTTGCATTCTGTATCAGCAGGGTTAGTAGGGCGATCGTAGAAAAATCGGTTACCACTGGAACTTCCTCCCAACTCGATTTGCTGTCTTTCTCATTACATCCGGGGATGGACTGAGATCCACGCTGAGTTATTTGAGTTCCCTTCGAGTTTCTGGCGATCGTCAGCTTACGCTCAATCATCAAGAAACTCAATCGCTTCCGTGCTGCCAGCATTACATCTGACTGAGTTCGATTCTACGATTGGTTCGGCTAGTCGAATGGCACCGGGAGAGTTGGCAATGCAGACAACTGACTTTAAAAACTCGAAACCTTCTACGGCATTTTCATCATTATCTAAAGTAAAATTCGGAGAAAAATAGACTCCGGCTATATAGCTTTTAGTTCTCTCGTTAGGCGCAATTGCATAACTAATAACCCGATCTGAATACCCTTGCATTTCATAAGTATAATTGGTTTCAGGTAATGGTAAACGACTCCATTCAGAATATGGGTCAAGTTCCCTTATAGATTTTGGAAAACTTTTATGATCCCTATAGTAAAAACCAGAAGAACTATTTAACCTAAACAAATATGATTTACTGGCTCTTTCTTGCCATGCCTCACCGGCTCTCATGTAAAAATATGCAGAAGAAGGAATCCAGCAAATCAAAATCAATAAAAATGGAATCAAGAAACTCGCTATTTTGGCAACTTTGTAATTTTGCTTGTTTCTAAGGGGTTTAAAAATATGGCAAGTGCTACTCCTAAAGCTCATGTACAATAAGGTGAATAGTATCAGATTGAACATCATAAAGCCCGGAAATGGAGAGCCATGAGAATCTGGATGCTTAAGCATTTGCCAACTCCAACTAAGGCTGAAGCTAAAAAAAGCGTTTGCCAGCATTAAAGCCGCCGATGAAATTGAGCGAGTTACTACAAAAACTCCCAAAGCATAGAAGATAGCCACAACAGCAAGGAACGTAACGAGATCGTTAAACATTTTTCATCCTTGAGATAATGACCTGGACAGTCAAAAGTTCTGTTATCTAATGGGATAGAGTCCTTCAACATAGGGGCATCCACCAGGTGGGCGGACTTACAGGCATCGGCAACAAGCAATAGACGCTAGTCATTGCAGTCTGTATCGGCATGGTTAGTAATGCGATCGCAGAAAAATCGGTTACCACTGGAACTTCCTCCCAACTCGATTTGCTGTCTTTCTCATTACATCCGGGGATGGACTGAGATCCACGCTGAGTTATTTGAGTTCCCTTCGAGTTTCTATCGACTTCGGTTTTAGCGTAAACTCACAAATCCTGCTTTCCTAATTAATTCTTGCCCCTGTTCGGTTAACAAAAATTTGGCATACGTTTCCCCTGCTTGTTGGTCAATTTGTCCATTTTCTTTAACCACCACCACCAATCGCCGACTCCAAGGATATTCTCCTGTTCTAAATACATCTAAATTGACTTCATTGCGTCGTTGAGGACATTCTGAAACCGGAACAAAGGGCAATTTATAAGGGGCGACAAAGTTATTAGCAGTCCGTCCCACAGGTAAAGCTTTTACCATACATTGAGACACCAACAAAGGTGCAGAAGCCCAATAAATTCCACCCGGATTTGAACCGACTCCCCTTAAGGCTTCCGTAGTGGTGGAGGTTAAAATAATATTAGAATCGGCTGGATCGCGGTCGATTTTACCGTAGGGTTGAATTTTTAAATCTGGTCCCCCTACTTGATTCCAATTGGTAATTTTTCCCGCATAAATTGCATCAAATTGTTCGATGGTAAGTCCAGAAATCTGTAACGAGGGATGAACCACGATCGCAATCCCATCAATGGCAACAGGAATTTCTTTCAGGGTAAAGCCTCTATCCTTCGCTTTTTGATATTCCTCATCAGAAATCGGTCTAGCCGACATCGCAAAGGTCAGTTGATTATCTAATAGCATTTGAATTCCGGTTCCCGAACTCGGTGCACCTCTGGGCGGGTCAGTATAGCGGAGTTGAAACTGCGGCCAAACTGTTTGAATTGCCGGGTCTACCGCCACTCGAATGGATACCCAAGTGGTACTCCCCCCGTGACTAAATAATCCTCTAGGAACGTTCTGGACTTCTGCTAAAGTTTCGGGGTAAGATTCTCCCCCAGAATTAACAATTCCCTCGGATGGGGTGGGAGTTTCCGAGTCCGTCAAGACCTTTTTTCCCCAGTTTAACTCTTTCGTCAGCCACCAGACTGAAGCACCCATCAACCCCAGGGCGATTATTAGGGCTATAATTAGGGTGGTTGTTTCTTTTTTTGCAGACATTGATTTCTAAATAAATCCATTTTTTGGATTTATTATATCAGAAAATTGAGTTCCTAATTCTTCTGAAATGTTTAAATTTCATTAAGAGACTGCCCCCGGCGGTTAGAATTTGGGTCTAGCATACAGCCGGATCCGGACTCTAGTTAGAAAATTGAATACTGCCTCACTCCTGAAATTTTTATCCTTTGAATAAATTGGGCTGGGGTAAACCTAGAAAAAGGCGAATGAATGTGACGGTTTCTTGATGAGTTTGCCAACTAGAACTTACCCCTTCTAAAGGGAGAAATTCCCCATTTTTTAAAAAAAAGACAATCTGAAAGTCTAGGGGAATATCTCTCTCCCACCGCCGAGATTCGATGACAACATCCCGGATTTCAGCGAGAGAATATTCAATTTGTTTAGGCATCATCGCCCGATGGTACTTCAAAGTCAGGCGATCGCAGGCTTTATCTAGGGTACAAGTAACCACTGAACCCCAGCAAACCAGGATAAAATTGTTAAAGGTGATAGTCAATAATAATAGTAAGGGTATCCACCAAAGATGAAAAATCCAGCTTAACAAAGAACCAACTACCAACAAGAGAAATGGCAGTCCCAGAATCAAACTCCCAGAAATTAGCCAAGCAAAATAAGGGCGATAGCGGAGTTTCAGTTGAGTGGAGGTTTTTTCAACAACAATCATCTCATGTCCCTGTTCTTTGATGTCACCGAGGGCACCGGTCCTCTTGGGGTTTACTCTTATTCATTCTAGGAATTTCCTCTGCGAGTACCCCTCTGACTTATTTGAAACTTCATCGAGTTCTCATCGACTTTAGGAACACTGGCGTTTAAAATCAAGATGGTGTCTTCTGGTTATCGCCATTATGCCCCGATCCCTTAAGGTGCGTTCTTCCTGTATTTCTACTCTCAAATCCTCATTGTTACGGCATGGATTTCCCAGTCAAAAAATCCTCGCAGAAGAGTTAGGGTTCGCCCAATCTACCGTGAGCAATTTCTTAAATGGTAAACCTGTTGATTTTGCAAATTTTATCGAACTGTGCCGGGTTTTAGCGCGGGAATGGCGAGATATTGCCGATTTTGAAGATAACGCTTTGCCGCTACCAGAATCTCTCCACTCTTGGAAAATTTTAATTAGCGATCGCGCGCCTTCTTCCTCCCTTTCTCTGCAATTTTACAAAGCTTTAAGCACCGCAGGGCATCAGGTTGTTTTACCCCAAATAACCCTGAACAAAACCCCCTCCCTGCAAGACTATACACTCCCCCTTGACTCCTTTGATTACTTACTTTTACTCTTATCTCCTAACAGCTTACAAAGCGAATTAGTCTGGGAACAAATCCAACAAGGGCGAGATTTACAGAGGATGACGCCATCAAAACTGGCGATATTACCGATTTATCTGAACCTAGAGCCCACTCCCTCGATTCCTCTTGAATTACAGCATTTACTAGAGGGAATTCAACTCTGGCAATTGCGGAATGAGGAGGATACAAAAGCGATGATTGCTGACTTAATTAGCTTGTTAGCCGAAGGGCGTATTGCTTTGGGTTCTGGTTATCCTTGGGCAGTTCAAGGGCTACCTTTTAAGGTCAATCAGTTATCCGGGGGAATAGCCGATATTCCCTTTCCTGTCGCCCCTCCAGAATTGCCGGAAGGACAAGTAGAAATTACTTCTAAATTTTATATCAATCGCCCTCCGATTGAATCCCGCTGTTATGAAACGATCGCTCAACCCGGGGCATTAATCCGAATTAAAGCCCCGCGACAGATGGGTAAAACATCATTAATGGCACGGATTTTACATCATGCGGAACGAGAGGGGTCGCAAACTGTAGCGGTGAGTTTGCAGCTTGCCGATCGCCGAGTATTTAACAGCTTAGATACCTTTTTACAATGGTTTTATGCCAGCGTTAGCTTGGAATTGGACCGATTAGATTTAGACCGATTAGCAAAGTATTCCCAGTTAGCTGAGGCGATCGGTAGTAACCAAAGTTGCAAGGCTTATTTTGAGCAATATTTACTCCCCGAACTCAACAGTCCCCTCACTCTAGGATTAGATGAAGTCGATCGCCTGTTTGAATTTCCCGAAATTGCGGATGACTTCTTTGGATTATTGCGATCGCTACATGAAGAAGCCAAACGCCGAGATATTTGGAAACAGTTTCGCTTGATTGTCGTATATTCCAGCGAAGTTTACATCCCCTTAGATATCAACAAATCTCCCTTTAATGTGGGATTACCCATTGAATTACCCGAATTTACCCCTGCCCAAGTCATGGAATTAGCCCAAAGACATCATCTCAATTGGCATAGCAATCAGGTGGAAACCTTAATGGAATTAGTCGGAGGACATCCCTATTTAGTGCGATTAGCCCTCTATCATATTGCCCGAGAAGATGTCACCCTGACTCAATTAGTCCAAGAATCACCGACAGAAATCGGATTATATGGGGATCACCTGCGTCGGCATTTGTGGAATTTAGACAAATATCCGCCGTTGCCTCAAGCGATGAAAGCAGTGGTTTCACAGATAGATCCGGTCCGATTGCCTGCGGAACAAGGGTTTAAATTACAGAGTATGGGATTAGTTAAAATGACGGGCAATTATTGCACTCCCAGATGTCGGTTATATGCCCAGTATTTTGGCGATCGCCTTAAAGATTAGAACCCATTGGATAGAGGTGAAAACCGGGACGGCGATCAGCTATTCTGGATGTCAATGTGTTCAATCAAACCGCCCATGTCCTTTGCTTACTCTCGTACAATTCGTTTTGCTGATACTGATGCGGCTGGGGTCGTCTATTTTGCCAATCTTCTCTCCATCTGTCATGAAGCTTATGAGGCATCCCTGATGGCAACGGGGATAGAGTTACGAACTTTTTTTAATAACCCCCAGGCAGCCATTCCGATTGTTCATGCGAGTATTGACTTTTTTCAGCCCCTCTTTTGTGGGGACGAAGTGGAGATCGCCCTTACCCCTTGCGCCCTCACCGGCGATCGCTTTGAAATTACCTACTCAATCCAGCCCACCTTAATGCCGAGAGAACGCCCCTTGGCAAAAGCGCGAACTGAACACGTTTCCATTGATCCCCAACGCCGAACCCGCCAACCCCTGACTCCAGCAATGATTCACTGGATTGAGAGGTGGTCCAACTGACGGTAAAAATTTTTAAAAATACACAAAAATTTGTAAATCTTAATACTGTTTTAATCAAAGTTTAATATTATAACTATATCTCAATAAGAACACCGTGGACTCGACCGAGCGCCCACGATACTTTCCTTGTAGAACACTTAGCAATAATGAAAATCGAACAGGAACTTTACGAACAGATTCGGCAATTAGGCTATTGGGACCGGACCGATCGCATTAATGAGAGTAACGAGAGTCAGCCGTTAGCAAGGGCCTGGTCAAATCCGAACACCACTGCTGCCCCAGAAACGATGTTTCAAATTGTCTGGTTACTCAGTTCGAGTAAAAGACGGCAACGACTCAACCCCATTGATGTGCGAATTTTAGATCGGGCGGCAGCCGATTTGGCTTATGATCGCAGAATTGTGCCGTCTAATCAGTCTTATGTTAAATATCTTTGGGAACAGGTTTATCACATGGAATTTCCCCATGTCATGCGCGAAGGTTAAGATAATTCCCTGAATTTCAGTAATGATTCTATCTCCCTGGGGAACCCGAATTACTGAGGTTTAAATAGGTTTCCTTTTACGGTATCAATAGAGGCTTGAGTTGAGTTAAGACCTTTTCTTGAAGCATACTGCGGGAGATTTTTCCACGATTGTTCCGAGGTAACCTATCTAGTTGTACCCAATATTTTGGACGTTTAAAGGGTGATAAAGTATCGGTGAGTAACGAGGCGATCGCCTCAGACTCGACTCCGCCCCTAGGAACGTAAACCGCTGTTACCACTTGACCCCAATCGCGATCGGGTACGGCGATCGCACAGACATCTTCTACTAAACCCGTCCCTAGAATTGCGGCTTCAACTTCTGCCGGGTAAATATTTTCACCCCCACTAATAATTTTATCACTGTGGCGTCCTACCACAGTTAAATACCCTGCTTTATCTATAAACCCCAAATCATCAGATTGAAACGCATTAAATTCAAAAGCACCATTTTCCTCGGGATAATACCCTTTCGCTAAAGAATCAGCTTCGATAGTAATCATCCCCGTTTCCCCGACTTTCACCGCTTTCCCTTCGGAATTTTTAATCGTAATTTTGGCATGAGGTAACAGGCGTCCACAACTCTGATTGCCTGTTAGAAAATCTGCCGGTTTTAGGGTAACAATTTGTGATGCAGTTTCCGTCATCCCATAGGTGAGAGAGAGGGGAATAAGGTACTGTCTTGCCCGTTCTAATAATTCCGGCCATGCTGGTGCACCCCCTAACAAAACGGTCTGAAACTGGGATAAATAATGGGCAGATTCCGGCGTTTGTAAGAGGCGATTTAATTGTGTGGGTACAAGGGAAATAAAAAAATCTTTCGGGTTGATTTTAGAAGCTGTTTGCTCTATAATGGTTTTATAAGAAGAAACATGAATAAACGTTCCGCCGCTAGTCAAAGACCGGAGAAATTGCATCAAACCGCTGACATGAAACAGGGGTAACACACAGCAGGAGTTAACTGTAGGGAGTTGGAAATACTGGGTAAATCCAACCACCGATGCCATTAAAGTTTCCCAAGTATGAATAGCAAAACGCACTTGACCCGAGGAACCTCCCGTAGGAATCATAATTCCTGAAGGGATAGTCTTCCGTGAATGTTGGCAAGCTTTTCCCGGAAAGTCCTGTCCCTGATGCCAAATGCGGTCCGGTTGAATGAGTTGAATCGCCGATCGCCATTCGTGATCAACCCAATTGGGATTGCCTAAAAACAGGGGACAATCGGCGGCAACCGCTGCAATAAAACCCGCTAAAAATCTTACCGGATCTCGTTCTGCTAGTAACAGAGTCTGGGGAATTTTAGGCTGAGTTAACTCAGAAAAAAACTGCAAGGCAGTCGTCCCTAACGGTCCCGTCTCTTTCTCCATCCAAGCTATTAAATCGGATGTTTGCCAACCCTGGCCCCTTGGGTTGCTTGGGATAGCTACCCGGTTAAGTTTTGGGAATGTTTCCAAAAATAACTCTACCATAAGAGTTCTAAAGCCTTATCAGATTCTAATAAATGGTCCACCCCAAACCCCAGGGCGCGAGGGCTAGAATTTTGAATATCGGATGCTAATTTTAAAGCAATTTTGCGACCAATTTCTGTTTCAAATACCGAAGAAAAAACTGCATCAATTTTATTTAAATTGCAAAATTGCCGCAATTCCGAAGGAGAACCGGCAATACAGGGTTTAATCACATAAATTCCCCGCCACCCTTGGAGGTAAACCGATTGCATTTGGGACAAAGTAGCAACAGATTCATCTAAAGCGATCGCTGTAGAAAAGCGAGTTTCTAACTCCATCATCGCCTCCAACTCCGTCACCGGCAGCGGTTGTTCCAGATATTCAATAATTCCCCCCAGTTGATCGCAAATTTGTAGCCATGCTTCAGCTTCCGCCAAACTCAGTCCTCCATTGGCATCCAGACGCAAAGAAACCGGGCGATCGCTAGTCCCTTGCTGCAAGGCGAGAACCAGTTCCTGTAAAATCCGAACTTCTCGCTGGAATGGCAAAACACCAATTTTCCATTTAAAAGTTCGATACCCTTGCATCCAGAGGATTTGACGCCCCAGAATCGCCCCTTCTCCCCCGGGCAACAATCCACTATAGTTTGCTTTAGAGGCAGGAGTTTTGTCTTCCGAAAAAGCTGATTTGAACTGTGTTTTTAAAGTAGCCGACTCCCAGGCAGATTCTAAGCCAAATTGACAAGCGGGTAAGTTTGGAGGAATCGAAAAAATTGTGCGATCGCTAATCAGATCCGGCAGAGTTTGACAATACTCTAAAGCTTCTAACAGGGTTTCTGAACCAAACCAGCCAATGGGTGCAATTTCCCCAAAACCAATCTTCCCATTATCAGCAGTTAGGCGCAAAATAATTCCCTCCCGAATTTCCCAAGTCCCGTGACTGGTTTGCAGAGGGCGTTTAAACTTGCGTTGATAGGGACGAAACTCGAATTTATAATTCATAATTTGATGCGATTGCCATGAAAGAGGGAGGAAATTATCAGCCAGTGGGGGATACCCATCCCATCCGTTTCACCAAACCCCTCCTGATGAAGGGGTGATCACCCTAACTTGAAAAGAATTTTATCACTGATTTGAGATAGGCAGAAGGATTTTCCCAATGGATCGTATGCCCGCTATCAGGGATAATTTCCAGTTGGGCAACAGGACAGACTTGAGTAATTTTGTGATTAATTTCTTGAAATTTACGATCCCATTCTCCCACCAGTAACAGCAGGGGAACGGAATGAGACGGCAGCAGTTCCCAGAGAGAAGGTTGGCTGCCGCTTCCCATCTGTCGCAGGGAAATTGCTAAGAGTTGGGGTTGATTTTGCAAGCGATTCTGGAAGAGGCGATCGAAGTTAGGATGATGGCGAACTGAATCAAACAAAGGTTGCTGATACCACTGGCTTAAAAAGGAGTAAAAATCCTCGGTTTCCAACTGTTGGGCGAGAATTTCATCCCGCTGACGACGTTGCGATCGCCCCTCGTCAGACTGCAAACCCGGTGAAGCGGATTCTAAAATCACTTTCTCAAAGCGGTCCCGGAAATGTAGGGTTAAATACAAAGCCAATCGCCCTCCCATTGAATATCCCAACAAATACGATTTAGAAATATTTAACTCATCTAATAACGCAATTAATCCTTGGGCAGTAGGAGACATTCGATAACAGTCATCTTCCCCCAAAACCTGCGTTTTACCATGTCCAGGCAAATCCACTATCACACAACAAAATTTATCTTGGAGATGCTGAATTAATTGCCTAAAATTATCTCCCCTCCCCATAAAACCATGTAAAAAAATAATGGGAGGGTTTTTAAAATTCCCAAAAATTTTATAATTAAACTTATACAAACTAGACACTTTATCATCATTAAGGGAACGGCAAAACCGTCCCCTACCCCTATTTAAAAATCGGATAATTGGGAAGTCTTCTTACAAGATAAATCCAATTCCCAACAACAACCCACTCCAAAAATGAACCGCGATCGCAATAAATTTGCAGTTACTCACTTTTTCCGGACTGTCATGATAAGTCGCCACATGACGGCAGAGTTTCAGACTCGAAGGCAACCCCGCAAAACTGAGTAGCGTCCAAACTGGGAAACTACCCAGGGCAACCAACAGCCCTGTAATTGCGAAAATACTCCCACAAAACCAGGGTAAGAGTTGAGCACCCTGAAGAGTCCCCATGCGAACCAAAGGCGATCGCTTCCCAGCGGCTAAATCGTCCTCAACTTGGTGAAAATGGGAACAGAATAATACCAACGTTGTGGCAATTCCCACCACAATAGAAGCCAATAAACTCAGACTAGACCAATTCTGAACCTGGCTATAATAAGCCGCCGAAACCCCCAAAGGACCAAAGGCAAAAAAACAAAGAAATTCACCCAATCCTTGATAGCCCAATCGAAATGGGGGACCCTGATACATATAGCCCAAAAAACAACAAACCAGAATCAATCCCAAGACGGTTAAATCTTTTTGCCACCAACAAACTGCCCCAATTCCTAAAATACCCAGGGCTAAACAAAAGTTGCCTGCCCAAAAAATTAAAGATTTATTACCAGTTAAATTGACTAAAGAGTGATACTTTTTTTTGTCAATTCCTGTATCCGAATCAAACACATCATTGCTAAGATTTTCCCAGGCCAAAATTAAAATTGCCGAACTGATAAAGGTAGAAAATATCGACCAGTTCAGGGAATGATGCTCATACCAAGCCACCGCCGTTCCCACCCAAATTGGCATAATTGCCACACTATACATGGGAGGTTTAATAGCAGCTAACCATAACTTGTAATTCGAGGGCTGAATGGTCTGAGTTGTCATTGATTATTCCTATTATTCTTCCAACCAGCCCCATCATTTTACGATGGCGGATAGAAAAGTCTGAGAGGATGAAATAAAAATTAAGAATTAATAGAGAGTCCGGTGGTCTCATCCCAAATCCGGTTCTCAAAAATCGGTTTTGGTATGAGTACCGGATTGGGTCCTATCCCATCGCTGCGGACAAAACACCTGATCGCCTCTGTCTCACCACCAATTGAAAATTAGCCGAAGGGACAAAGGTAATCCCCCGACGGTGAGGGCGAATTGGTCCCCGATCACACAGGGCCAATTCATAGCGGGAGAGGACCGTTGCCAGGACCAACTTCATCTCATACATGGCTAGGGCCATGCCGATACAACTGCGACTCCCACCGCCAAAAGGAAAATATTCATAAGGTGAAAACTTGCGATCGCAAAACCGCTGAGGCTTAAATGCTAAGGGTTCCGGATACACCTCCGGACGCCGATGGGCTAAATAAATGCAAGGAACCAACACAGTCCCCGGTGCAAATTCATACCCCTGAATTTCTACTGATTTTTTCACCACCCGAGGTTGAGAAATCAAGGCGATCGGATACAGACGCAGGGCCTCTTGACAAACCGCTTGCAGAAATGGCAATTGCGCCACTGCCATCGGGTCGGGGTGACTCCCCAGACTATCCAGTTCCGCCACCAACTGCGATCGCACCTCGGAATCCTGATGAATCCAATAAAACGCCCAAGTCAGGGCGGATGCTGTCGTATCATGACCCAACAACAGCAGAGTAATCAACTGATCGCGCAATTCCTGTTCTCCCATCCCCTTTCCCGCTTCATCTTGCGCTGACATCAGCATAGAAAGGACATCACTGCCATCAGTTTGACCCCGGCGATCGCGAATTTCGGCATAAATTAACGCGTCAATTTCCTGCTGTTGGCGCAGAAATTTCCCCCAAGGACTCCAGGGACCCAAATCCTGCTGTAACGGATTCCAAAAAAACTGCACCGAGTTAAGGGTCGAGTTCACCGACTCTAAGAAGGGTTCGATGAGGAGTTCGAGTTGGTGGGCTCGTTCCCCAGGGTTCATGCCAAACACCACCCGCAAAATTGTTTTTAGAGAAATCGCGGACAGGGCCTGACGCAGATTCAGATTAGAACCCGGTTGCCAATGGGCGATCGCCTCGGAGGTAATATCACAAATCTGGTTGCCATACCCTTGCAACCGTTCCCCATGTAAAGGCGGCATCAAAAGCTGGCGCGTCCCTTGATGCTTGACCCCATCCTGCATAATCAGGGATTGGGATCCAGTGAGGGGGCGAAACGGGTCCGTAATTTTCCCTAACTCAAACGCCCCTGCTGCCGAAGTGAAAATCTGTTGAATCCCTTCCGGATGACTCAAAAACACCACCGGGGGAGAGTTTCCTCCCAATAAATGCAGGGTGAAAGGGTCACCATAGCGACTGGCATTCCGTTCCAGATAGGCGATCGGATTGGCAATCATTTGTAGCGCTTGCAGAAAAAACGGTACCCTAGGGCCTGGTGGCAACTTCATTGAACCCCCTGTAAATCCCTCAGTGACATACAATGCTGAGAATGCGGGATCTATTGTACCGGGTAGATGTCCCCATCAAGTGCGCGTGTCCGTGGGAACCGTGCGATGGTTAGATAGATAGGAGGTACTTTTGAGGGTACCCGCCGTAAACCGGGGGTGATTTCCCCCAACCAGCCCAAGAAGCCATCCTTTCCTCCATGCTAGTTGTACCGTCTGATACCAACATGAAGCCAGACCGCAAGGATCTTTATCAGTTCCTTGTTGCTTGTCAGCAGGTATCCGTTGAGAAAGAATGCCCCCAGATTGCCACCCTGTCCCTGGAACTTCCCCCTCTGGACCCCCTAGCGGTTTTACAGGCGATCGCCCAACCGGAGGACCCACATTTTTATTTTGAAAATGGCAATAAAGGGGAAGCGATCGCGGCGATCGGGGCAGCAATCACCTTTCATGTCCCCTCGGGTTCCGCCAGATTTGGCAAAGCACAAACCTTTATCCAATCCTGTCTGGCAAATACCATTACCACCGGGGCCACGGACCTGCCATTTGCGGGACCCCACTTTTTTTGTAACTTCACCTTTTTTGACGACCTGCGCCCCCCAGAATCGGCCTTTCCTTGCGCTACGGTGTTATTACCCCGGTGGCAAGTCGCCCGATGTCACAACCGTTCGGTGTTTGTCGCCAACTTTTCCCTATCTGCGCGGGATAATATTAAAGCCTTACATCAAGATTTATGTAATAAACTCACCCAAATTCGCTGGGCCAATTCTCGCTGGCTAGACCCGGTAAATTTCCCCAACCAAGCTTTACAAAATCACCATTTTAAACCCACTGCAAATTTTAGAAAATCTGTTTATTCCGCCCTGAACCGGATTAACAACAAAACTTTAAATAAAATCGTTTTAGCCGATGCCATTGATTTAAACTTTCCCCGTCCGATTAACCTAGCCAAATCCCTGAATAATTTACGCAGACTGTATCCGGATTGCTACACTTTTGCCACCGGAAACGGCGGCGGAACGAATTTTATTGGAGCCAGTCCCGAACGTTTGCTGTCTATTTATAAACATCAATTAACCACTGATGCTTTAGCGGGTTCGGCCCCACGGGGTAAAACATCAGGAGAAGATGCAGAATTAGCCAAACTGCTGTTATCCAGTGAGAAAGAAATTCATGAACATCGAGTGGTGATTGATTTTATCTGCGATCGCCTGACTCGTTTAGGGCTAACTCCCAGCGTCCCCCCACAATTGTTGTTATTACAATTGTCCAATATTCAACATCTCTGGACTCCTATTCAAGCCACCTTACCCCCCGGAATTCATCCCTTAGACATTTTAGCAGACCTCCATCCCACTCCCGCCGTGGCTGGGGTTCCCCGGGATACCGCTTGTCAAGAAATTCGCCATTATGAAGCCTTTGATCGCGGCTTATATGCCGCCCCATTAGGCTGGATTGATGGCTATGGGAACTGTGAATTTATTGTGGGCATTCGGTCGGCTTTAATTGAAGGCGATCGCGCCCGATTATATGCGGGGGCGGGAATTGTTGCTGGGTCCGACCCAGACAAAGAATTAGCCGAAGTGCAACTCAAACTCAAAACCCTGTTAAAAGCCTTAGTTTAACCTCAATCAACGGGACCATTAGGATTCCTTTTCCCCTTAAGAATGCCAATAGATTTCCGCAATACCAATACTGTTTGGGCTTCTATTTTAGTCGAGACATTGCAACGCCTAGGATTAACCACAGCAGTGATTTGTCCCGGTTCCCGTTCCACCCCCTTAACCGTTGCTTTTGCCAGTCATCCAGAGGTTGAAGCCATCCCCATTTTAGATGAGCGATCGGCCAGTTTTTTTGCATTAGGACAAGCCAAACAAACGGGCAAACCCGTTGTTTTAGTTTGTACCTCCGGAACCGCTGGAGCAAATTTTTATCCTGCAATTATAGAAGCCAAAGAAAGCCGCGTTCCCTTATTAATTTTAACCGCAGACCGACCCCCAGAACTGCGGGATTGCCATTCCGGGCAAACCATCGACCAAATTAAACTCTATGGACATTATCCCAACTGGCAAACGGAATTAGCCACGCCATCTTTAGAAATCAAACAACTGCGCTATCTCCGCCAAACCCTGATTCATGCCTGGGAAAAAACCTTATTTCCCGTTCCCGGTCCCGTCCATTTGAATCTCCCCTTTCGCGACCCCTTAGCCCCTTTACCAGAACCCGAAGCCACCCATTTAGCAACAACCTTCCCACTGGAACAATTCTTTACCCATCTTCCCCCATCCCCCCCATCTCCCCCATCCCCTCGATTCCCTCTCCAACAATGGCAAAATTGCCAACAGGGAATTATCATCGCTGGCGTCGCCCAACCCCAAAATCCGAGAAACTATTGTCAGGCGATCGCCCATCTTTCTAAAACCTTAAATTGGCCGGTTCTTGCCGAAGGATTATCCCCCCTTCGCAATTATGCCGACCTCAATCCCTATTTAATTTCTACCTATGATTTTATCCTCAGAAATCCCCAAACAGCCTCGAATCTCACCCCAGAAATAGCAATTCAAATTGGGGAATTACCCACCAGCAAAACCCTTCGCAGTTGGCTAGAAACCACCCAACCTCTAACCTTTTTAGTCACCGAGAGCGATCGCAACCTTGACCCCCTACATGGTCGCACGATTCCCTTACGAATGGCGATCGCCTCCCTTGCCGCCAGCTTAAATCCCCTCCCAGCAACTCCTTCCCCCACCGCCTATCTACAACAATGGTGTGATTCTGAACGCCAAACTAGAGAGAAAATCGATACCACCCTCTCATCCATTCCCGACCTAATTGAACCCAAAGTCGCATGGCTGATTTCCCAACAGTTACCCCCAGAAACTCCCCTATTTATTGCCAATAGTATGCCCGTCCGAGATATCGAATATTTCTGGAAACCGGGCAACCGCCATATTCGACCCTTCGTCAACCGAGGCGCAAATGGCATTGATGGAACATTATCCACCGCCTTAGGCATCGCCCATCGCCATCAAAGTAGTGTCATGTTGACCGGAGATTTAGCCCTTTTACATGATACCAATGGGTTTTTAATCCGCCAATATTTTCAAGGACATTTAACCATCATTTTAATCAACAATAACGGTGGTGGCATTTTTGGAATGTTACCCATTGCCCAATTTGACCCGCCCTTCACCGAATTTTTTGCCACTCCCCAAAATATCAATTTTGCTCACTTATGTGCTGTTTATGATATCGAACATCAAATCATTGAGTCTTGGCATCAATTAGAATTGCTGTTAAATCCTTTACCGAGTTCGGGTATTCGAGTTTTAGAGGTGAAAAGCGATCGCCATCTCGATGCAAAATGGAGACAAGACCAGTTTAAAGGCTTTGCAGAAGTGATCCCATCAACCTTATAGAAGGTTTAGGTTGAATCATTTGAGTACCTGCTGCAACACTGCTGCCAACTGTTGATACTGCTCGAAATTATTGTAAATCTGAGCCGAAATTCGGATGACCCGTTGAGGAGATTTCGGCCAAGGCATCACTTGTAATTCAATCTGATGACGATCAAACAATTCATCATGTAATTCATCTACCGATCCATCAGAAATTGGAATACAAGCCATTGATCCAATCATGTCTGAGGGGGCGGGTATCTCAACTCCCAGGGTCTCGCACAGCATCTGCCTTGCCGCCAAAACAAGCTGATGGTTTCTTGACATTAACTCGGGCCACCCCCCAGGCAGAAGGGACCCCATAAACTGAATGGCAGTAGGGACAGATAAATAAGCCGAGGGGTCCCCAGTTCCCGTCCAATCAAATTCCAGTTGAAACCGAGATTTATCGGTCCGGGGGGAGTTGGCCCCATGACTAATGGTCAGAGGTCGAATTTGCTGCTGGCGATCGCCTCTAATGTACAAAAATGCCGCCCCTTTTGGTGCAGATAACCATTTATGACAATTACCGCTATAGTAGGTAGCTCCAATTTCTGATAAGTTTAGGGGTAGCATCCCCGGTGCGTGTGCGCCATCAATCACAGTCTCAATCCCATATTGAGAAAGCTGCTGAATGATTTCCTCAATGGGAAAAATTAATCCAGTTTGGCTACTAATATGGTCTAAGAGAACAAGCTTGGTTTTTTCGGTGACTCGTCCCATGACTGCATCGATAATCTCCTGCTGGGAGGCGATCGGGAAGGGAATAGGGGCGACGACAATTCGGGCATCGGCGCGATCGGCAACAAATTCTAAAGCATTGCGACTGGCGTTGTACTCATGGTCCGTGGTGAGTAACTCATCCCCAGGGTTCAAGCGCAGCGATCGCAGCACAGAATTCACCCCCGTGGTGGCATTGGGCACAAAAACCAAGTCCCGCGCATCCACTCCAACAAATTGAGCTAACTGGTCCCGCGCTTGATCCAAAAGCGGCTCAAATTCTCGCACGAAAAACCGTACAGGTTCCCGTTCTAGCTGCTGCCGGATCTGTTCCTGGGCTTCTAACACCGGAAAGGGACAAGCCCCAAAAGAACCATGATTCAAAAAAATAATCTGTGGGTCTAGGGACCAATAAGCGGAAAATTCCGTGGGTCTCTGCCCTTCTAAATCGGTGTTTTTCAACATAATCTTGTCTATTTTTAAACCTTGAACATAA